>CAZEZV010000049.1:0-18962 GCA_964516725.1 uncultured Phycisphaeraceae bacterium
GATGTCGTTGCAGGTTGCGGTCACAGGGACACAAGGTCCTTCGGCGTACACGCTGAGGAACGCGTCGATGTCCTGCGGGTCAAACAGCGAGGTGTCGTTGTTGAAGTCGATCGAATCGCACACGGTCGGCTGGCAGACGTCGGGCACGCCGTCGCCGTTGACATCAGGCGTCAGTCCCGCCGCGATCTCGCAGTTGTCCAGGATGTTGTTGTTGTTGCAGTCAGGAGCGCCGACGGGCCCTGCGAAGATTCGGAAAATCTCACCGCCCGTCTGGTCGACGATGTAGAGTTCGCCCGCGTTGTCCTCGCCGAAGCTTGTGACGTTCTGGACCGTCTGCCCGCCGGGCGGATCGAGCTCTGCTGAGCGATCAACCAGGTTGCTCAGCGTGCCGTTTGCTTCACGCTTGAACGTCCAGATGTCACCCGAGCAGTAGTCAGAGAAGATGTAGTGACCTTGCAGGCACGGAATCGATGGGCCGCGATAGACATAGCCGCCCGTGATCGAGCAGCCCAGAATGTTGGTGGGGCCGACAACGACGGTGTGCCCGTACTCAAGCACGGGGCGTGTGTGGGCGGGATCATTGAACGTGCAGCCCGAAAGACCCGTGTTTCGAGTGCCCTCGGTGCAACGCCAGCCCAGGTTGCGCCCGCCGCCCGTGGCGAATGGGATGTAATTGATCTCCTCGCGCACGTCCTGTCCGACGTCCGCGATCCACAGATCGCCGGTTGCGCGATCAAATGAACTGCGCCACGGATTGCGCACGCCGTGGAGGTAGATTTCATCATCGTTTGCGTTCGCAACGTGCGGGTTGTCCGGCGGGATCGAGTACAGCTTGTTGGGATCCGCCGGGAAGCCATCGTCGTCGGCGTTGCCCGGGATGTTGTCCAGGCCGTCCACGTCGATGCGGAGCATCTTGCCAAGGAGGTTCGCCGTCAAGTCCTGCGCGTTGCCGCCCGCGGTGTGCGGGAAGACGGAGCCGCACGCCGCGTTGTTCTGATCGTTGAAGCAGCCCCCGTCGCCCATGCCGATGTAGAGATACCCGTCCGGGCCAAAGCCGATCCAGCCACCGTTGTGGTTGGTCTCGGGCTGCGGGATTTCAAGCAGAATGGTCGCGCTCGCGGCGTTGGCCGATGTGCTGGTTGCGAACGGCGCGTTGGCCTGATACCGCACGATGCGCGTCGAACCCGCGCTGATGCCCGCCTGAGCGCTGCGCGTGTAGTTCACGTAGAAGTAACCGTTCTGGAGAAAGTTTGGATGAAACGCAAGGCCCAGCAACCCCTGCTCGTTGCCCGTTGAGATGCCAGTCACCGACAGGTAGATAAGCCCGCTCAGCCCGCCCGGTTGATTGATGACGCGGATGCGCCCAGTCGTGCCCGAGCGCTGCTCGATCACAAACAGGCGGTTGTTGTCGCCGTTCGGGGAAGTCACATACAGCGGCAGCGAGAGTCCGCTCGCGACGCTCTGCGTGCGAAGCTGGAACTGGGCGTTGGCGACGCCCGCGCTGCTGGCGAGGGCGCCGATGAGGGCGAGGGCCTTGCAGGCCACGTTTGAAAACTTGGGCATCGTCATCCTCCGGATGATGGACAGTGAGAACACATGAATAAACATGACCGAACCCCGCGGGCCAGTCGTGCTCAATCATTCGCTTGAAATCGGCTCGTGATGCAGGCGATCCGGGACTTAGTGATAGTTTTTCGTTTGCATGCAGGTTCCGAGAACCATGCATTTCAACTTTTTTCACCTTACTCGCTCATTCGCCTGAATTCGTACGGCCCTTTCACCGCCCCCCACACCTGTTTGCCCGCCGCGTCAAAGCCCTGATCCCACGTCGTCAGGCCGTCTTTGTTCATTTGAACGATGCTCGTCGCGTACGTCGCGCCGCGCAGCTTGCTTTCGCACAATGAACCCTCGGTGCCGCCCTCAAACACGTTCTTCCCGATACGACGCAGGTGAACTTCGCAGCCCTCGCGCTTGGAAAGCTGCGACGCATTCAGAAGTGCGAAAGCCTCGGGCGTCCGCCACATCCCGGCGTAGCGAGCCGCGCCCGCCGGTCCGCCCGGAAGTTCATACACCTCGCTCACAACCGTCGAAGGCAGCGAACCGTTGGTGACGCGGTAGATGCGCTGGCGATAAGGCTTGTCAAGCGCCTCGCTCATCGCCTGCTCGACATACAGCCAGCGGACGTTCGGGCTGGAGCGCTCCGGCCAGATCGGCGTCATGTGCAACTGAATCTCAAAGTACTCCGGATCACGCCTGCTCTGCTCATAACTCGTGAACGCCCCGGTCATGAGCGCCGTGGCCTCTGAAACATCGCGCGCGATGTCGCGCTCCAGCGAAGCACGGCGTGTCATCGCATTGCCGGAGCAGCCGGAGAGCACAGCGACAGCCGCGAGAAAAGCAAACAGCATGGTGCGGGTAGGGGACATGCACGATGATAGAAGTCTCGCGAATAGGGCGAGTGCCAGCAGGAGGCCCGGTGCCTCGCCGGATACGCAAGTCGGCCTGCGGTCGATGCCCGGCGAGACCACGATCCTACACAATCCGCACCAACGCATTGCGCTCCGCCCCGCTCAGCACATCTTCCATATCCCGCAGCCACCGCTGCGCGTCCAGCGCGTAGCCCGCCGTGGGCTTGAGTTCAAGGTCTGCACGCACCTTTGCCCTCGCGCCCCACGTCCTGTTGAACCGATCCATGCACAACTCCCGAACCAGCTTCGCAATCATCGACGCAAGGGCCACGGGCAAGTGCGCCTGCTCACCCTCTACAAGAAAACTCACCCCCGCCCGCCGCGGCGTTCCATCGCCAAGCGAGCCGCTCGCGTCTTCAACCACATACCGACTCCGCATGTCACTTTCTTCAACAACTGTGATCGCCGCACCCGGAAAACACGAGTGCAAGTAGTGAGCGTACTGCGACCGCCCGCCCTGCCGATCGCACACGATGCCCAACCGCCCCTTCAACTCGCCACCAGCCGAAATACTCGCTCGCCCCCAGTGCCTCCAAACCAGTTGCATGTGCTCACGAATCGCCCTCCCGGTCGTCGCGCCTTTGCCGACAGTGCGAATGATGTCGCCGTCTTCCCGATCACTCGCGTCAGCATTCACAACACCCCGCGCCGTCTGATTGAACTCACCCTCACCCATCACCCGACACCGCATCGCCAGCGGCGTGACTTTCGCCTTTGCAAGCGTGCGTTCCAAGAGCGACGCCGCAATCGCAAGTTGCCCGGCACTATGCGCAAGGGGCATCGCCCGCGCCTCAACCGCATACCACTCCTCCGCAGGCCACGCCGCGCAGAGCATCGCAAGCAACTCTGAATCAGTCGCCGGCATCTCGCACTCAGCCAACTCGCCCTCTTTCGCGCCCTCCCTCTCCCGCTCCCTCGCACTGCGTTGCATCGCCCGCACCATCGTCAACACCCCCCGCTCCAGATGCACCAAGGGATGCGTCGTCGTCACGCTGCTCGACAACTTCAGTTTCTTGGAGTCCGCAATCGCGATGCGTCCCCTCGCATCAGGCTTGCCTCCCCGTCCCGCTTCTCGCGAAACGCCCTCAGCAAGCACATCCCAGAGATTGGGCGCGCCCGCCGCCGGCGTCCCGTCATCATGCATCGCCACCGGCACCTCGAACACACTCAGCCCAACAGTCAAGGGACCAAGCAACGGTCCATACCCCGCTTCGTCGATCCCGGCGAGAATCAAACTCGCCTGCGGATTGTCTTTGGTCACCGCCATAAACGATGCTAGCCCCCGGAAAGCAGCGACTTTTCAGCACAAATCAGCGTCCGAGAGCGCGCAGTTCACACCCCACCGACGCAACCCTCAGCACAACCCCGCGAAAACCAGTACAATACCACCTGCCGTCGCGTAGCTGAGTTCATTTGGCCATTTAGACATTTGGCCCTTTGGAAATTTCCCCCAATGCCCCTCCTCGCCGAACACCGTCAAGCCGCCACCGAGTTCCCCAAGCTCGCCGAGCTCATCACATACCTTGACGGCCTCAATGGCCGCGCCGATCTCGCAACGCTCGAGCGAATCCTCAAGCGCATCAACATCACCCGCGAAGACATCCTTCCCGCCTGCGTCTTCGGCGTCAAGGGCTACCGCCGCAACACCATCTGCAAGAGCGAGCACTACGAACTGCTCGCCAACTGCTGGCACAGCGGCCACTGCACCCCAATCCACGATCACAAAGGCGTGAGCTGCGCATTCAAAATCGTCGAAGGCGTCGGCACAGAAATCCGTTTCGAAGTCACCCCCAGCAAACTCGTCTGTCCCGTCGGCACCATCACCATGCAGCCCGGCTACGTCTGCGCCGCCGACGAAGCCGACATCCACGAAGTCGCCAACATGCAGAAGGAAGGCCAGGACCTCATCACCCTGCACATCTATTCGCCACCCATCACAAAGATGAACGTGTACGCGTATGGCGAAGCGAGCACGGCGGAGTGTGGGGATTGCTACGAGAAGTGCTAAACAAAATCAAAGCCTCGTCCTCCGGGACAGGTTGAGGAGCGCGAACGACATTGACGCACGCACTCCTGCGGCATGCATGTCAACCGACGGCTCTATTAGAACAAGAAGTCAAACCTTTTGAAAACGGAATGACGACTTGCGGAAAGAGAGAACATGCTGCAATCTGCTCGGAATTGGATGCGAACGCATCCCGCACTCGGATGTCTTCTGATTTCTTCCATTGCACTCTTTCTGCTGATTGGCTCCGGCATCGCATTCTGCGTTGGAAATCCTCAGTACTACCACGCGAAATATCAACGACCGCCGAATAGAAGTGTTCCATCTCAAGGACCGTTTGAGTACGAGACCGAAACTCAAACCGAACCTCATACTTGCGGTTTTCACGCCTGCAGCACCATTTACCGCGCTTACTTGCTTGATCCAGAAGAAAAAAAGTTGCGATTTCGCCTCGGCACTGATAAGCAAGGTACAAACTTTGATCCCGAATCGTTGGGAACGCTTCATCCAGACATAGTGCGAGTGCTTGCGCAGGACGGTTTTGAAACAAATGTCCTTCTACAGCCAGCGGCCGATGATGCCAAAGAGATCAAAGCACACCTTGATTCGCGTCATCCGGTACTTGCCATGATTCGTGTCAAAGGGCTTCATTGGGTCGCAATCGAAGGTGGTTACGGTGAAATTGGCTTCGTGCACGATTCGCTAAAGCAAAGAAATGAACGAATTGAGATCATTCCCTATGTGAAAGAACACGTCCTGAGCGCAATTCTTGTAAAACCACAACCGCAATAAAACGCCGACATTCAAACAAGCGTTTGTGACGAGTGTTTTATTTTGCTGGAATCAGTTGACTATCGCGTTAAATCCCATACACCGCCGCCGCTCTTGAACGCAAGTGCCTGAGCAACGGCGCCGCTTCCAGCTTCTTCCCCGTCGCCATCTCACACAACTCACTCGCGCTGAACTGCCGCCCATGCTGGTGAATATGCGTCCGCAGCCACGCCAGCAGTTCGCGCGTCTGCCCCTTCGCAATCTGCTTGGGCAATGTCGGAATCTCTTCGTTGATCGTCTCCCAGAACTGCGCTGCGTACAGATTCCCCAGCGTGTACGTCGGAAAGTACCCCAGCAAGCCAAAGCTCCAGTGCACGTCCTGCAGGCAGCCGCGCCGATCATCAGGCACTTTCACGCCCAGATATTCCTTGTACTTCGCATTCCACACGCCCGGCACGTCCTTCACCTTCAGATCGCCGCTGAACATCGCACGCTCGATCTCAAACCGAATCATCACGTGCATGTTGTACGTGCCTTCGTCGGCTTCAACGCGGATCAAACTCGGCGTCACGGTGTTCGTCGCCGCGAAGAAATCATCAACGTCATACTTCTTGAACGCCTTCCCAAACCGCTTCTGCACGTGAGGCAACGCCCACTTCCAGAACTCGTGACTACGTCCCACAAAGTTCTCCCACATACGGCTCTGGCTCTCGTGAATCCCCAAACTCACCGCATCCGCCAGCGGCGTCCCAAACAACGCGTTTTCGCCAACCCCCGTCCCCGAGAGCGACTTCGGCAACCCCTGCTCATACAGCCCATGCCCACCCTCGTGCATCGTGCCGTACAGCGCATCCGTGAACTTCTCATCGCGATAGCGAGTCGTCAGGCGAGTGTCGCCACTCGCAATCCCAGAGCAGAACGGATGCGTCGTGACATCCAAACGCCCAGCGTCAAGATCAAAGTTCATCATTTTCAGCACAAACAGTCCAAACTCATGCTGCAACTTCGGATCGACTTCCTCCTCAAGACACCGCGTATCAATCTTGACAGGCTTGGACCCCTTCGCGCCTTTCACCTTCGCCGCGACTTGTGCAACCAGTTCAGTCAATTCCTTCCGAAGCGGCACAAAAACGCCTTCGATATCCTTCGCTCGCGCATTCGGTTCATATTCATCCAGCAACGCGTCGTACAACTCGCCGCCCTTCGGAGTGCCATAGCACTCTGCCTTGCGGCGCGTCAATTCAATCATCTTCTCCAGCATGGGCCGAAACTTCGCGAAGTCGCTCTTCTCCCGCGCATCCTTCCACACCTGCTGCGAAAGACTCGCCGTCTTCGCAAGTTCCTCGACGAGCGACCCAGGCAACTTCGTCGCAAGGTCATAATCACGCTTCATCTCGCGCAGGTTCGCCGCGATGCGCGCGTCATCAGTCAACTTTGTGTCGCTGAGGCATTCACCAATCAACTCACCCACGCGCTTCGCCGTCCTGCGCTCATGCACAATCCCCGCCAGCATCGACATCTGCTCCGCCCGCCCCTCCGCGCCGCTCTTGGGCATGTACGTTTCCTGATCCCACGAAACCAGCGACGACACCGACCCCAGCGTGCTGGCCTGGCGGAGAAGAGTGCAGAGACTTGCGTAGTGTGACGACATGTGTATTCCTTAGAGGCGAAGCGGAACGAGCGGCAACTGTACACGCCGCAGCATGGCCTTCCAAGCCGTACTGGTTCTTGCATTCCGGAAACCCTCCGCAAGAGAGTTTCACCACAAAGATGCAAAGGACACAAGGCAAACAAACATCAAGGAGCAAGTTCCAAGACTCCCATTTCAAACGCACGATGAATCACCGGCGCTTTGGCGCTGCGTGAGTTCCAGTCACTTTCTTCTTTGTGTCCTTCGTGTCTTTGTCGTGCATTCGGCGTTGGCACAGCCCGTGAACCGCTGAACTCGCATGGGCTGGAAGCCCATGCAACGAAAAAACCCCCGCGATTGTTGTCGCGAGGGTTCGCATGCACCGCTCGGCGCACGCCTCCAAGAGGAAGGGGTTAAAACGCTTATCCACCGCAGAGCGTGCAAGGCCCTTCGCTGAATTGCAGCAGGAAACTGTCAATATCGCACGGATCAAACACCGAGCCGTCGTTGTTAAAGTCGATGTCGTTGCAGGCTGCCTCTTCCGGAATGCACGGCCCTTCCGAATAGACGCTCAGGAACGCGTCAATATCCTGCGGATCGAAGAATGAAGTGTCGTTGTTGAAGTCAATCGAATCGCACGTAGGTCCAATCGGCCCACCCAATGGGAATTCCCCGCCGTTCAGCGTGCCGCAACTGTTCGTCACCTGCACACGATACAAGCCGCGATCTTCTTCTGTAAAGTCGAAGACTGTAATATCCGGCGTGCCAAGACCAGTGATGCGCCCTCCATCATCATCCGTGATCAGCACATCATCCTTATACCACTCATACGTCATCGCGCGAGAACCAGTCACCGTCACGCCCGCGAACTCAAGGCACCCGACGCCGCACCCGCCCCAGAAGCCGATGAACCCGCCCGGCGAATAGCACGCCCCGCCCGTATCACCAAAGAACGCCCAGTTCTCAATCTCGTGCTTGGAATCAGCAAGGCCCGTCCCCGCCGTGAATCCCACATACGCCTCGCCACTTCCGTCATACGCCGTGGAGCCGAAAGCGCCATAGTTTCCAAGATCAATCGCCGTCGTCAGCACAAGCGTGTTATCAATGAAGACTTTTAGCTCGCCCGGCTCGTCATTGATCCCCGGCACATACGAAATGTGCCCCTCATGGCTTCCATCAAGGCTCGGGTCGCCCGCACCCGGATCAAGCACATGCACGCCCAGCGACAGCGAGTCGTCAACCCGCACCTCGCCAAACTCATCAACGCCCTGCACCGATACGTGCGCACCTTCAAACTCGCCCGAAAACCAGAACGTGTCAAACTCAATCGCGATGCCGTTGGTGATGTTCCCGCCGCCATAGCCCAGGTCGCTGCCGCCCGCACCCAGCGCACTCGCCCCGTCTGAGTCGTTGTGGATCACAAACGCGAATCCGTCACCCATCAACGCTTGCGAACTGATCACAAATCGGAACGTGGTCTCAAACCCGTTCTGCACCTGCTGCTTCTGCGTGTAGAACATGCTCCCAGCCTGCCCGCCCGTGTCTGTCAGTGCAACACTCCAGTTGTGCGACGCCGAGCCATTGAGCTGCACCTCAGGCGGCACGCCAAACGGAAAACCAATCTGAAAATCTGCCATCGCTTGATTGCCTCCCGCGAGCGCCAGCACACCAACCACTCCCGCCAATGACATTCCGACATTCCTCTTCATAACTACCTCTTGAAAAAATCCACGACCTCGAACAAACGTTGCGAAACCACCCGGCGTCGCCATAAGGCCCTAGCCATCGCCTCGCGTCGTCTGACAAAAACGCGAATCAATCGCAAAGACACCCTCGCGGAAAACGTCTTTGTTTGATCGGTGTTTGTTCGCTGCCCTTGACGTTGACCCCCGAGCCTCCCACTATGCAGACCCCAATCTCCTCCACTTTCGCACGCGGGTCCGCCGTTTGCGGAACTTGTTGGAGCCAAAGGGCCTTGGTAGACGAATGGTCTAGCCAGGGCAGGCAATTGGATCACCCGAGAGTGTGTTTCCCTACGTTGGGTGAACGCTGTCGCAAGTGGTTTTCTCGCCTCACACTTATGTTGGCCTGTTGGCTTTAGCCTTTGGGCCTCACGGGAGCATTGCATGGCCGGTCGCACCAGCGCCTCCACGGGAACCGTCGTCACTATCGCCGTCCTCATCTTCCTCACGCTGTCCGCGTTCGTCGCGTTCGCGATCTTCTTCGGGAAGTACAACGACGCCAAAGCCGCGCTCGCCAAAAACGAGCAGGACAACCGCGAAATCATCGGAAGCGAGCGCAACCGCGACGACATTCGCGCGTTGATCGCCGCCGCCGGCCAGAGCCAGGAAAAGTCGCTGGTTGCCTACCTCGTCGCGGAGCGAAACCGCTTCTCGACCCGCATCACAGGCGATGCGCGCGACAACCTGACCAGCATCGACACCAAGCTCCAGGGCGTCGAAGGCGCGGACCGCTCGCTGATCGCGATGATCTCCTCGCGCGACCAGCAGATCGCCGCCGCGAAGTCTGAACTCGCGCAGCTCACCGCCGCACGCGATCAGGCACTCGCCGACCTCAAGAACGAAACCGCCCGCATCGCGATCCTCACCGAGCAGCACAAGAAGACGCTCGATCAGATCAACGCCGACGTCGGCGCGTCCCGCACCATGGACGATGACCTGCGAGCCAAGTACGAGAACCTCCAGAAGGAACTCTCTGCACAAGTTGAGCGCGCCAAGACCGAGCGCGACGAAGTCGAAAACCGCTACGCACAGCAGGTGCGAGACCTCACCGAGCGCAACCTCATCCTTGAGTCCAACGTCGCCAACCTCCGCGGCCAGCGCAGCAAGGACCTGTTCAAGGGCGCAGACGAAGCCAGCCTCGCCGACGGCACGCTCGTCTCCGTGAACGAAGTCGACAACACCGTCGTCGTGAGCCTGGGCCGCAAGGACCGCATCCCGCTGGGCATGACCTTCAGCGTGTACGGCTCTGCCAACGCCATCCGCCCCAACGAAGCGGGCGAATACGCCGCCGGCAAAGCGACGCTCGAAGTCATCAACGTCGCCGAGAACACCGCAACCTGCCGCATCACCAGCGAACTCAAGGGCAACCCCGTCATCCGTGGCGACGTCATCGCCAACGCCGTGTACGACCCCGCCAAGACCTACAAGTTCGTCGTCTTCGGCAACTTCGATTCCGACCGCGATGGCATCCCAACCCCCGCCGAGCGCGCGGGCGTTGAATCGATGGTGAAGAACTGGGGCGGCGCCGTCACCGACGACCTCTCAGGCGACGTCGACTTCCTCCTCTTGGGCGCACGCCCCCTGCTCCCCCCGCGCCCGGACGGCAACGCCCCCCTCGAAGTCGCCCTCGAATTCCAGCGCCGCTTCCGCGATGTCGAGCGCTACGACGCCCTCTCACGACAGGCAGTGGCAACGGGCGTCCCGGTATTGAACGAGAACCGGTTGTACACACTCATCGGCCGCACCCCAGCCCCGCTGGCCCGCCGCTAAGTTTGGAAACGACGGACACAAAGAAACCGCAGCCCCGGCTTCGGTTTTTTTTTGTGCCGCCGACAGTGCTCTGACTGTCGGTGCTTGATCATGCAGACACGACAAGATCGTTGCTGCTCGTCCACCGACAAGCAAAGCTTTGTCGGTGGCACGAATCCAAGCACACTTCGATTACTCAGCACGAACTCCTTGCTCTGCGAAGCAGCACGCATGCTGCATCACCAACGCACAATCGTGCTCGTTCTCCTCTTCCCCAAACGCCGCCGCAAGCTTGCCCAACAGCCGCGTCCGAAACTCCTGCTCACCCACCTTGAACTGGCTCGACCCCGACATCCCCGCATAAGGCCCCGCGAGCAACTGGTCGATCTGCTTGATCCGCGACTCCGGATGCGGATGCGTCGACAAAAACTCGGGCTGCTTCCCACCGCCGGCCTCTCTCGCCAGAATCTCCATTACCTGCCGCGCCCCAATAGGGTCATATCCCGCGCGCGTCATGTACCGCATGCCCAGCGCATCGCTCTCCAGCTCCTGATCGCGCCCGTAACTCAGCAGCGCGACCTCCGCGATCTGCCCGCCCAACTGCGAGATGTCCGCACCGCCTCCGCTGCCACCAAGAAATATCTGAAGCCCCGCCAAGGCAAGCTGCGCCTTCATCATGTCCGCATAGCGATCATTGATGTGCCGCGCCGTGACGTGCCCCACCTCGTGCCCAAGCACCGCCGCGAGCTGCGCCTCGTTGGTCATTTTTGACGCCAACCCGCGCGACATGAACACCTTCCCGCCCGGCAGCGCAAACGCGTTGATGACCTTGCTGTCCAGAAGCGTAAATTCCCAGGGCAGTTCAAGAATCGCCGGATCGTCCTGTGCTGTCGTTGCCACGAGCTTGAGCCCGATCTCGCGCACATAGTCGCGCAGTTCCGCGCGGGAAACGACGCCGCCATACTCCTTGATCAACTCGGGCATGCCCTCCGTGCCGATGGCGACTTCCTGCTCGCGCGACAGTGCGTTGAACTGGCTGCGACCCGTGGTGAGATTGGTCGAGCACGCACCGAGCGGCAGGAGCAGGCTGGCAACCAGCGCCACCATCCCAACCCTCGATGCCTTGATGCCGCGTGCCTTGATGCCTTCTTTGATCTTGAACATATCGATTTCCTGTTCATCTTTCCCGGGGAGTGGGTGCGAGGTGGGGGAGGCCTCTGGCCCGCCCACACCCAAAATGTCAGCAACAAAATGTCTGCAACAAGCAGATACGTGCTCAGCCTGTGACCCACAAGCGTAGAACCTGTCCCAAAACTCCCACTTCAAATTCATCGCGACGTGTGTGTTCGTCGACTCTGCTTCGATCCAAGCCTTTTTCTTCTTTGTGCGCTTCGTGTCTTTGTGGTGAAACTGATTTTGGAACAGCCTCTTGTGTTGTTTCGCAATGCCCGCCTGTGTCCGCGCTACGCCGCGACCTTCGTAAGCACAAAGTACACAATGCCCGACAGCACCAGCGTCCCCAGCAAAAACCACAGCAGTTTCGCCTCGGCCCAGAAGTCTTCGATGCCTTCGCCCCGCAAAATCGAGATGATGTCCGGCATGAGCCAGTACTTGAGCGCTTCGACAAAGTCGTCCCAGCCGTCGAACGTGAGTTTGTACATGAGCACAAGTGCGCCCAGCGACGCAACCGCTTGAATCGTCCAGCCCCACCACTGAAGGTCGACAAACTGCATCATTACCCCCTGGCAAAGCCTGTTGGCTTGCCGTGTGTTCCCTATTCTTAGGCAAATGTCGCTGTCGCCTTCACAACCCGCCCCAGCCTGGTCCCCCGCCGACCTCGCCGCCAACCCCCACCTCAACTCCGACAAACCCACCAAGGTCCGCGGCATGTTTTCCGCAATCGCCGGGTCCTACGACCTCAACAACCGCATCCACTCCATGTGGCAGGATGTCCGTTGGCGGAAGTTTGCCGTGAAAAAGGCGGAAGTGAAGCCGGGCGACCATGTGCTCGATGTCGCGTGCGGCACTGGCGATCTCACGCAGGCGTTCGCAAAGTACAGCGGCGCGGCGAAGGTCGTAGGCGTGGACTTCACACCCGCGATGCTGTCATTTGCAGGCGAAAAACGCCAAAAACTCGCACCACAAGTCGCGGCCAAGATAACCTACGCCGAGGGCGATGCGCAACACCTTGCGTTTCCTGACGCGCAATTTGATGTGGTCTCAATAGCTTGGGGCATCCGCAACGTCGCAAATCCGTTGCAAGCCCTACATGAGTTCCGCCGCGTGCTCAAACCCGGCGGCAGACTGATCGTGCTTGAGTTCGCCCATCCCTCAAATCCAGTGATGCGCTGGTTCAACGACTTCTACTGCGGCCAGATCATGCCCCGCACAGCGACGTGGATTTCAGGCGACAAGTCCGGTGCTTACAAGTACTTGCCCAAGTCTGTCATGGCCTTCACTTCGCGCCACGAGTTTGAGCGCACGCTGCGTGAAGCCAATTTTGCCAACGTCGAGTCCTGGTCGCTCACGGGCGGCATCTGCGTGTGTTATAGGTCTACGGCACCGAATTAATGCCCTATAATGTTGGCTTCATCCGCCTGTCACGCACATTATCACGGACCTTGTGTGTTATCGGGCACAAATTAAGCCCCCTCGATATCCACTGTTTTCTTTGACTTGCTCCGATTGTCGAACTCACGCCGGTGAGGTAGTGTCGTTCTGACATCAACTCAACCAGCGTTCGTTGTCCCCTTCTGGTCGGTGAGGATCGCCGACCTTCTTTCTCCCGTCGCCCAAGCTGCCAAGGACTGGCTCAAGGGATGGAACAAAGGATGCTCTCATGAGCCAGCAAGTACTCGTTGAACGCCTGTTTGAATCACTCACCAATGGAGATCGCAACCAGGCACGCAAGTTGACGCAGCAGGCGTTTGACACGTGCACGAACACTCAGGACGTCCTGATGAACGTCTTCTGGCCCACGCACATGATGATCGAGAAGCTGTACAAGCAGGACCAGATGACCAAGGTGTCCTACCACCTCGGCACTCGCCTGCTCCGCAGCCTCGTCGATCAGGCGACGGCGCAGCTGTCGCAACAACCTCGCAACGGCGAAACCATCTTCGCCTG
This sequence comes from uncultured Phycisphaeraceae bacterium, assembly GCA_964516725.1. Lineage (GTDB taxonomy): Bacteria > Planctomycetota > Phycisphaerae > Phycisphaerales > UBA1924 > BJHL01. The sequence goes on from CAZEZV010000049.1 coordinate 13,492, forward strand.
CTGCGGCCCAAGCGAAGGCGAAGAACTCGCCGGGCAAATGGCCTGCGATCTGCTCGAAGCCGCAGGCTTTGAGGTGTCTTTCGCTGGTGGCGGCATCCCGGCGGACGAAGTGCTCAACCAAGTGCAGGAACGCCGCCCTGACTTCCTACTGATGTTCGCCAGCGCCGCCAGCGACCTGCCGGGCGTGCGCAGCATCATCGATCAACTCCGCGAAATCAACGCGGTGCCGCACACCAAGATCGCCGTCGGCGGCGGCGTCTTCGCCCGAGCCGAAGGCCTCGCCGAAGAAATCGGCTGCAACCTCTACGGCCGCGACCCGATGGAAATGGTCGAATTGCTCACCATGCCCGTCGAACAGCGCGACTCGATTGCTCATGCGCCGCGTGAAGCCGTCGCCGTCATCGGCAAAGTCGGCACGTCGACCAAGCGTGCGGCGAAGGCTCGCAAGGCCGCATAACCCCATATCTCAACTCAACCTTTGAACCCGCGAAGACCCCAGCAGAGAACGCTGGGGTCTTTGTGATTGTGAGGCTTTGTGGTTTTGTGTTGGTTGTGGGATTATCTTTGAACGCAGAGGAAGACAGAGAGGAAGAGAGAGGAAAACAGAGATGAGAACAGAGAGGGATTCTGGATGTGGTCGCGACGCAGACTGCATGTGTCGCGCAACTGCGTTGCTGCGGCGAAGCCGTTGTGGTGAATAGCCGTGGATCGCCGCGAAGCGGCATCCACGGTAGAAGCTCTCCGCAGCAAGTCACCACAAAGTGGTGAAGGAACACGCCACGCCTGCACCACTTCATGGTGCGCGATGCTCGGCCCCGCTGCCCGCGGGTGCCGCATTCGCGGCGACCCGGGGCTATTCACCGAAACGGCTTCGCCGTAGTTGAGTCCGAACCGTGCAAGATGAACGTGCATGACCTGTCGCACGTACCGCGCCAACCCATTCAACCTCCGCCTTCCTCTCCTCATCTCTCTGTTTTCCTCTGCGTTCACTGCCTTTCTCCAAGAAATACCCGCGCAGGCACGGAATACTTGCACATGTCCGCACAGCACCCCGTTCAACCAACTTCCGAATACGAACTCCAACGCCGCACCAACCGTGACGCCGTGCGAGCGCTGGGCTTTGAGCCCTACGGCATTCGCACCGAAGGCATCCTGCAGACCGCCACGGCTCGCGCGAAGTATGACGAAGCGGCGGACAAAGACAACCAGACCCGCGGCAAGGAGCCGGGCTTTGTTGATGCACGTCCCATCGTCAAAGTCGCGGGCCGCGTCATGCTGCTCCGCGATGGCGGCAAGCTCCTGTGGCTCAACGTGCGCGACAGCACGGGCGATATCCAGGTTGCGATTTCTCAGAAGGACGTGGACGAAAAAAGTTTCGGCGTTGCGAAAAGCACAGACCTGGGCGACCTCATCATCGCCCAAGGCCGACTGATGCGCACGCGCACGGGCGAAATCACAGTGTGGGCCACATCAGTGTCGCCCGCCGCAAAGTGCTTAGTCGTACCACCCGCAAAGCACGAAGGTCTCGAAGATGTCGAACTTCGCTATCGCCAGCGATACGTCGACCTGTGGGTCAATCCCGAAACGCTGGGCGTCTTCGAACTGCGCAGCAAAATCGTCTCGCGCATGCGTCGCTACATGGAGACTCAGGGCTACCTCGAAGTCGAAACGCCCATGCTGCAGACTCTCGCAGGCGGAGCCGCAGCTCGCCCGTTCGTCACAAAGATGAACGCCCTCGACATCAACCTCTTCATGCGCATCGCCCCCGAGCTCTATCTCAAGCGACTGCTCGTCGGCGGCATGCCCAAGGTCTACGAAATCAACCGCAACTTCCGCAACGAAGGCCTCGACAAGCAGCACAACCCCGAGTTCACCATGCTCGAGGCCTACGACGCGTATGGCGACATGGAAACGGTGATGAACCTCACCGAAGGCATGATCCGCGACGCGGCGACGATGGTGGCCGAAGTGCAGACACCCGGCCGCAGCGGCGATGTGGTTCTCCCCTTCGGCGAACACCAAATCAACTACACCAAACCCTTCGCTCGCCGCAGCTACGCCGACCTCTTCGAAAAGGCCTACGGCTTCCCGATGAGCAACGTTGGCAAGGCCCGCGATCTCTTAATCGCAACCAAGCCGCACGGCGGAGCCGATTGGAAGAAAGCCGTCGAGAGCATGGACGACGTCATGCTCATCAACGAACTCTTCGAAGACAAACAAAAAGGCGGCGAAGCACAACTCGATCCGCAAGTGCCCACCTTCATCACCTATTACCCCAGCGCCATCAGCCCGCTCACCCGCCCCAATCGCGAGAACCCCGCGATCGCCGACCGCGCCGACCTGTTCATCGCGGGCATGGAAATCGCCCCCCACTACACCGAACTCAACGACCCGGACGTGCAGGAATCAAAGTTCCGCGAGCAACTGAGGGGCCTCGACGCCGAGAAGAACGCCGAAGAAAACACGTTCCGCACCATGGACCACGACTTCCTCCGCTGCCTCAAAGTCGGCATGCCCCCCGCCGGCGGCATGGGCCTAGGCATCGACCGCCTGACCATGCTGCTGACGAACCAGAGAACGATCCGGGACGTGGTTTTGTTTCCGTTGATGAGGCCGGAGGTGTGAGGCAGACTGCATCAGTTATTGGCCTTCGTAGCTGATATTGAATTTGCGTGGTGTCATAGAAAGAGTTACAATCTAACTATGTCAACTCGTCGAATTATCAAAGTGTTCATTGCATCGCCCAGCGATCTTGCCGAGGAGCGTCGACAGTTCAAAGACACAATCGATGAACTAAATCGTGGATTCGGTGATGGAGCGAAAGTGCAGTTTGTCCCGCTCGGCTGGGAGGATGCTCTTGCGACCACGGGTCGTCGTGCGCAATCAGTAATCAACAAGGACATCGACTCGTGCGACTTCTTCGTGCTGGTAATGTGGCGACGTTGGGGACAGGAAGCACCTGATGCCGAGCCAAAGTACTCGTCTTATACCGAAGAAGAGTTCTATCGCGCTCTAGACCGAATGCAGAACATGAAGTCTCCAGCAATTTGTGTGCTCTTCAAACACGTGGAAGCAGCACAGATTGCTGACGCTGGACCGCAACTGACAAAGGTCCTTGAGTTCCGTCGGAAACTTGAAGAATCTCGCTCAGTCCTGTATCGCACATTCGGCTCTGTGAAAGACTTCCACGTTGAAATTGACCGACACCTTCGTGCCTTTGCTGAGGGCGAACTCGATTGTGCGTCAGATGGAACCGGATGCAACGCTCTGCTTCCGAAATATGCTGAATCGGTGATCTCTGAGAGAGACAAGGAATGCAAGGCTGCCTTGGAAGAGCTTGGACGAACAAAACAAGAATTACAAGAAGTTATTCGGCTCGCAGAACTGGCGGAGAAACGAACAAAGGACGCGGAGGCGCGGGCGATTGCGAGTGAGCAGATCGTAGAGGCGAAAATTGCAAAGCGACGTCTGGAGATGGCGTCAACTGCCGCAAAAAATGCAATCGAAGGAAGAATAGAAGAGGCCCGCCAAGGTTTCGCACAAGCACTGGACGGTACAACTGACTGTGACGTGCTGTTTCTCGGGTGTCAGTTCTTTGACAGAATCGGCGAACTCGATGAAGCCGAACGATTAGCACGCAGACGGCTCGCGATTTGTGGACGCGAATCCCGATCCACTCAGACCGCTCGAACCTTGTCCAACTTGGGAGTCATCGAGGCTCGTAGAGGTAACTTCTCTCAGGCCGAGTCACTGCAAAAAGAATCCATGCTCATGGCCGAACATGTTGGTGACGAAGCAGGCGTATCTCGAGCGCTCGGCAATCTGGGCGCAATTGAATACAACAAAGGTAATCCAGATGCCGCAGAGGCATATGCGAAAAAGGCAATTGGCATTGACGAGCGCCTCGGAAGACCTCAGGGAATGTCGGTCAATTACAATATTCTTGGTTTGGTAGAACTATCACGCTCTAATCTACCTGAGGCGGAGAGCCTTTTCAAGCAATCTCTCGCTCTGGATGAGCCTCTCGGCGAGACAGAAGGCACAGCCTCCTGTCTTATGAATCTTGGATTAGTGGAAGAGGCTCGCGGCAATTCTGACGCCGCCCGCAAACTCTGGACAAGATCTCTCGATCAATTCAAAAAATTGGGTATACGAAGGGGCGTTGCTGTTGTTGAGCCGCTTCTGGCGTCTCTTGCCAATCCCACCCCCTAAACTCCCCCCTATGCCCTTCCACCCCTCCGGCCTCACCACCAAATCCCCCTCCGGCAAGGTCAACCCCAAACTCGAAGCCATGGGCCAAGGCCCCGTGCTCACCCAGCGCATCCCTTGCTGGCCCTACGCCGATCCCAAAACCCGCCACATCGTCTCCATCGACGAATACACCAAGACCGGCGGCTACGAAGGCCTCCGCAAAGCCCTCACGATGAAGCCCGACGCCGTGACTGAAGAAGTCAAAAAGTCCGTCCTGCGCGGCCGCGGCGGCGCAGGCTTTCCGACAGGATTGAAGTGGACCTTCCTCCCCAAACTCACTGTCGATGAACAAGGCAACGAAGCCGACCCGGGCCAGCGATACCTCGCCGTGAACGCCGACGAATCCGAACCCGGCACGTTCAAAGATCGCCTGCTGATGGACTTTGATCCACACCTGATGCTCGAAGGCATCGCGATCGCCTGCTACGCGTGCCGCATCAAAACCGCCTTCGTCTTCATTCGCGGCGAGTATCACCACCAAGCCCACGTCGTCGAGAACGCAATCAAAGAAGCCTACGCAAAAGGCATCTTCGGTTCGCAAGGTCTGATGAGCGGCACCAACACAGGCCGCGGCGGCAAGTTTGCCGTCGAGTGCTATCTGCACCGCGGCGCAGGCGCATACATCTGCGGCGAAGAAACGGGCCTCCTCGAAGCCATCGAAGGCAAGCGCGGCTGGCCGCGCATCAAGCCGCCCTTCCCCGCCGTCAAAGGCCTCTTCGGCAAACCCACCATCATCAACAACGTCGAGACCCTCGCACACCTCCCCAGCATCATCAGCAATGGCGGCGAGTGGTTCACCAAGCAAGGCGTCGCAAGCACATTCCAAGGCGCACCCGGCTCCTTCGGCACCAAACTCATGGGCGTCAGCGGCCACGTCAATCGCCCCGGCGTGTATGAGTGCGAACTGGGCATTCCTCTCCGCGTCCTCGTCGAAGAACTCTGCGGCGGCATCCGCAAAGGCTAAAAGTTCAAAGGCGCAATCGCCGGCGGTGTGAGCATGGGCATCCTGGGCCCGGACCAATACGACGCCGAAATGGACTTCGATATTGGCCGCAAATACAACGTGCTGGGCCTGGGCACCGCCGGCCCCACGATCTTCGACGAAGACACCGACATGGTCGCCGTCACTCGCAACATCGCGCGATTCTTCAAGCACGAGTCCTGCGGCCAGTGCACCCCATGCCGCGAAGGCACCGGCTGGCTCTATCAACTCATGAGCC
>CAZEZV010000050.1:0-18527 GCA_964516725.1 uncultured Phycisphaeraceae bacterium
TGACGTACCGTTTGAACCGATCCATCGGCAGTTCAGTCAGCTTCGCCCGCACAGCGTCGAGCCATCGCTCGTCTACACGCACCGGCGGCAGATCAGGATCAGGAAAGTACCGATAGTCGTGCGCGTCTTCCTTCTCTCGCTGCACAAAGGTGCGAGAGAGCGTGTCGTCCCACCCTCGAGTGATTTTCATTCCGGGCCCTGCAACGCGCCCATCCTCGACCCAGCGGCGGGGCTGCTCGGCAAGTTCACACTCGATTGCCCCTTTGAGCGACTTGAAACTATTGAGATTCTTTACTTCAACAATCGGCGTCTTCACGACCGAGCCGTCTCGCATCGTGAGTGTGCAGTTGATGTTGGGCTCAAACCGCATGTGCCCCTTCTGCATCACGCCTTCCGTCGCGCCGACGAATCGGCAGATGTTGCGGAGCATCTTGCCGAACAGCACTGCCTGATCTGCACTGGAGAAGTCGGGCTGTGTGACGATCTCCAGCAATGGCGTGCCGGCACGGTTGTAGTCTGCGATGGAAAAGTCCAACTGACCACCGCCGGGCGCTTCGTGCAGAAGTTTGCCCGCGTCCTCTTCCAAGTGAGCTCGGATAATGCCGATGCGCGTCGCTTCCAGCGCGAGGTCGGGAAAACCCTTGGCATCGACGGCGGGCAGATCAACGCTGCCATCAAAGCAGAGCGGCAGGTCATACTGACTGATCTGGTACGCCTTGGGAAGATCGGGATAGAAGTAGCCTTTGCGATCCCACTTTGTGTGCTTGGCGATGGAGCATCGCAGGGCAAGACCCACGAGCATGGAAAGCTCAACGGCGGCTTTGTTCAATACTGGCAGAGCGCCGGGCAGCGCGAGGACAACCGGATCGATGAGTTGATTCGCGCCGAGTTCGCCTTCGTGACTTTGCGAGTCTGGCCCATCGATTGATCTCGCCGGGTTGGCGACGCGCGTGAACAGCTTCGTCTGCGTTGCGAGTTCTACATGCACTTCCATACCAAGCACGAGCCGCACCGAGGCGATGTCGTCGAGCGAGCGTTGCTGGGAAGCGGTCGTCATGGCTGAGGGTACCCATGTTTTCTGAGGTCTTGCCTAACTATTTACGTCAAGAAAACAACTCTCGCCTCGTGCTCCGCGGCGGCAGCGGCCTTGACAATCGCAATTCTTGACAGCTTGAGTTGCGATTGAAGCTGCGAGAGCGTCATGGGTGGCTGGCCATCGAGGCTGTAGCGGCGGGTGAGGATGATGCGGGAAAGTTCGGGAATCGCTCGGCGGCTTGTTGGTGCATTCGGCGTGCAAGCCGCGAGTACACATTGCGGCGCGGTGAGCCAGCGATGCCAGGGTACAAGATTTTGGCTGAGGGGTGCCACGTCAACGCCCGGGAGCAGCACTCGCTGGGCACGCTTCGGGTTCATGTGCTCGGTTGCATGTGTCAAGTGATGATCTCTTGCATGGCGCGTGACGGCACGATCGATGGCCAGGCCTGCAACACCTGCCAGGCGGCCGCCTTTGCGCGGATCAAAGATCATCACGGATTCTGCGATTGCGCGGATTCCTATGCGCAGCAAGCCGGTGAGTTCGCGCACTTCAACCTGCTCCGCGGCGGCCTGAGTGCGGATGTCGATTGTCTCAAGAAGCAAGCGGCCCTGGGTTGCAACAAGTTTGCGATGCAAGAGGGAGGCCCAGCGGAGTGCGGTTTCGGCCTCGTCGACTTGAACGGGCGACGGCTGAAGGCGATCGAGACTCGCGGTGATGGCAAGAGCGCGAGAGCGGAGTGCTTGGAATGCCCGGGCAAGCTCTTGCTCTTCGTTGGCGAGCGCAACTCTCTTCGCGCGCCAAGCCTTGACCAGCGCAAGAAGGTCCGATGGCCATGGCTCGTTGAGGTCTTCACGCACGATGCGTGGAGAAAGAGTGGCGTCAACGGTGTGTGTTCCGGTCGCAAACGGAACTTCTTGCTGCGTGGTCCAGATTCGCAAGAGCGAGGCGCGAGCAAGCGCAAGGTCTCGGCGGATGAGTGCGGGCTGGGCTTGCTCGCCTCGTGACTTCAGAATCGCCGCGATGCGCTCAACGGGCACGCCGTGGCGTGAAAGGCGAAGCATGGCGAGTCGAGTACGGTCAGAGCGGTGCGGCGCGATGGCGAAGATTTTCTTGGTGCGGGAATCTCGCGCAAGAAGCTGGCGGACGCCTTCGATGGAGATCGCGTGGCGGGTTGAGAGACGCTTGGCGATGGCGAGGGGGCTGATGGTGATCGACTTGCTGGCGTCCACATCGTTCGATGAGAACTTTGAGGTTTCTTGCGTTGCCCGAAAGAAGTTCGCGTATCGCAAGGCTTCGCGTGTGATGCGGTCTCGCAGTTTTTCATTCACACGCCGCTTGCCACGGGTGCGGGTGATGAGGTTGGCGTGCTCCCGTGCAAATCGGTCAGCGACAGCGCGGGAGACGTAGCCCACAGCGATGTCCTTTGGGTTGAGCGCAGCGCGGGTGACGAGGCCTGCTTTGCGAAGGCGTTTGAGCGTGGATTCGCTGACGTTCCAGAGCTTCTGCAAGTCCTTGACGCGATGAAAAGTTGTTTGCGGCAGTTCGGTCTGTTTGAGCTTTGCGAGCATGCAGAGACGCTCGGACAGGGCGCTGAGGTCTTGAAGAATCTGGATGCCGGAAATGAGCTCGGGCATCTGATCGCCCACAGTCGGAGACACTTGCGACGGCTCCGCACTCGCGTCGTCATTCCGGCGCGGGTCAAAGCGGAGGCGAATGCGGGACTTCGGGCGTGCTTCGATGATGGCTGGTTCCGCGGTCTGCGTCGGGCGAAAGCCGGTCACGCGGAAGATCAGCCAATCGGCGGGGTACATCTGAGCCTCGCTGATGTCGGGAGCAAGCTGCTCGATGCGCTCAACATCTCGCAGCAGCGCCTCACGCGAGACGTGGCGGAGCTCTCGCTCGAGGCGAGCAATCATCGGATGGCGGATGGCGGGGAGTCGCGGCACGTACGGTAAAAATACGCGTGATGGCTGGAAATATCTCGGAGAGAATTCACCACAAAGCCACGAAGAGCACAAAGGGGGAAGAAAATGGAGAACAAGCTACGGAGAGCGGGCGCGTTGCACGTGCGACGACCACACGCTGATTGTTTCACACCTCTCTGTTCTCTCTTCATACTTTTCGATCTTCTTTGTGTACTTTGCGTCTTTGTGGTGATCACCCGATTTTCACACAGCGATCAGCAGACGATTCTCCGGCAGGAGCCCCGCCTGGTGCGCCTCCGCGATGAACCGCTCCGCTCCTGCCCGTTGCCTTTCGTCAAAGTCAAATCGCAGCAGATTGAGCAAGTACTTTGATGCCAGTTCTTCGGGCCAGCGGTGGCGCTCGCCTCGAACTTTGGCAAGCCATTCGCCACGAGTTGCGTTGTGGAGGCGTTGGCGTTCCAAGAGCATTGCGGCGGTACAAATGCGTTTCGTGGTTTCTTCGCCAGTGCGACATGCCCACGCCGCGTAGGTGAATGCGAGGCCCGTCCACTTTTTCCACGCTTCGCCCAAATCGAGCTCATGTGGATAGCGACCTGCGGGCGGGCTGTCGGTCACGACTTTGTCGCCGATCATCAGCAACGCCGCGGGCCAGCTTGATTCGAGGTCGGCCGGGATGGGTCGCTTATTCGCAAGACTAAGTTCGATGCGTTCTCGCACATCAAAGTCGCGGATCTGGGGGATGCAGTTGTAGACGTTGCGGAGGATCAGGCGTGCGAGAATGACGGATGTGTGGCTGTCAGTGTCGGCGTGCAGTTCTTTGATCTGATCGACCGGCACGGTGCTGAGGAGTCGCACGGTGAGCGTCGGTCCATCGCAGCCGATGCAGCCGACTGGCAGCAGGGTGAGGCCGTTGGGAGCGAGTGAAGACTTCTTACTTGCGATGTCAACGATGGAAGCGAGGCCGATGTCTGCCTCATCATTGAGCAGCATGTCGGCAATACGGGACGGGACCGTCGGCACGATACGGACGCTATCGACTTTTTCAAGCCCTTCGATCAGCGGCAATGTATTGAGATAGCGAACGGCGGCGATACGGATCGGAGTTTGGGACGAGAGCGGCGTTCGCTCGCTGGCGAGTGCGGGGGAAGTCATTCAGCAATGATATGAACGCGCGAACGCAAAGACATCAACCGTGTGTGGGCGCAGAGCAATCAGAAATCAAACAGGCGCTTGGCCTAGAAGGCCACCCCCGACCTGGTCACGAGCTGGAAGCCCGTGCTCCCGGATGGACGCCGCCTTCGGGGCAGTGTGAGGAACGCGCAAGCGACAACTGCTGCGCTAGCTGGCGAGGGGATCAGAACGCCATTCGCAAGCGTCGTGATGCTGCCGTCAATTTGTGCGCCGATCTCACCCAGGGTCAAGTCAAGCAGCACCTGCGCCGGCGCGTCGGGATCCAAGGTCGGGAGATCAAGTGCGAACTGCGGCAATACCTGATCCGGATTGAATGTCTGATCGAACAGGATGGGCGTCAGCGCCGTGACCTGCGCCTGATTTCCGTTCAACGTCATTGAGCCGGCAAAGCCGAATGGGAGTGCGGTGCCGCTCGGGAGGTCGAAGGTCTGTCCGAGCACGGATGCGCTGAGAGACAGGTTGACCAGCGCAGCGACGCTGAAGTCGTAGGTATTTGCGCCGGTTTGTGTCATCGTGCCCAGCGAAGGCCCGGCCTGCACGAGGCTCATGGTTGTGATTTGCGCCTGGCCGATGGGGATTGAAATTGGAATGCCTGGGTACAGGAACGTCGGATTGCGCGTGCGGAAGGTTTCTGTTGAGAGTGACACTGTGACGGGCAGACTTGCCGGGCCGTTGCCCAGGAAGTTGGTTGCCCAGTCGCTCATCACGACTGTTCCCGCGCCGGTGTCAATCGCGAGTTTGAAAGAGCCAGAGGTATCGGTGTTGAGGTTGCCGTTCAGTCCCGCTCCGAGGTTGTTCACGTTGACGGCGACATTTTCCGTCGCGCCGAATGGGCCGAACAGGCCCGGCTTGGTGCGTGTGCCTGTGGGGTTGTTCACTTCGTCGTAGTTGCCGATGAGCGTGCCCACTGCGGAAAGACCGCTCGTGACGGCCGCGGTGAGCCCGCTCTGCGATTGCACGTAGGTAAAGTCGTACTCAGCGATGATGTCGGCGAGAGCAACGGTGCTTAAAGCGCAGGCAACGACCACACCCAGTACATGATTTCCACGCATGACGACCCTCCACGCAATTGAAGTGAGACAATTCGCGGACGCGTGCCGCGTGCGTAGAAGATGCAGCACTGTTGGCGAAATGCAAGAAAACTGAGTGATTTTCTGCGTCAGAGTCGCCCCAAGTATTTTCCTAACCAACGCGCTTGGCTGCTTTGCTTTCGGTGGACCGACACCTATCATTCACCCCTAGCAATTCGCTAGGAACATTTCACACTGGTTGCGGCACTAGCGATCCACAGGGTCCATCGGGCGTTCCGAAGTGCTGCTAACTCCCCCGCCCCCCGAACGGCCTTCTGGCAGCGTCGGAAGCGGAGAAGAGGACAGCGTCATGGCAAAGAACGTCAAGTTGTTGCTTATTGAATCCGTGGACAGTCTCGGCATCGTCGGTGACGTCGTCACTGTGCGCACCGGGTATGCCCGCAACTATCTCCTGCCCCGCAACTTCGCGACCAAGCCCGATGAGAACCTCATCAAGCAGCTCGCGGGCAAGCGTGCGGAAGCGGAGAAGCAGGTCGCGCAGGTGCGCAAGCATCGCGAGGACATGACCGAGAAGCTCAAGGGAGTTGAAATCGAACTCGTTCGTGCGTGCAACGACATGGGCATCTTGTACGGTGCTGTCACGCAGCAGGACATTGCGACGGCGCTGGCCGCCAAGGGCTTCAAGGTGTCGCCGCGCGATGTGCGACTTACTGCGGCGATCAAACGCGTCGAGCACGCTGACGTTCACGTCAAACTCGACAGCGACTTGGATGCGATTGTGAAGATACACGTCAAGCCCGATCGCGAACTGCCCAAGGATCGCGACGGCGGCGAGGTTGCCTCAGCAGCCGGTATCGGCGGCGGCGAAGGCAAGCGTCGCGGTGCGCTCGATATGGCCATCGAAGAAACGATGAAAACCAGTGCGACCAAGGGCGGGTGGGGCACAGGTGAAAAGAAGACTGAGGCACCCGCGGCGGGCGACAAGAAGGGAAAGAAGGGTGACAAGGGCGAAAAGAGCGACAAGGCCGAGAAGACCGCCGAGCCCAAGGGTGAAAAGTCCGAAGCGAAGGCTGAAAAGCCTGCAAAGGAAGCCAAGCCCGCGAAGGAAAAGCCAGCGAAGAAGTGAACTGGTATCAATCGAAGCATGAGAAAGCCCCGCGTGATGCGGGGCTTTTTTTTGCTATGACGTTGTTCTATCGTCCCGCTACTTCGCGTTGAAGCAGATGCGTTCTTGCTTGTAGTCGAGATAGATCGTGTACTTAGAAAGCAGTCCAGCCCCGATGTTGCCCTGACGGGAAGCGTCGGCGAAGTTGCCCCTTTTTTCGATTGCGAACTCGGCAGGAAGCTCTTTGTGTTCGACGCCGCCAAGAGTGAGCGTTGAGACTGTACCCTTTTTTGCTTTGACAAAGCCTCCCACGCCTCCCAGCGCGGCGTCCTTGGTCTCGCGATGCTCTAGGAGTTTCCATTCTTCGACAGCGGGTTGATGGAATGTGATGGCGGAGTTGGCGCCTGTGTCAAGTCGGAACCAGCCTTCGCGACCTTCAACGATGGCTTTGACGGAAGGAATGCGTTCGGTGACTTTCATCTGTTCCCATCCGCCGGTCGCCAGCGAAAAAGTCGCAGGATTGTGGAGCGTGATTTTTCCTTCCGCGATTTCGAGTTCGACGATGCACTGCGAGAGCACGCCGAAGCCGATCACGCCTGCAATTTCTTCGCCAAGGTGGGGAGTGAGGAATGACAGATCGACGGTCATGGCAGGGTGGTCGGAGAGTGTGAGCGGGCCGACCTGAAATGACTCGGCGCGGTACATCTTGAGTTTGGCATCGCCGCCCACGCCAATGGCGTTGATGTCGCCTGCCTCGGGGAGTGCGAACTCTTCTTGAGTTCTGGGCGAGAGGACGCATATGCCGGCTCCGGTGTCGAAGATGAACCAGCCAGCGGGCTTGTCGTTGATGAGGGGTTTGATCAGGAGGTGACCTGTTTTCACTTTCTTGACCTCAAGGACGCCTGAGATTGCGTCGTCGAAGGCGACGGAGCCTTCGGCGAGATCGGGGTTGTCGGGGTCTTGAGAAGTTTCGGCCTTCGGCTGCGCGGACGTGATTTTGGTTTCATTGGTTGGCTGCTGCGCGGGGTGCGCGTCTTGAACTCGTGCAATGTTGATGCTGAGCACTTGGAAAACAGCGACGAGGAGTGGGAAGCTCAAGTTCATATGGTGCGGTCCTTTCGAGTAATCTTGCGCGGTTGGAATTCTGGTTCAGGAGCAACAGGCGTCAACACGAAACTGACGCTCATGATGCGGCCCGTTGACTTGAGAGCAGGTTGTTTCGCAGTGCGGACGATCTTCAAGATGCTGGCAAGGTGTGAATTTACTTCTTGCAGCTGGCTCTTGGTGATGAAGCCACGGACGCGGGCACCCCACACTTCTCGTTCCGGACCGGATATTGACGAATCCCCTGCAGCGAGGCGGGCGCGGAAGTCGCGGAGTGAAAGACGCTGAGCAGCGGCGATGACTTTGGTAATGTCAGCAGGTTTCGCGGGCGCGGCGTAACTCATGTCGACAGGACGAAAGACAACGTCATATATGACGAACGCGTGGCGGCCTTCGACGCGACGATCGACTTCGCGGATCAGGCCGACTCTGGCGAGCATTCGCAGGTGGTGGTACAGCCCATCGGCGGGCTTTGCGAGCAGACTTGCAATCCGCGCGACGGAGCAGGGACCGGCGGTTTCGAGAACGTCGATGATCTCCTGGCGGGCGGGCGCGGCGAGGGCACGAACTTGGGCAGGGCTGCTGATCGAGGGGTTGGAGGGAGAGTGGTACTTCATGTACGATTGAATGGTATGACTGTTATTCAATCGTTGTCAAAAACGTTTCAGGGCCTGAACAAAGGCATGAAAAAAGCCCGGGATGTTCCTCGGGCTTGTTCGTGCGTTCATTTTGGTTGTCAGAACAGTTGTCGAGTTCAGCACCAACTGCTCAACGCAGCGCCACCCGGTCGGTGGCACGGGCTTATGCCGATTCCTTGCGAGCCAAACGCAAGCCCGTCAGGCTCGTCTTCTGCCGCACGGCATGTTCGTCCACGATGTACTCGATGCCCGCATTGTCGTGGTCGGGGAGTTCGTACATCAGCGGGAGCATGACTTCTTCCATAACGCTGCGGAGGCCGCGGGCGCCGGTTTCACGCTTTGAAGCGCGTTCGGCGATCATGCGGAGAGCGCCCATCGTGATCGTCAGCTTCGCGCCTTCGACGGCGAACAGGTGCTGATACTGCTTGAGCAGCGCGTTCTTGGGCTGGGTGAGGATGTTGATCATCGCATCGACCGTGAGCGGCGCGAGCGGAGCAAGCACCGGCAAGCGGCCAACGAATTCGGGGATCATGCCGAACTCGATGAGATCATCTGCGACGACCTGCTGGTAGTACTGCGCGGATTCAGCCGCTTCGTCAACCGGCATGCCGGCGAGCGCGGGGAGCTTGAAGCCGATCTTGGTCTGGCCCAGGCGGCGACGGATGATTTCTTCGAGTCCGACGAAGGTGCCGCCGCAGATGAAGAGGATGTTGGTCGTGTCAACCTGAATGTACTGCTGCTCGGGGTGCTTGCGGCCGCCCTGGGGCGGAACGTTGCTGACGGTGCCCTCGAGCATCTTGAGGAGGCTCTGCTGCACGCCTTCACCCGAAACGTCGCGCGTGATGCTGACGTTGTTGCTGGTCTTGCCGATCTTGTCGATTTCATCGATGTAGATAATGCCCCGCTGCGCGGCTTCGAGGTCAAAGTCTGCGCTTTGCAGCAGTTTGAGGATCAAGTTCTCAACGTCCTCGCCGACGTAACCCGCTTCGGTGAGCGTTGTTGCGTCGCCGATGGCGAAAGGCACCTTCAGCATGCGCGCAAGGCTCTTTGCAAGGAGCGTCTTGCCGCTGCCGGTGGGGCCGATCATCAGGATGTTGCTTTTGTCGATCTCGATGTTGCCTGCGTGCTCGCTTTCGAGGTGGAGCAGGCGCTTGTAGTGATTGTGCACGGCGACGCAAAGAGCTTTCTTCGCGACATCCTGGCCGATCACGTAGCCATCGAGGAATTCCTTCATCTGGCGGGGCGAAGGAACTTCGCGCAGCCACGCACTCGCGCTCGACACGCGCCGGCGTTCCTGCTTGAAGATGTTCTGGCAGAGGTCGGTGCAGTTTGAGCACACGTACACACTGCCCGGGCCTTCGACCATCGGCCCCACTTCCCGGCTGGTCTTGCCGCAGAAGGAGCACGTGGTGACCTTGCGACCCTTGAAACCCTGATCGCCAGTGGCGGGGTTGCTTTGGTTGGAGCCGGTCTGGTTGTTGTCGTTGCCGCCCATCTTGTCCTTGGCCATTGTGGCTCCCGCTCAATTTCCGCGTGTTGTACAGCCCTCGCACCAGGGTGTGCCCGGAGAAGGGATACGAAATCGCGCGTGATCAGTAAGAATCGCGCAACGACAGGAGTGTATCGACCAGCCTGCGCCGCGTCTGGAAGCGAAGTGTCTGGAACGAAAAAGTCGCGCGTGCGTACCGTTTATGACGATTATTCGGTCGTACGTGATTCGTCAGGATTGAGCGATTGCGGTGACGGAAGAAGCTGATACGACGCGATGACTCTGCTGCTTGCACAAAAACAATTCGACACGATGGGCGTTGTGCTGGCTGTGTTGGGGCTGGTCGCTCTGACGCTGCTGGGCGGGCTGGGCATCATGCTGTTTCGGCGCAAGCTGCTCAAGACCGAGGACGATGCAGGAGACGAAACCCTGTTCGAGTCGCTGCGACGAATGCGGGACTCGGGGGAAATGAGCATTGAGGAATATGAAGCGGCGAGGAAGACGATGGTGAAGAAGGCGGCGGCGAAAATGGAAAAACCGGTGCCCGACGTCGGCAAAAAGCGGTAGCCGCACGGGCTGGAAGCCCGTGCTACTGTTAGCAGTCCCGCAAACGCGAGGTCATGCACGGTGCGTGATTCGCGCGGGGAGTATTCGGACGAGTCGATGCCACACAATCAAACGCGGCACAGCTTGCTTCTCATCTCGAGGAACACTCGCGCACAGCGCGCGAGTGCTTGCAAGCTATGAGGGTCACTCGTTTCAGGACACGTTGAACTTTGGAAAGCACCGGGCAACCCGGTGCAATGTTGGTGCATATCAACAGGAGTTGAAAACACATATGGGTCGATTCGGCAGTCAAGGCGGGGGCGGCGGCGGGGGCAGTTACGGTGATCGTCAGCGCGAGCATCGCACTCGCATCAATCACATGATCCGCATGACGCCCGTGCGCCTCATCGGCCCGGACAACGAACAAATCGGCGTTGTCGAAACGCCCGACGCGATCAAGATGGCCACTGAGCGTGGGCTTGACCTTGTGGAGATCAGCCCCGAGGCCCGCCCGCCCGTGTGCAAAATCATGGACTATGGCAAGTACAAGTACGAACTTGGAAAGAGCAAGAAGAGCAACAAGGGCAGCAAGTCGGCGGAAATGAAGGAGCTGCGCCTTGGGCGATCAGTCAAGATCGACATCCACGACATCATGGTGCGAGTCGATCAGGCCCGCAAGTTCCTGATTCACGGCCACAAAGTCATGTTCACGCAGCGCTTCAAAGGCCGCGAGATCGCCCACAAGGACCTTGGCCTCAAGAACCTCGCCGAGGTGCGCGATGCGCTTGCGGATATTTCCAAGGTGGAGCAGACTCCCCGCTGGATGGGCAAGCAGGCGAGCATTATCCTCGCGCCCGACAAGGTGAAGGTTGAAGCCGCGAAGCGCAAACTCGAAAAGGAAAAGGCCGAAAAGATCGCAAAGGGCGAAAAGGTCGAAGAAGAAAAGACGATCGAGCAGTTGGAGAAGGAACTCGAGGCGCTGGACGATCACGACGAGGGCGACGACGAATAAGTCAGCGAGCAATTTCACGTGCCACCGACTGCTGCTTTGAGCAGTCGGTGGTCTTGTCGCTGAGGTTCGCTTCTCTTGTGGATCAGATAATCGCGTCATCTGTTTTCGATCCGAAGGATCGCAACAACGTTGCCGGGGGCGAGCACAGCGAACCCCAGGCATGGCGACAGTGATTTTCGCACGCCTTGACAGTCACACGAAACGACGATGTGATTGCGCCGACGTGCCGATGCAGCGACGCGCCAACTTGACCCGATACATTCGCTCATGTGCGGCATTCTCGGCATCGTTTGCCCCAGACACGAACGCGTCGCGTTGCCACGCGAGTCGTTTTCCCACGCGCTCGAACTGCTATCTCATCGCGGCCCTGACTCCGACGGCGTTTGGGACGGCGGAAACGTTCTACTAGGGCATCGACGCCTGACAGTCATGGACCCGTCCGGCGCAGGTGCCCAGCCCATGCACTTCGATGACGCATCCGGCAAACAGGCCGGTGTGTTGGTCTACAACGGAGAGCTCTACAACACAAACGAGATTCGCACGACGTTGTGCGATCGCGGATCGATGTGGCCCGACGCGAGGTCGGACGCTCGCTGGTTTGGTCGCGCTTTGATGGAGTTTGGGCACGCGGCGACGGCGCATCCGCGCTTGCTGCGCGGCATGTTCGCCGCGGGGTATCTCGATCTTCGCGCCGATCTCCTGCTGCTGACGCGAGACCCGCTGGGCGTCAAGCCTTTGTACTACGCGAGGGTTGTCTCGCGCGGCACCTCGCATGTCGCGTTTGCGAGCGAACTGCCTGCGCTCGTGTCGCTGGTGTCGTCGCTCACGAATTCGACGCCGCAGCCGGACATGATCGCCGTCAGCGCGTACTTGACAACGATCCGCACGACGCTGGGCGATCGAACGCTTTTTCAGGGATGCAAGGCCGTACTGCCCGGACAGACGCTGACCTTTGATCTCACAAGCGACACGCTTGCGTGCAAGGTTTCCATGAGAACGCCAGAGGCTCCTGCAGATTTTGAGGAACGCAGGGCGCCGTCACATCGCACATCGCGCCCGCGGGTTGCGAGCGATCTCACGGAGCGCGAGATTGTCGAAGGGACGCACGCCGTAATCACTGACAGCGTGCTTGCGCATCTTGATAGCGACGTGCCGCGATGCGCGTTGCTGTCTGGCGGGCTCGACAGCGCGATCATCACGTCGATCGCCGCGAAGCATCTGCGTGGGCGTGGGCAGCAGTTCCAGACTTTTTGCGCTGGTGCGCGTGACGGCGAAACAGAAGGGCCGGACTTCGCGTTTGCGCGTGCGTTTGCTGTCCAGTTGGGCACGCTCCACCACGAGGCAGCCGTCACCCACGCCGATTTTTCGCAAGCGTGGCCTTCGATGGTGCATCGCATTGGCCTGCCCCTCAGCACGCCCAACGAAGTCGCCATACACGCCGTCAGCAGACTGCTGCGGGCGAAAGGCTGCGTCGTCGCGCTCAGCGGCGAGGGCGCCGACGAACTTTTCTGCGGCTATGACACTGCGCTCGACATGGCCTTTGCGCACGAACAGCAGGGCGGCGCTGACCCGGGTCTATTCACACTGACGGCGAACGCATGGGTGCCGCTTGACGCAAAGTCGTCGCTTTTGCAGGACCGCGCCTTTGACGGCGCGAATCACGATGAGACGCTGGCGGCCTGGTACCGCGAGGAATTTGCACGTGCCGGCGCTGAGCGAGCGAATGATCACAGGCTGCAGCCGCACGCACGATTTCTGCGGCGCGTCAATCTGTTGGGGTTGCTGCAACGCGTGGATACAGGCACGATGCTCGCCGGCGTCGAGGCTCGGACGCCATTTGCCGACGCTCGCGTGATGGACTGGGCGGAGGCGCTGCCGCTCTCGAGTAAGTTTGATACAGACAAGACGCACTCGCTGCGCACGAAGCGCGTGCTTCGAGCGGCATTCGCCCATGCGATGCCTGCCGACATTGTGAATAGGCCCAAAGCGAGTTTTCCGCTGCCGTTCGAGCGGTGGATCTCGGCCGACGGCTTCTTCGACGCTCTGTCGCACGCCGCCGGCTGTGATTCGTTGCTGAACAGCGACTTTGCGAGTCATGTCTTTCAACGCGACGCGCTTGAGACCGTGGTCAACCTCGCCAGGACGCACTGGCATCTGGCCTGGCCAGTGTTCAACCTGCTGTTGTGGGGCAATCGCTGGTGGGGACGCGGTAGCTGTTCGGCAGATGAAACGCTGGCTGCTCGCGGAGTCGCGCAGTAGCGGCTTCAGATCACAGGTCCTTGTGTGCATCGCAACTTACAACTTGTATGGTGACTCCCTCGGAGCGCTGCAGGGTGCCCCCTTTCATTGCACTACTTGCTTCTTGTCCGCGCGGGATCAGCATGAAGTGATCTCGCTGCGACGCGGCGGAGTGCAATCCCCGCGGGTTGTCGCGAATGCGTTCAGACCGGACACATTCGCGGCCGCCCGCGACTATTCTGCGTGAAAGCGTCGCCGTCGAGAGACATCGCGCGACGGTGACAACCAGAGTTCTCATCAACTCGCATTGCTGCAATCACACCGCATCCCTGCGAGTTGAGGCTTGCAGCAATCCGTTTGCAAACGCGGCGAGTTCGACCATCGAATTGCAGACGATCACTCGATCTCGCACGCTGTTGCTCAGCGTATCGACGCAGCGTCCGCCGACGACGAGCTTGGCTCGGGAGGCGTCGATCGTGTCTGCCAGCGAC
This sequence comes from uncultured Phycisphaeraceae bacterium, assembly GCA_964516725.1. Classification (GTDB taxonomy): domain Bacteria; phylum Planctomycetota; class Phycisphaerae; order Phycisphaerales; family UBA1924; genus BJHL01. The sequence continues at coordinate 13,807 of CAZEZV010000050.1, forward strand.
TGCCAGCCCTGATTGTCCTTTGGGTTGAAGTTGACGCTCACGCTCAGGCTGCACAGGCTCGCGTTGTACTTCTTGACCGCAAGGATGATGATCTCGAGCGGGGTCATCGGACCCAGGCCGCGCACAAGAATGCCGCGTTCTCGCATCGCGAGTGAGGCAAGCATGGGGCCGAGCATGTACGGATCGGCGGGACCCGCTGCGGTGATCGCGACGGGCCCGCTTTCCGGAAGGGGAGGCAGCCATGCGGCAAGTTCGGCGAGAATCTGGACGCAGGTTTCGACGGCGCGGTGCTCGATCAGTATCGCGCCTTCGTCGGAACGCCACATGTCGCCGATTCTCTGCAGAACCGGACGGATGAGACCATCGCCGATAGTGGCGATGTCTGCGCCCGCGATGTAGCGGCCCGTGATGATCGCGCGGGCTTGATTGGGATGATCTTCAACGAAGGCGTTGAAGAGGGCATCGGCGGCGTTTGGATCAACGGTGCCAAGCGCGGGAGTCGCGGGTAGGTCGAGCAGTTGTGGCTTTTCGGGGAGCGAGCGATTGCGGCGGATGAAACCGATCGCGGCGGACATGGGGATGCGCCGGTGACCACCAGCGGTTCGGTGCGCGGCGATCAAGCCATCATCAACCCAGCGCTTCACGGAAGACTCGCTAACGCCCAAAGAATCAGCGAGTTGACGGGTGGTGAGAGATGTTTTGTCGCTTCTCATATGGACGTTTAGGACGTTTTTTGAAGGGGAACGTATCGCCGAAAGAATCGCTGTTTGCATAGAATTATACCCTAGTTTTTGTGCGAATAAATGTTCTTGAACAATTGATTATTTTTTCAGTATTTTTACATCAATGGCGGTCTTGAACGAATGATTGGGTATGAAAAATCGCCCGTCATCTACTGTTCGCACCATGGTCGTTTTTGGATTCAGCATGGCGTTCGCCGCGTGGCTCGCGGCGTGTTCGACGTCAAAGCCGCTTGGGAAATCGGCTCTGGGAACGGCCGGGACGCAATCGGCACGCATCGGTGAGGTTGCTATGAACAGGGTGCCGGAGGTCGGGTCGGCGATTCGCGTTGGTGGGGATCTCACGGCAAAGGTGACTGGGAAAGACGGCGCGTACCGCAGCGGGCCCTGCAGTATTGATACGCCTTTGCCTGCGGGATATCCGTTGCCCACGCCGCCCAAGGCGATTGAGATCAAGTCGTATCCAAGCGTGCGATTGGCGGAGGTGGACGGGTCGGGAAGTCCTGATCGCGGGATGAACGCCACATTCTGGCCTCTTTTCAATCACATCAAGAAGCACGACATCGCGATGACGTCGCCAGTTGAGATGTATTACGAGGGGATGGAAGACGCGGGGTCAACGCCTGAATCTTGGTCGATGGCGTTCCTTTATCGCACTTCTGAACTCAACGACACTGGAACTGAAGGCAAGGTCACTGTGCGCGATGCGGAGCCTGTGGTTGTCGTCGCAGTTGGCGTCAAGGGCGATTACTCGATGGACCTTGTTGAAGAGGGACAGAGGCAACTGACTGAATGGCTTGCGGCGAACCCGCAGTGGCGGAAAGTGGGCGATTGGCGATCCCTTTATTACAACGGCCCCGCGCTTCTGTTCTGGAACAAGTGGGCGGAAGTGCAGGTTCCGGTGCGGTTGGTTGGGCAGTCATGAGAATGCACTGGTGACGTTTGCCACGAGGGCGAATTGTGCTTGGCTTTGAGTGTGGTTCACCTCCTTGAAGTCAACTTTGCGACCGATGGCTCACCGGAATTGGGATGAAGTGCCGAAAATTACGGCGTGAGCAGCACGCCCACTGACATTTTGTCTTCGCCCACGCCGAACATTGCGCCCGGCGTTAAACCCTTGACGGGCTTGGGCCTTCGTCCATGGGCTGGCCGAACGCTCCGCGAACTTCGCCTGCACATTGATCGTTTTGCGCAAAGAAGCGACCTGCCTCGCGCAGTGTTCTTTGCGAATCAGAATTGGGACGATTCGGCGTCGTCGAACTTTCGATGCGCGCAAATCGCGGCAGGGCTTAGATCACTTGGTTGGCGAACGACATGCGTGCCCCCCCATCTTTCACTTGAACAACGAATGCGGTTGCTCTCGCTCGAGCGGCCAGGCATCATCTACATTCAGAATGCCCGCAACGAGCGAAATCAACCCAAGTTATACAGGCATATCGCCCCGTGCGTGTTCGACTTTGACGACGCCGACTACGAAGCGTCTGACACACGTGAGAGATACGAGAACGCTGTACGGGACGCGGCGGCCGTCACGGTCGGCAGTCACTTGCTCGCGGATTGGGTCAGGCCTCTGAACTCAAACGTACATGTCGTCTGGACGAGCCACCCAGCGCCGCCTCCACAGCCAAAAATATCGCAATCACAGCGCGGGCCTGTCATCGGCTGGGCACAGAACGGGTGGGCGATGTACCTCAAAGAGCGCTCTATGGTGCGAGAGATTGTGCTGAGGGCGCATGAGCTTGCGCCATGCCGATTTCACCTCTTCGCGGTGAAGGATGAGAAGGCAGCCGAGGAGTTTGTCGCGCCGCTGCGCGGCGCGGGCGTCGCGTGCGAGTTCGTGCCGTACCTGCACAACGACGAGTTTCTCTCAAGGCTTGAGCGTGTTGCGGTTGGGTTGCATGTGCTGGACGCGACGGACGACTACTCACGCGCGAAGAGCTTTGGGAAGCTGTTGAGCTACAGCGCGGCTCGCGTGGCGATCATCGCTTCGAACAACCTTGAGACACCCAGAGCGTTCACGCACGGAGAGAACGCGATGCTGTGCAACAGCACCCAGGAGATGGCGATTGCGGCGGCGAGTTTGCTGAAGGACGCGAAGCGGCGCGAGCAACTTGGGGATGCGGCGTATCGGAACTTGAATGAACGATTTTCGCCGGACGCGGTGTGTCGGAAGATCGACGAGATTTTCAGAGGTGTGATGGCTGCACGAACATTGTGATGCCAACGCCCAGTGACTGTCAGGCCGCCATCGACGGCTTTGCGTAGTGGTAGTGATACTCAATCGCGCCTCGTCAGAACAATTTTTTGATCAGACTCAAGGCAGCGTGTCGTTGGTGGGATCCCCTGCGTAGCCACTCCACCACCGGATACGCAAAGCCGTAATCGGTGGCGAGAGCCTCTTTCAATTCGGATCGCGTGTGCGCTTCGTCAGATGAAACCCTGCCCGCCCCAACATAACCCTGTCATATGTTCAAATCTACGTTTTTTGCGGAAAACACGAGGTCATGGTCGTATGAAGCCGGGGGTTTCTAATTGATCGGAATAGGTTTGGTGTCTACTGTTGGCGTGTACGAAGATCGGCATGGTGCCGGGCTTCGATGAGGGCGTCTTATGACGAACGTGGTTTCTAGCCATGGTCGATAACCGAGCGATCCCGAGCAGCGCGACTTCGAGTCGTGCGACCGGTGCCGCTTGGGCATCCGCGTCTGGCGGGCTTTCCCGTCGGGTCAGCGTCGAGCGAACTGCATAAATTGCGGTCGCGCGATTCGCCCCGGCAGAGCTGGCCGGATGCGAGTTGCGAGCGATCAATGCCTAAAGCCACGAGCGGTGCTTGTGGCGGTTGTGGTTTTTGGAAAGGGCTTTTGACGCGAAGGTGCGAAGAGCTCGAAGGTGAGGAAAGAATGCGACGCGAGAGATGAAAACGGTGATTGGTTTGTTTTGACAGAGTGCATGAGATCAATCAATCAGGTCTGTGGCGATTGCACACTTCGTTCTCCTCTCGTTGTCTTCGTTTCTCCTTCCCTTTTCTGTTTTCTTTGTGCTCTTCGTGTCTTTGTGGTGAATCCCGTTTTCGCTTTGACATTCAGGTAACTTGTGTTGGATAAGGAGTTTTGGTATGGCAGTCAACGCAGCAGAAATGATGAAGCTTCTCGATGGCATCGCTCGCGAGCGGAACATCGATCGGTCGGTTTTGATCCGCGATCTTGAGATGGCGATGGTCTCCGCGGCTCGCAAGTATCACAACACGTTGGATACAGAAGAATTCACCTGCACGCTCGATCCGATCGCGGGCACGTTCAGCATGACTCGCCATGGCGAACCAATGGACATGCCCCCGGAGGCGTTCGGACGCATCGCGGCGCAAACCTTCAAGCAGGTGATGATCCAGAAGTTCCGCGACGACGAGCGCAACAGCATCTTTGAAGAGTTCAGCAAGCGGATGGGCGAAGTTGTGACGGGTACGGCGCAGCGCTACGAAGGCGGCAGTCTCGTGGTCATGATCGATCGCGCCGAAGGCTTCATGCCTCGCAGCGAGCAGATTCCCGGCGAGCAGTTTGCGCCGGGCGATCGCGTTCGTTGCTTGATTCTGGACGTTCGCGACGCGGGTTCGCAGGTGAAGATCGTGCTGAGCCGCGGTCATCCGGACTTCATCAAGAAGCTGTTTGAAGTGGAAGTGCCGGAAGTTGCGGAGAAGGTCATTGAAATCAAGGCCCTCGCCCGCGAAGCAGGCTTCCGCACGAAGATGGCTGTGGTGAGCATTGATAGCAAAGTTGACGCGGTCGGCGCGTGCGTTGGTGTTCGCGGGTCGCGCATCAAGAACATCGTCGATGAACTGAACGGCGAGAAGATCGACATCGTGCGTTGGAATGAATCCAGCCAGATTCTGATCTCCAACGCCCTCAAGCCCGCGGAAGTTGCGGAAGTGTCGCTGTGCTTTGAACTGGGGCGTGCGACGGTTGTCGTTCGTGAAGATCAGTTGAG
>CAZEZV010000051.1:0-18419 GCA_964516725.1 uncultured Phycisphaeraceae bacterium
ATCCCCTCAAACGCAATGTGCAACGACATCGACTTCAACAACGACACAAGCCTCTTCGACCCCTGCGATATCAACTCGTTCCTCCTGATGTACAGCGAAGGACCGTGTACGCCGTGCGGGCAATAGAACGCCATTCCATGTTAATCTTACTGAATGCCGACAACATGGTTGGGGCATCGCTTCACAGATAAACCTACAGTTCTGCAAGGTACAGCACCAGTCGCTCGTCGTTGAAATTGCGCTCAATGAAAGTAGGCATTATCTTCGAAAAGGGGCAGAGCAATGTGTTACTCGCATCGATTCGGTCGCGTCATTCAAGTGACAATGACGCTCTGTTGCTCTGCCAGTTTCTCTGTACTCGGACAAAGCCCTGCAGAGACTTGGCAAGCAGCAAACACAATTCCAGGTGTTGATGGAGAATACCACGGAACCGGAATCGGGTCGAGCGCGTTCTGGGATCCGGATGGCCAGGGCCCCTTGCCGCCCGTCTGGGTCGTGGGAGGGTACTTCCGCGCCGCAGGAAACACCATCACTCGTTCGGTAGCGGCGTACAACCCGCAGACCCAGCAATGGAGTTCGCTGGGAACCGGACCAAACCTGTGGTCTGCTCGCGTTGTGCTGAGTCCTTCGGGCGAGTTGTTCGCATGGGGTAGTGTGTACGCCACAAACGTGCCTCCCAACTCAAGAATCTCAAAGTGGAGCGGCCAGACTTGGGTTGCCCAAGGCTTCCCTTCGAGTTCCTATTACCCGACTGCAATGACAGTCGCGCCGAACGGAACGATCTACGCCGCAACTGATCAGACGCACGTCTATCAGAAACAAGGAACTATCTGGACGCAACTCGGGTCCGTGCCCGCGAACAACTTAGTAACTGAACTCGCCGTCACGCACAACGGCACACTCATCGCGGCCGGATCCTTCACATCGATCGGCGGAGTGACATGCCAGCGCATCGCACGATGGACAGGCACAACGTGGAGCCCGCTGGGAGGCGGTGTGACTGGAAGCGACCAATACACATCCGTGAAAGTCCTGCTCCCGAGGCAGGACGGAAGTCTGCTCGTTGGCGGATACTTCACAAACGCGGGCGGGGTCGCCGTGAGCAATCTTGCGAAGTGGAATGGCTCGCAGTGGGAATCCTTCACGACAGGCACCAATGGCAGCGTCAACTGCATAACAGAGTTGCCCAACGAGCAGTTTTTGGTCGGTGGCACTTTCACTCTAGCCGGCACGCTCGCTGCGAACAGTATCGCTAGATGGGACGGTGCCTCGTGGAATCAAGTAGGCGTCGGTGTCTCGCATACACCGGTCCAATCTATTCCACAGGGCGGTTCGGTCAACACGATCGATGTCAGTCCCGACGGCGAGTACTTTGTCGGTGGTGTCTTCAATCGCTGTGGTTCAACCCGAGCGCTGCACGCCGCAAAGGTCTCAAACTCAACGTGGCAGTCTCTTGGCGCAGGTGCACTGTCCATACCGAACGATGTCGTTGCACTGCTGCCCGCAGAGAACGGCGATCTCATCGCAACTGCCAAAGGAGAAGAAGACGCTTTCCATCGAAACGCCGTCTGGCGCAGGCATGATGGCAATTGGAGCGTCATCGCCACCAGCGAATACTCCCCAACCAGCTGGGGTGCGCACGGTCCGATGCTCGCAGACGGTCCCGGCAGTTTCGTCGTCGGCGGCAGCTATACAAGCCTGAATGGAGTCACGGCCCGGTCCATAGCTCGTCTCTCCCCAAGCGGAGTCACCAACTTTGGGGCCGGTTTGAATGGCCGCGTCGATTCGCTCACCCGCTCCGCCACAGGTGACATCATCGTCGGCGGAAACTTCATCACATCCGGCAATACGCCAATGTACAACATCGGTCGCTGGACCGGCTCGGAGTGGCAACCACTCGGCGGTGGCTTCAACAACACCGTCAACGCCGTGGCAGTGAGTCCCAGCGGCGAACTCATCGCGGGTGGAGACTTTGGCACCACCATCGACGGCCAAGTGGTCAACCGCATCGCCCGCTGGAACGGAACCGATTGGCAGACACTCGACGGAGGCGTCTTTCGCAGCAACGGGTCATCAGTCGGTGCCAACATAAGCGCTCTGTGCGTGCTGACGAACGGCGAAGTGGTTGCCGCGGGCACCTTTGATCTGGCATGCAAAACCCCGGCAGCAAACATCGCAGCGTGGAACGGAACATCCTGGCGATCACTCAGCCAGGAGCCTATCGGATTTCCAGTACTTGCAGTTCATCAACGCCCCCACGGCGAACTTGTTGCCGGCGGTTTCGGTTCGTCTCAATTTCCGGGTGTACGTTTCATCGCACGTCTCATCACCGATCAGTGGCAACCTCTTGCCGACGCCCATGGCGAAGGACTGGGAGTCATCAACGAGTCGACACCCTTTGTGAGTTCGCTCGCCTCCCTCCCGGATGGTCGCCTCGCAGTCGGCGGGCACTTTGTCCGGGCAGGTGGCATTGCGTCGCCCTACGTCGCTCTCTGGGGTCAGCCACCCCCCACCTGCGACACCATCGACTTCAACAACGACACTAGCCTCTTTGATCCCCAAGACATCGAAGCGTTCTTAAGCGTCTACTCCGAAGGCCCCTGCATCCCCTCAACCGCAATGTGCAACGACATCGACTTCAACAACGACACGAGCGTGTTCGACCCGTGCGATATCAACTCGTTCCTCGTGATGTACAGCGAAGGACCTTGCACTGCGTGCGGGGTGTAGAAAAAAACATGCAGCCCGACCGTGAGGGAGGGCTTGTGCACGCCTTGCAGTTCGGAGCCCTCCCTGACGGTCGGGCTGCATGCTAGACCTAGCGAAGGACCATGCACCCCATGCGGCGCGTAGCACCCGCACGAACCCCACCGCGCCGTCGTGGGCGAACATCAGCATGCGTGATGACGCTCGTGCTTCAAAAAGTCAACCCCCGACCCACCCCAAAAATCACACTCACCGCAACACTGCGCACACACTCGGTCGCTCCCTAAGAGTCCCAGAAAACCTCAACACCTCACCAGCCGCAGCCCGCTAGCCAGCACTTACCGACCGCTCCCGCGCGCACGCCGCCGGTCCGGCCAGCACGCCGTGCGCAAAGTCTTGTCCCTTTTTCGCCCCCACCAACCGGACGGATAAACTGGCAACATGCCTATCCGCGACGACGAAATCGTGAAAGTGTCTTCCGCCCCGCTCAACCGCATCGAGTCGGTCTACATCCCCGAAGTCGTGAAGGGATTTGGCACAACACTGCGTCACTTTTTCACGAGCTTTGGACAGGGACGAACGACCCGGGCGATGCAGTATCCCGAAGAACGGCGCGAAGATATTCCAGTCGAGAAGGGCGGACTACACGCCCCCAACTTCCGCGGCGTGCACCGCCTCAACCGCGACGAAGAAGGAAGAGTCAAGTGCGTCGCGTGCATGATGTGCCCGACGATCTGCCCCGCTCGCTGCATCCACATCACGGCGGGCGAAAGCCCGTGGGAAGATCGCGAGAAGTATCCGGTAAAGTTCGAGATCGACGAACTGCGCTGCATCTACTGCGGCATGTGCGAAGAAGCCTGCCCTGTCGACGCGATTGAACTCACACCGGAGTATGACGTGGTGGGATTGACGCGTGCGGAGATGGTGTTTGACAAGGCGAAGCTGCTCAGCGTGTTCGACCAGACGATTGGGAAGAAGGCGATGTAAGGTGGCTTCGCTGTTGCAAGTAGTTCATTGACTAAGTGCCGATAAGCACGATTTCAGGTACAAGAAGCATCAAGTTGTTTCTCGCGCGTGGCGTATTCTTCTCGCGGAGGGTACACCAATGAGAACTTCGCTTGTGGGAGTTGGGTTGGGTCTGTGTGTCGCCGCGCAGCTTCATGCGGGCATCACGTTTCGAACTGTCGCGATGACGGGCGATACCGTGCCGGGAAGTCCGTCGGTCTTTATTGCCGGCATCGTGACTCCCAGCCCTCTTTCGATCAACAACAACGGCGATCTCGCGTTCGCTGTGAACAACGCAACTGGAACGCAGTTCATCATGCGTGAAATGAACGGCGTGTTGTCAACCGTGCCCACGACGCAGTTGCTCTCCTCACCCGCGTTCAACCTTGGAGATTCCGGCCATCTCGCGTGTACGCGAAGCAACAGTTTGTATCCGCTGTGGCTTTTGCCGCCGAGCGGAACGATGACCGAGCTGATCGGCACGAGCACTGCCGTACCGGGCGTCAGTGGCGCGACATTTCAGGCCTTGCAGCAAATCGGCAGCGCAAGTCGATTCGGGCATGTATCGATGACCTCTACCGGAGCCTGCGCGTTCCGTTCAAGTTTGAGCGCACCGGGTGGCGTGCGCAATGGGCAGTTTCTGGTTTCCCCTGGTTCGATCACACGACTCAACGTGACGGCACCAACAAGTGACCCGCTGCCGCGAGTGACTGGCGTGGGCTTTGTCAGCGTGAACCCGTCCGGGCAGTTGGCAATGACCAAAGTCACAACGCAGGCCGACTCAACTATGTTTCGCGAGATCATCACTGGCACATCGACGAATCCGGTGACATCGGTCTCATCGGGCATGTCCGCGTTTCCCGCTGGTCCCGGGCTCACATTTAACTTCTTTGGCACATCACCTGACATCAATTCGAGCGGCGCACTGGTGTTTACCGCCGCGATGCTCGATGCGCAGAACGCACAGGTCAACGGCGTTTTTCTCGACAACCTTGGCGTGTTGCTGTGTCTCGCCCGCGATGGCTGGACACTGAATCGCACAGGAGGCGGAACGATCTTCGTGAATGCGATCTCTGACGCAACGCTCACTGCGAATACGCCCATCATCGGTGATGGCGGGCATGTCGTGTTTCCGGCGCAGGTGCGGCTCGTCAGCGGCGGACCGCTCGTGAGCGCGTTGCTGCGATCCGAGCCCGGCACCGGACGATTCACAGTGCTCGCGCAGGAAGGTCAAGTTGTCACTGCCGGCACCAGCACGCCAATCACACTCGGTCCGATCTGGCCCAATCTCTACGTGGCGAACCTGAACGAACATGGCGACGTGCTCATGCTGTGTAACACAGTGCCTGCGACGATCTCGCCAGTCCCGTTTGTGATTTTCGCAGACGGTTCCATCACGTGCGTCGCTCGGCAGGGTGATCAGATTTCGCTGCGCGGCACGACGTACACCATGACTTCAGTCCGCACCGGTTCGTTCTCACCGGATTCCGGCGGCGCAGACGGCAGGCGGCGAATCTGGAACGATCGCCGCGAAGCCTTGTTCTGGGCCGAACTGACCGCGCCGGGCGGCGTGTCAGGACAGGCGGTCGTTGTCGCAACGGTGACAAACGGCCCGGTGTGCGACTCCATCGACTTCAACAACGACGCGTCCGTCTTTGACCCGCAGGACATCGAAGCCTTCCTCAGCGTGTATTCGGAAGGACCGTGCGTCCCCGCAAACGCAACATGCAACGACATTGACTTTAACAACGACACATCGCTGTTTGATCCGATGGACATCAACGCATTTCTGAGCGTGTATAGCGAGGGACCTTGCGTCTAACGAAGCTGGCTTGAATCAGGATGGCGAGCGGGCACGCTCGCCGCCCCATAACCCAACCCCCATTCACACACATTTAGTTCGTTTGCAGCCTTGCACAATCACGCATTTCCGGTACACTGACGGATCGCCGCGGTGGTTTGTGTGCCGCGGCTTGGAGGGCTTGCGATGCGATTTTCAATTGACTCTGTTGGTGCGTTCGCGATTGGTGCGGCGTTGTGCTTTGGTTCCGCTCGCGCGTGGGCGCAGCCGGTTTTGATCAGCGCTTCGCAGACCATCAACCCGGGTCAAACGACAATCACGCCCACAGGTGGCGGGGCGGCGGTGCCTCTGGCGACCGCTGAGATCACAGTCAGCGGCGGCAGTACGGTCTTGACGATCGACGGAGCGCACAGCATTGCAAGTTTGACGGTGCAAAGCAATTCGCGCGTGTCGCACACCGCGGGTTTCACGTATGACGCGGACCCGGGCCCGGGTGTGCAGATCGTGGGCGGGTTTGCACTTACGACGACTGGCAACGTGACGATTGCGGGAGGGAGCGCAATCGACGCGACGGCGCAGGGCTTTGGCAACGAGCAAGGGACGGGTGCGGGTGGAGGTACGCCCACTGTGTTCTGCAGCGGGCGCGGCGGCGCGGGCGGCTACGGCGGCAGTGGCGGCGCGGGCTCGGGTGCGGGCAATCCCTTCGGCGGTGCGACTTATGGCTCTTACGCAAGTCCAATTGACCTTGGAAGCGGCGGCGGCGGCAACGGCAATGGCCCGGGCGCGAATGGCGGTGGCACGATTCGTTTGATCGTCGGCGGCACGCTCACGATTGATGGCGAGATCGCCGCGAATGGCGGAACGTCGAGCGTCGCAGCAGGCTCGGGTTCGGGTGGGAGTGTGTGGATCAACGCTACGTCAATCACAGGTGTTGGCGGGGTTCGCGCCAACGCGTTCAGCAACGCCTGCGGCAACGGTGGCGGCGGCGGCGGGCGAATCGCTGTGTATGGAAATCGTACGGCGTACACGGGCACAATCGAGTGTCAGGGTGGATTCGGCGGTGGGCCTGGGTCAGTGTACTTGGACGGATTGCCTGATGCGCGACCGCAACTGATGTACAGCGGGCAGGGAACGACAACACTTTCTCAGTCGCTGGTTGTGACAGACGCGAATGTTGATGTGGTGCTTCGCAACAGCGCGAAGTTGAGCCACCCACCGAGCAGCACCAGCGGACTGCTCATCGACATCGCGGGCAACCTCACGATCGAGGGCGGCAGCGCAATTGACGTGACAGCGCGAGGCTTTGCGAGCGGTCAAGGCCCGGGTGCTGGCGGGGACACGCCAACGGTCTTCTGCAGCGGACGCGGCGGCGCGGCGGGCTACGGCGGCAGTGGCGGCGCGGGCTTGGGCGCGGGCGATCCCTTCGGCGGTGGGACTTATGGCTCTTACGCAACTCCAAGTGACCTAGGCAGCGGCGGCGGGAGCAACGGCAATGGGCCCGGCTCAAACGGCGGGGGCGCAACGCGCATCATCGTCGGCGGGACGTTGACCAACAACGGCGAGATCGCCGCGAACGGCGGGACATCGAGCGTCGCGGCTGGCTCAGGATCGGGCGGGAGTGTGTGGATCACTGCGCCGACGATGGTCGGAACTGGCGCTATTCGCGCAAGCGGGTTCCCCAACGCGTGCGGTAGCACGAACGGCGCGGGCGGCGGGCGTATCGCGGTGTATGCAGATCGAACGGGATTCACTGGAACTATCGAATGCCATGGCGCGCCGGGCGGCGGGCCTGGATCGGTGTACCTCGAAGGCCTGCCCGGCGCGCGTCCTCAACTGATATACAACGGCGTGGGCACGACAGAGTTGTCGCAGCCGATCACCGTGTCGCAAGCAAACGTCGATCTTGTTGTGCGAGGCGGCGCGCGATTGAGTCACCCCGCCAGCAACACGAGCGGACTGCTCATCGACGTCGCGGGCAATGTGATCATTGAAAGCGGCAGCGCGATCGATGTTTCATCGCGTGGGTTTGGAAGCGAGCAAGGTCCGGGCGCTGGTGGCAGCACGCCCACCGTGTTCTGCGCCGGCAGGGGCGGCGCGGGTGGTTACGGCGGTAACGGCGCGGCGGGTAGCGGCGCGGGCACTCCCTTCGGAGGCGGCACGTACGGCAGTTCAACGCAGCCCACAGACCTGGGCAGCGGCGGCGGCGGCAACGGCAACGGTCCAGGATCCAATGGCGGCGGCGCAGCACGCATCATCGTCGGTGGAACGCTGACCAATGACGGCGAAATCATTTCCAACGGCGGCACTTCGAGCGTGGCGGCGGGCTCTGGCTCTGGCGGCAGTCTGTGGATCACCGCGCCCACGATCAACGGAGCGGGTGCGATCCGCACGAACGGCTTCAACAACGCCTGCGGCGGGAGCGGCGGCGGGGGCGGGCGCATCGCGGTGTACTCGTGCTTCAACAACTTCACCGGGAGTGTGGAATCAGCCGGAGGCGCGGGGGCGCAGCCGGGGAGCGTGCTGATCGACACCATCGCCGGAAACGTCGCCGCCGTGGCGAGCGCGTTCTGCACTGGTGATGTCGCCACGCTATCGGTTCAGGCCGGCGGCGTTGGCACAATCACGTATCAATGGCGGCGCAACGGCGTTGATATTGCAAATGGCCCTCAGCCAAGCGGGGCTGTGTATGCCGGCGCGACTGGGCCGACGCTGACAATCACAGACGTCACGCAGCTTGAAGCCGGGCAGTATGACGTTGAAGTCACGGCATCGTGCGCGAGCATCGTGAGCAACGCGGTGTCTGTGGACGTCGTCGGCGCGTCGCCATTCCCGTGCGACAACATCGACTTCAACAACGACTGCAGCGCGTTTGATCCGTCCGACATTGACGCGTTCCTGAGCGTGTATTCGGAAGGACCCTGCATCCCCGAGACGGCGACGTGCAATGACATCGACTTCAACAACGACACGTCGATCTTTGATCCGGCAGATATTGACAGCTACCTGAGCGTGTACAGCGAGGGGCCGTGTCTTTGATTGGTGTCGGGTGCCAGAATCGGCGTTGATGATGAAACTCCCGGCTTGTTGCCGGGTGTTCACTGTCGAATTGCCTGTTTTTCCGTCTGCAATGCCATGCTCACCCTTGTTTTCGGGCTGAGTTGAACGCCCGGGTGCCGCGTTGTGTGAAATCTGGTGATTTGGCGAATTGCGGGCTTGCGGGTCCGCAGTTTTCCGGTATGCTGGTGTGACTCTGGCCGGGTGCCTCGCGCGATGGTTGCGCGCTGGCCCCCCGACCCGGGTTCGCGTCTTATATCTGTCCGTCTGTGCTCAACTTTTCCGGTGAGGTACTCATGAATCGGTCGACTCTTGGAGTGTGTGTTTCCAGTGCGGCGATGCTGGTCGCGTGCTGCGGCTTGGCCAACTCGGCCCAGGCGCAGATCAAGTGGAAGGCCACGCCCGGCCAGACGTATGTGATTCCCAAGCAGGTGAACCTCACGGCCGCGATTCAGGGTTTGGGAGAGAATGGGTATGGCGTGGCGCAACTCTCGATGCCGATCACGGATTCGGGGCGCGAGTTCCTTGGCGCGCTGGGACTCACGATTCTGTCGCCACTTGGCAACAACGCGTTTGTCTGCCAGGTGCATGGCGTGCCTGACTATCGCGGGCTGGAGTTGTCCGGCTGGATCACGGGCGTCGTGAACATGGACCCGAATTGGAAGGTTGATCCGAAACTGCGGATGGATGATGTGCTGTCGCTGTGGGGCGAATCGGCCCGCGCGGCGAATCAGGCGGAAGGCGGCGCGAACGCGGCGGCGGTCGAAGACCCGATGGTCGCGGTGTATATTCACCTGCACGACAATCTGCTGGCAGACATGGACACGCAGGCGATGGTGTCGCAGTACATGACGAAAGTGACCGGCGCGCTGCAGAGCATTCCGGTGTTTGTGGGCGAGATGCGGGTGTCGGAGCTTGACAAGCTCGCGCTTGAGCAGGGCGTGATGTACATCGCGCCGGCGATTCCGTTCATGACGCCCAACAACTCGGAAAACCGCGTCTTGACGGGCGTTGATACGGCCAACGCCGCGCCCTACAGCCTCGATGGCACGGGCGTGAAGGTGTTTGTGTTTGACGCGGGCGGGGCGTCGACAAACCACCCGGGGCTGGCTGGTCGCATCACAGTGATTGACGGCGAAGGCGCAATCACGCACGCGACGCACTGCTCAGGCACCGTGGGCGGCACGGGCGCGGGCTCGTCCAACAACATACACCGCGGCATGGCACCGGGCTGCACCATGCTCTCGGCGGGCATCAACATCAACGGCGCGCAGGGCTGGATGTACAACAATCCCGTTGACATCGAGCAGGACTACACCAACGCATACTCGCAGGGTGCGCATCTTGCAACCAACAGCATCGGCACCAACGTCACGAGCAACGGCTTCTCGTGCGCATGGCACGGCGACTACAACACGACTGACATTCTGATTGATCGCATGGTCCGCGGCTCGCTCCCGGTCACGCAGAACAACCCGTTCCGCATCGTTTGGGCGGCAGGCAATGAACGCCAGAGCAGCTCATGCGACTCGGCGACGGCGTTCCCGTATTACTACGTCGCGCCGCCCGCGGGCGCGAAGAATCACATGACGATTGGCGCGGTGAACGCGAACGACGATTCGATGACTAGCTTTTCAACGTGGGGTCCCACCGACGACGGGCGCATGAAGCCGGACTTCTCCGCGCCCGGCTGCCAGAGCAATGGCGATCAAGGCGTCACAAGCGCGCAAGTCGGTAGCGGATATACGGCCCTCTGCGGCACATCCATGGCATGTCCCACCGTCGCGGGCATGACAGCGCTTCTGCTCCAAGACTTCCGGGCGCTCTATCCGCTTGCGGACGACCCACGCAACAGCACGCTCAAGGCGATCTATGCGACTACTGCGATGGACCGCAGCCGCCCCGGGCCCGACTATGAGTACGGCTACGGCTCAGTCCGCATCGTGCCCGCGCTCGACCTTGTGCGCGACGGCCGCTTCGATGAATTCGAGGCCTCGCAGGACCAGATCCAGACGTTCACTGTGACGATCCCCGAAGGCCAGACGCGCTTCGCGGCCACTATCGCGTGGGACGACGTGCCGGGCACGGCGTTGGTGAACCCCGCGCTCGTGAACAACCTCGACATCATCGTCGAAGGGCCGACGGGTTCGCTGTTCCACCCGTGGACGCTGAACCCGGCCGTGCCGACGGAGAACGCCGCACGCACCGGCCCCAACACGCGCGACAACATCGAGCAGGTGCAGATCGATAACCCCGTCGCAGGCAACTACACGATCCGGATCACGGGGACGAACGTGCCGGTTGGCCCTCAGCCGGTCTCGATCGCTGCGACGCACGGCATCACCTTCAGCGGCAGCGTGCCGCTGGTGCGGCTGGAATCCGTGCAGTTGGCGGGCGAGTTGATCGCGCCGACAGCACCGCCCACCGTAATTCTGCGGACGCGCGTCTTCCAGGACACGCTCGTGGCTGGATCGGTCATCGTGAAGTACAGCGCCGACGGCAACGCCGGGCCGTTTGTCTCGATCCCGATGACGCAGCGCCCCGACCTGAATTGGGAAGCAACGCTGCCCACGCCCATCTGCGGCAACCAGCCGGCGTACTACTTCCAAGCCGCGGGGCAGGTGGTGGGAACGGTGACGCTGCCGACCACTGGGGCGACGGATGCGTGGGATTACAATGTCGGGCAGTGGTCGACGTTCTTGACAGAGGATTGCGAATCAACGTCGGGCGGATGGTCATTTGCCGCCGCAGGTGACAATGCTGTGTGGGGACAGTGGAATCCGGGCGATCCTGTTGCGTACACGGGCAACCCGCTGCCGCAGCCGGAAGACGATGCGACGCCGGGAACGGGCACACGTTGCTTCGGGACTGATCCGCGTACGAATCGCAACGAACAGGGCGGAAACCCGAACAACGACGTTGACGGCGGTACGACGACGCTTGTCAGCCGCGTGTTCAACCTCGCAGGTCGGACAACGCCTCGCATGCGATTCAAGTTGTGGTACGTAAACGGAACCGGGTTGGCAGCACGAAGCGATTCGATGCCAATTCAGTACAGCTACGACGGAGGCGCGACCTGGGCTTTGCTTGATGACGTCGGCGCTGGCGGGGCCGTGTTCAACGGTGGAGCATGGGTGGAGCGCACATACATTCTGCCAGGCACTCCAACCGCAACAACTAGGCTCAAGTTCCCGGCGCGTGACTTGGGTGCGGACACCAACTACATCGAGGCGTTCGTGGATGACTTCGCGGTTGATGAATTGCAGTGCATCGACGTTCCCACGGGCTGCGACAGCATCGACTTCAACAATGACACCAGTCTCTTCGATCCTCAGGACATCGACGCGTTCCTGAGCGTGTACGCGGAAGGCCCGTGCATCCCGGGCACCGCAACCTGCAACGACATCGACTTCAACAACGACACGAGCATCTTCGATCCGTGCGACATCGACAGCTTCCTGCTGAGGTTCGCAGAAGGGCCATGCACGCCGTGCGGGGTGTGATAACTGGCAGTTGATCCAACAGAGAAACCCGCGTGAGAACGTGGGTTTTTCTTTTTGCAACAATTTCGGGCTTGTGGGGCGGATTTGTGTCCGGGGCTGGAGTGGCTTTGCGGTAATATGAGTAGAGGCATGGAATCGTGCAGCGATCCGTGCGCTTTGCGGGAGACGAAAGTCTGCCCGGTTCGGGGTTGGCTCTCGCTGTATGAAGTTGCCTTGCAGTGGTGTGCTGTCTGAAAGTATGAAACGGAGGTTGTCTTGCGTACGTTGCGAATTGGCGTAGTTTTCGGGATGGTGGCGTTTGCCGGGCTTGCGTTGAGTGGCGAGCAAGCGATGGCGCAACCGATTTCGACGGCTTTCACGTATCAAGGTGCATTGCTGAATGCGTCGACGCCGGCGTCGGGGCTGTATGACTTTCGCTTCCGCGTGTATGACTCTCCGTCCGGGGGGCTTGCAGCAGAGCGTGACGCTGTGCGAGAACAACGTGCAGGTGACGGACGGGACGTTCACCGTCGTGCTGGACTTTGGCGGCGTGTTCGCCGGCAGTCAGCGCTTTCTTGAGATCGACGTGCGTGCGGACACGGGGCTTAATTGCACGAACGCAAGTGGCTTCACGCTGCTTGCGCCTCGCCAGAACCTGACGACGACGCCTTACGCCGTGTACTCGTCCCTGTCGGGCGTTGCGAACAACAGCAGCACGCTCAACGGATTTCCGTCGTCGTTCTTTACCAACGCGGGCAATCTGAGCGCGGGCACGCTGCCTCTAGCGCGGCTTGGCCCGTCGGTCGTGCAGACCAACATCAACAACACGTTCAGCGGGTCCAACTCGTTCTCAGGCCCCAACAACTTCACCGGCGCGAATACGTTCAGCAACGCGGGCAACGTCTTCGTCGGCAACGGCGCAGCTCTCACAGGACTGTGGCGCCTCGGCGGCAACGCGGGCACAAACCCGGCGACGGACTTCGTAGGCACGACAGACAACGTCGGCTTCACCATTCGCGTGAACAACACGCCGTTTGTTCGCATCACGCCTGGACCGACTGACACGGGCAGCATCGTGAATGGCGCGACCAACAACACCGCCGGCGCGTTTCAGGGGGCGACGATTTCTGGCGGCGGCAGCACCTTCCCGATGGACGAACGTCAACAAGTGACGGGCGACTTCGGCACGATCGCGGGTGGGCTTGGAAATACCGCCGGATCGAGCGCGTTCGTCGGTGGAGGATTCCTGAATCGCGCGGGAAGCTGGGCCGCGACTGCGGGCGGAAGCGAGAACTGGGCAGTGGGAAACTACGGCGCAGTCGCAGGCGGACAAATGAACCGCATCATCAGCAACGATCTTGATCCCGCCCCCGCCTTCAGCGCAATCAGCGGCGGCCAGAGCAATACAGTCGAAGGATCGCACTCATTCATTGGTGGCGGACAGAGCAACAGCGTCGGCGACGATTCATCGCACGGATCGATTCTGGGTGGCTCGTTCAATCAGACGTTTTCAAACTTCGCAACCGTCGCCGGAGGCTCGTCCAACACTGCGGGCGGAGCATATTCGTTTGCAGCAGGGCGACAGGCAAAGGTCCGCACACCGACGCAAACCGTCGACATTGATGGTGACGAAGGAACGTTTGTTTGGGCGGACAGCGCGGCGGCGAACTTTCAATCCACTGGCCCCAATCAGTTTCTCATCCGAGCATCAGGCGGCGTCGGCATCGGCACCAACGCGCCGTCCTACCCGGTGCACATTGCCGGCACCAACGCGCGGGTGATGTATGTTGAAAACGCAAGCACGGCGGGTTCCGTCGCAGCAGTTCGTGGCACGATCACGAGCACATCTCCAGGCACCTTCTCAGCGGGTGTGCGAGGCGAAAACCTCGGCACCGGTGGCAGCGGGGTAGGCCTGTATGGCACCCACGCCGGGAGTGGATGGGGGGTCTACGGAAGTGCGCCACTCGCGGGCTATGCCGCGTACTTCAATGGCCGCGTCAACGTGACCGACGCGTTCTCCGCAGCGTCAAAGGCGTTCCGCATCGATCACCCGCAGGACCCGATGAACAAGGAACTCTGGCACAGCTGCGTCGAAAGCCCGGACATGATGAACATCTACAACGGCAATGTTGTGACCGACGACGCGGGCTACGCGACGATTTCGCTGCCGGCGTACTTCGAGGCGCTCAACAAGGAGTTCAAGTATCAGTTGACGGTGATCGACACCAACCCCGACGCGTGGATCATGGCAAAGGTCACGCGTGAAGTGTCGGACAACAGCTTTGAGATCCGCACGAGTTCGCCAGCAACCAAAGTCTCGTGGCAGGTGACGGGTGTTCGCAAGGATGCATTCGCGGAGAAGTTCCGGATCGTGCCGGAAGTGATGAAGCCCGACGACAAGAAGGGGACGTACTTGAATCCGGAGGCATTTGGGCAGGTGCGGGTGATTGAAGAAGTGCAGTAGGCTTCGCGTACCGAGTGGTGCCGGGCGAGACGCCAGACTTACAAAACAAAACGCACGCGAACTTCGCGTGCGTTTTCTGTTTGCTTATTCGCTCGGGCTAGAGGCACAAGCCACGGCTCAGTTCTTGAGCCACACGGGGCAGGCGGCTTTCGCGTCGGTCGGCACGACGTGCACGTCGCGGCCGCGGAACATGACTTTGCCTTCGCCCACGCTGTAGAGCGTGTTGTCAGAGCCCATGCGGACGTTGAATCCTGCTTTGAAAGGAGTTCCGACCTGACGCACGATGATCGCGCCGGGCTTGGCGCCTTCGCCGCCGTAGAGCTTGATGCCGCGGTACTGCGGGTTGGAGTCACGACCGTTTTTGGTAGAGCCTTGGCCCTTTTTGTGTGCCATGATTAAGTCCTAGTCTGAATCCTTACAAAGCCCGGACGTGAAATCGCCGGATGGGGAAGGGATGTTAGGAGGGGTGGGGTGTGATTGTCCAATGAACGGGGAATCGGGTTGAATCGCCGGTTGGGACAAGAAAAGGCAGGAACGCAGAGGAAAACAGAGGGAGAAGAGCCAGGACGACGGAGGACAGAGCGGCTTCTTGAGAGAGAGTTGCATGTATGCTACGCATATCTGCGGCATTCCTGTTCCTTTCGCGTCCAGCGCAGCTCCGATCACTCCAACCACCTTCTTCTCTGTTTCCACTCTTCCTTCCCTCTGACTTCCTCTGCGTTCAAGTCTTTTCATCGAGTGTGTTGTGATGCCCGCGACCGGCTCTCGTCCGATCTAATTGGCGTGAACCTCCAAGAACTCCAGGTGTTGCTGCAGTCCGTCTCGACGTTCGCCATCGCGGGCGGGTTGTTTTTTACGGCGTTTCAGTTTCGGCATCTCCGCAAGAGTCAGCAGGTGGGGAACTTCTCGAAGCTGGTCGAGATGCAGATGCACTTGCGGGAACTGCGGGTGAAAGACCCGGACCTCGCGCACGTGTTTCGGGATGATGTGCAGGACTTGACGACGGACCGCGAGGTGCGCGAGTACTTCTTCAGCCTGATGCAACTGTCGGTGTACGAGATCGTCTGGTTCAGTCATACGCAGGGGATGCTGCCCGACGGGTACTTTGAGAGCTGGGCCAAGCGCATGGAAGTGATCGCGGCGGAACCCGCTTTCCGCAAAATGATCCACAGCCCGTCGATGAAAATCATGCACGATGACTTTCAGCGGTTTGTGCTGGAGCTTGTGAAGAAGACGCCGAAGCGCGCGCCGTAGGCCCGGCGTCTCGCCGGGCCTACGGCAGAGTGGTTTCGAGGCTGGCGTGAACGATGGACTCGTTGCCTTTGGTCCAGACGTCGCTCCGCAGGATCAGTTGGCTGGGGATGCCGGTGCCCGCGAGGAAGATCGGCAATCGATCCAGCGTGCGGCAGCCTTGCACCGACGTGCCAGTGACGACGGCGATCGTGCGATAGTCGGTCTGATCGTGATTGAGGACATCGAACGCGAGCAGCATGCCCATTTGGCCGTTTTCCTGGTCGGTTACTTCGAACAGTTGCCCGCCCGCCTTTGTCATGAACGCGATGCCGTCTGTCGAAACGCGGACATCCGACGGGACGAGGTCTTTCCACGCGCTGTTGCTGGTTGGTGTTCCATAGAGGATCACGTTGCGTGTGGGAAAACCGCTTTGCGAAACAACGTCGTTCATGCCGACATCGGACACAACCTGCGCGTAGCCGTTGCCTCGATACCACCATTGCTCTGCGTCATAGCGAGCTTTGTTGAAGGCCCAGGCGTTTTCTTCGGGCGTGCCGGCGGTGGCGTAGACGAGGAGGAACCTGCGGTCGAAGGCGCGTTTGAAAGAGCCTTTGGGGAAGCCGCGGGGGTCGAGGGGATTGGCGGGCTTTGCTGCGCCGTCGATGAGTTTGTCGAGGGACTTTTCGCGTTGCTCTTGCTGGGATGCGAGGTCGTGACTTCGGAACATGTCGAAGATCGGCGGCCAATCGACGCAGGCGGCACCGGGTTGATCTTTGCCGTCTGCATCGAGGGGGTCGGGCGCGTCCCACCAGTGACCTGCGCCGGGTTGTTCGTGATAGCCAAAGTCGGAGCCTTCGGCCAGGCCCATGGCGAGCAGTTTTTCGTTTGCGGCCCGGGCTTCGGAGACGGGGACGTTGTCGTCGGCGTCACCGTGCAGGATGTAGACGCCGCGGCCCTTGAGATTGTTGAAAAAGTTGAGCGTGTCGCTGCTCGCGCGGGCATCCCGGATGGTCTTGGCATGGCCTTCGAGGGGTTGATCGGTTTGTTGGCCGCGAGCGCCGAGATAGGAATCGAAACTGAGCCAGCCGGCGCTTGGGGCAATCGCAGCGAACTTCTCCGGATACAGCACGCCGAGTTGCCACGTGCCGTGGCCACCCATGCTGTGGCCTGTGAGATAGACGCGATTGGGATCAGTGAAAAGCGTGCGCTGCGCGAACTCGAGTGCTTCAATGGCATCGATTCGGCCCCAGTCTTCCCAGTCAAATCCAAAGGGCCGGCGGTTGGTCGGACAGGCGATCACCATGTCGGGCTTGGGACTGTACGAATTGGCTTGATTGATGGCTTCGACGGAGGCGCCGTGGAGGGAGAGGACGAGGGCGGGAATTCGCTCGGGGTTGTTTTGAATGGACTCTGAAACGATCGACAGATACTGAACGCTGCCGTCGATGTCGCTGACATAGGTGCGAGAGTGAACTTCGTTGTACGCCCGCGGCTTGAATTGAAGTTGGTAGTCCTCAGAGAACTTTGAGCCTGCGGTCAAGTTCAACTCAAAGGTGATCGGTGGGGTTGCACTTGTTTCCTGGTACGTCCTGAATCCAAGATCAAACTTGACCGGAATCTTCGCAACACACATCGGCGGTAAGTCCACAACAACATCGGTGTGCCACTTGTCACCCAATCCGGCCCACAATGTCGCGCGGACCGATTCCGTTGTCGCGTTGTACACTGGGATACCCGCGAACAAGTGCGGGTCGACGCCCGATGGCGCGAGTTCACAGGTCACGATGTCGCCCTTGGTGATGTCGGCAGTGATGATGCCAAGGTCTGCTGGCGGCCGCAGGAGTTTCGCCTTCATCCCACCCCGCCCCGCGTGCGCGAACAGCAGCACATTCTCCCCCTTCTTCACTTCCACCGGCACCTTCACATACCCGTGCGAATATGGATCGCCAGGCCTCGGCTGACCATTCACGTACACCATGGCATGCCCCGACGCCTCCAGCAGCATCGCGCGATCTGTTTCGCTCGTTACGGTGATCGCAACATACTTGCCGGGCCCCTCGGCGGCGAACGAACCATCCTCGCCCGCCACGATTTCTTCCCATGCCTTGTCGCCGATCTTGTCTGCAAGTGTGGGCGCATGCCCGGGCGTTGCGAAGTCGCCGTTCACCATTGCTTGCACAATTGCATCCGTATTGATGGTGCGCCGACCCCATGATGAGATGCCGGAAATGGAGAGGCCGCGAGTGAGTGGCAGTTCGGCCTCGTTGTTGAGTGTCAGTTGAGCGGGGAGGAGGGCGACGAGGAGGAGGGGGAGCATGAAACATCGTTGGAGGGCGAAGCGAAGCATGTAGCCCGACCGTCAGGGAGGGCTTACGAGAGATCCCACACTGGCACAATCGGCGTTCTCAACGAAGGCCAACGAAAGCGATTCTCAAGTCTGGAGACGCTCGCAAGCCCTCCCTGACGGTCGGGCTGCATGTTTGTGTGCGCTCTACACTCGCCCCGCATGGATGCACGCGCCGCGAATTCGCACAGATGGCTGTCTGCCTTAGCAGGCAAGTTCATCGTCTTTGAAGGCCCCGACGGCAGCGGCAAGACCACGCAGATGCGCCGCTTCAAAGCCCTCATGGAAGAAGCGGGGCTGCACGTCTGCGAAGTCCGCGAGCCGGGCGGC
>CAZEZV010000052.1:0-18213 GCA_964516725.1 uncultured Phycisphaeraceae bacterium
AGGGTGGCGCAGCCGGCCCCGGTCAATAGTTACCCAGGCCCAGCATGAGCGGGACGAAGCGATACGCGCCGTCCCGCGGAAAGCCCAATCGCGTGCGCAGCAATATCCACACAAGGGCTGCGAGCGAGAACAGAACGGTGATGCCCAGCCACCAATACACCCCGCGCCGCAGCACCGGCGCGAGCGTCGACGACGTGAGCACCGGCGGGCGCGATGCGTGCCAGAGGATCACGGTGACAAAGACAGACGCCGCGACGAGAACGCCGACTGTCAGACCGCTGACTGCGAGCACGCTGAACATGGGCAAAGGATAGAAACGATCCGGTCAATTCAGAACGCAGGTCAGCCACCCTGCTGCGATGCAAGGCTACACCCCGCAGTTTGTACATGGCCCTTCGCTGTACATGAGCAGGAATGCGCTGATGTCGCACGGGTCGAAGATGCTGGTGTCGTTGTTGAAGTCGATGTCGTTGCAGGTTGCCGTTTCCGGAAAGCAGGGGCCTTCGCTGTAGACTGAGAAGAATGCGTCGATGTCCTGCGGGTCAAAGAGCGAACCGTCGTTGTTGAAGTCGATGGAATCGCACGCGGGCGGGACCGAGTTTGGATCGGCGGGGTCGGAGCCCGCGTCGAGTTCGTCCCGGTCGAAGAAGCCGTCGGTGTCGCGATCGACGCCGATGCGCACGGCGGTGATGGTGGGCACGACGGTGTACGTCAGTTCGCTGCCCGCGGCGGCGAGGGCACGCAGTGACGTTTCTGAAAGCAGCGGCTCGCTCGCGCGATCGGAACGCATGGTGTTTGCGCTGCTGAGGTACCAGCCTCGCATCTGGCCCGCAACGCGGCCCTTGACCACCAGTCCAACGCGACTGAGATTTGCTTCGGCGAGGAACGTCGTCAGGCGAGCGAGCAGTGCGGGTTCTGTGTTGTTTGTGCCGTTGAACGTGACTTGCTGACCCACAGCCGCGTGGGTGTGTTTGCCGGGAGGGCCGGGAGGAATGCCGATGTTGTTGATGACGCCGTTGGGGAGGTCGCCGCCTTCGAAGGCGAGCATGAAGGCAGTGAGGTTGGCGACTTCGACGTCGTTGGCGACGTTGAATGCGGGCTCGCTGATGAATCGCTCGATGGAGTCAACCGAGCCATCGTGCAAGTATCCGAAGCCCGCGTTGTTGGAGAGTTGCGTGGTGTTGAAGCCGGCTTTTTCGTGCATGTTGCGGGTCTGCGGCACTTTGGTTGTGACGTTGGTTGTGCCGTCGACGGAGACGGTGCCGAGGTGGCGCTCGCCGCGCGGGCCGACGCCGATGGGGACGTGCTGCGAGCCGTTCCATGTGGAGTCCGGGCCCATGCCGGTGGGCAGCGTGTGGCATGTGACGCAGGCGAACGCGCCGCCGTCCAAGCGGCGATTGGTATCTCGGTAGAGATTCATGCCGGCGACGGCGTTGCCCGTTCCGAGCGGCTGGCCCGCGCCGCCGAAGCGGCCTGTCTTGAAGTGACCAGTCAGATCGAGGCTGGTGGGCAGGGAGTTGTTGAGATTGCGGAAGGGGTTGGGGGGGAACGAGATCGTAGCGAGAAAGCTCTCGAACTCCTGCACATAGACAGGCTCCAGCGGGGCGTCCGCACCTTGCAACCCGAGGAACGCGCCCGCAAAGTCCTCAAATCCCAGTCGATCGCCCCGCCAGTGGTGGGGCTCATGCCCGATGATGTCCTGCATCGTCTGCGTCGTCATCACGCCTTTCATGGGGTGGAAGGGCGCGAACGCTGGGTTGGCGAAGGGTGGAGCAAGGCCCGGGATGCCAAATCCGAGATTGAGGCCTGTCAAGGCCTGCGTGTCGCCTGTCGGATCGCCAAGGTCCCAGCCAAGACGGTCCATGCGGGCATCGACGTGGCACGACGCGCAGGAAATCTGTCCGAGCCCGGAGTTGAGGCGCGTGTTGTACAGATGCTTTCGCCCGATCTTGATCTGCGACGGCGTGGGGTCGTAGAACGACACCGTCGTGACTTCCATTTCCGTGGTTGTGCTGATGACCGTGATCGAGCCATCAAAGCGGTTGAGCACGTAGAGGCGCGAGCGAGATTCATCGAGTGCGAGGCCTGTCGGGCCTTCGCCCACTTCGATTGTGGGAGCAAGCCCGGCGCGCGTCCCCGCGGGATCGATCACGATCACGTTGTTGCTGCCAAGGCCCGCGACATATCCCCGGTCGCCCGCGCTGCGCCAGACAATCGCGCGGGGATCGCCGATGGAGCGGTTGCGATCAGGCTGCGGGATGCTGTGCGTCGCGTAGGTCAGGTGCGGGTTGATGTCGGTCACGGTCTTTGCGAGCGTGTTCGGATCGACCGTCGCCATCTTCACACGCACGAACTTGCCCTTCAGTACGGGCTCAAAGCGGACTTCGTTGGTCGCGTCCGTGCCGACCACCGTGACCCAGCCCGTCGCGGGGTTGACGCCCAGCGCCATGTTGAGGTTCATCAGGCGAGTTGCGTATGTCACGCTGAGCGAGTTGGCGTTGATCACGGCAAGGTCGCGGTCGGGCATGTCCCAGCCCGGCAAACGACCGGACTGCGCGGCTTGCGGGCCGCTCACCCAGTTTGTCCAGTTGCCGGTGTTGTCATCGCGCCATTCGCCCGCTTCGTTCTTTCGAACGATGAGACTCACGCGGGGAGGCGTGCCGTTGGCGGGGTTCTTTGGCGGGACAAAGGCGACGCCCGAGTTTGGCGGCGGGTTTGTGCCGTTGTAGGGAGTGCCCGGGAGGCTCACGACGTTGGGGGGAAATCCGATGGTCGCGCTGCCCGCCGCGCCACCGCCGAGGACGGTTGTGCCATTGCCTGATTCGAACACCGCTGCGTAGACGGTTGAGCCGTCGGGGCTGACTTCGAGGGCGCGAGGGTCCTCGGCGTCAATCAGCACGTCGACGGGCGCGGTGTCAGTATTCGCCGGATCGAAGACCTGCAGTCTGTTGACCTGAGAGCATGACACAAACGCGCGCTGGGGCGCACCCGCGAAGACAACGTCGCAGGGCTCGTCCTTTGTGAGAATCGTGCGAACGACTCGAAACGTCGTGAGATCAACGACGCTCACGCTGTCCGACACGTGATTGACGACCCAGACTTCCGTGTTGGTGCGAGCGCGAACTGCTACAGGATCAAGCCCGACTTGCACGCTTCCGGCGTGAACCGCAGTGCCCGAACCGATATCGAACACTTCGAGTCGATTGTCCGCTGTGTTGACTGCGAGCAGTTTCAGCGCATCGGGCGTCATCGCCAGCGGGTGGACGTGGGGCGTTTCCCAGTTCACGAAGTCGGCGAGCGTCGCGGGGCTTGGGGGGGTTGGATTCGCAGGCCATTCCAGATTGACCCCGCCAGTGGTCGAGCCGCCGCCTGCGTGTCCTGACGCGGCGAGGAGCATTGCTCCTAAGGCAGCAACGCATTGACTTCCGACGACCCACGGCTTGGCACTGTTCTGCATGACGCCTCTCCACAAAGAACCACCGCCCGCATAGAAGCGGGCGAGCCATCAAGATACCCGAGAAACGACCCGAATGCAACGTGATTCGGGTTTGCCGTGAGTATGTTTCAGCACAGTACCGTCAATCTGGCCTGCCTTGAAGGAATGCCATTCTGATAATCGTTTCTGATTTCAGGCATCCGGCCCGACATTTTAAATGACACGTTGTCAATCTCCGCGAGATTGATGGCACTACGGCTTCAACTCCGTCGAGCTCGCCTGCGAGAACTTCTCCTGAAACAATTTTTTGGCCTCACCCGCGATCGCAAACGAGCCCGTCACCAGGATCAGGTCATTTCGTCCAACGCTCTTGTTCGCGAGATTGATGGCGTCCTTGACGCACGGGGCTGTCAGCGCGAGGTGGGGGTGGTCGTTGACGTCGATGAACGCGCGTTGCAGGTCTTTGGGATCGATCGCTCGTGCGCTGCCGCAGACTTTGGTGAGAATCAGCTTGTCGGCCCCCAGCGCGAGGGCGTGGAGCATGCCCTTGGCGTCCTTGTCGTCGTTGCAGCCGAAGACCACGACCAGAGAATCAAACTTCAGGTGTGCGCCCAGTGTCCGCATCAATGCGTGCACGGCTTCGGGCGTGTGCGCGCCGTCGATGAGCACGCGCGGCTCTTGATGGATGAACTCCATGCGCCCGATCGCCTGTGTGCGCGAAAGTCCTTCAACAACGTGTCCCTCGGGAAGCGAAAATCCCTGATCGGCGAGCGATTCCAGCACCGCCAGCGCCAGGGCGCAGTTCGCGGCCTGGTGCTCGCCCGGCAGAGGCACGGGCACATGCTCGTAGGTGCGCGTGGGCAGGACCATCGCCAGCTTGTGGTGTGGCCCGCGCCGCGGGACGTTGTCGCCCGCGTGCTGAAAGCGATGGGTGAATTCAATGTCCTTGCCCAGGAACTTGAGCGGCGCGCCCACCGCCGCGGCGCGCGACGCGAAGACGTGCTCAACCTCCGGTGCCTGCGGCACGCTGAACGCCGCGACGCCCGGTTTCATGATCCCGGCTTTGTGCAGGGCGATGTCGGCGAGCGTTGGACCCAGCACATGAGCATGCTCGAGTTGGATGCGCCCGATCGCGCACGCCGCGGGCGTGATCACGTTGGTCGCGTCGAACATGCCGCCCATTCCAACCTCGATCACGGCAACATCAACGGCAAGTTCGGCAAAGTGGAGCAGCGCGAGAGCGGTCAGCAGCTCGAAGGCGGACAGCGCTGATACGCCTTTGAGCTGGTTGCGGGCCTCAACGCGAGCCGCCGCGTCGAGGACTCGGTCTCCGATCAATGCGAACATGTCGCGTGAGATCGGCTCGTCGCAGGCGCTGCTCAGCACTCGGATGCGCTCGCGGATGTCGATGAGGTGCGGGCTTGTGTACACGCCGACCGTGTACCCGCAGCCCCGCAGCGACGCCGCGACCATCTCGCAGATGCTGCCCTTGCCCTTGCTGCCCGCGACATGGACGCAGCGGAGCACACGGTGTGGGTCGCCCAGTTCGCGCAGCAGGTCGGTGATCGGCGCGAGCGAGAACTTGGGAGCAGCGTGCATCTGCGATGCGCTGAGACGTTCCACGTTGTGCCGGGAGAACCAGAGCGCATCAAGCACTGTGGCGTAACTGCGATGCAGCGTCGGGTCTGCGAGGTCTTCGCCAGTGTGACGAGCAACGGGCTCGGCATGGTTCCGGCGAGTGTGCATCGAGCCATCATAGCAGAATGTCACGAATTGCAACCCTGAATCGCCGACCAATTTGCGCTCGGGCGCGACGCATCGCACACCAATACCGGGGACAAGAGGACGATACTATAGAAACTCATGATACTGTTGCATGACGCTTCGGCGTGCGTGCCGCTCGTGGTTGATCAACGCTCGCGGAGTGTTCTTAAGAAAGATCGGAGTTTCTGTTGCCCATCGTGCCGCTGCCACAATTTGAAGCGGATGTGAAAGAGATGCTCTCGCAGGAGGATCGCAAGGCCTACGAAGAGCTCAAAGCGCCCAAGACGCTGGTCGTTCGCTTCGGCTCGATGAAACTCATCGGTGAGTTTCACTTTCAAGGGACGATCAAGCCGGGCTGCGGCAGCAAGGTGGTTGTTCGGACTTTTCGAGGTGTTGAACTGGGCGAGATGCTGACCAGCACGTGCCCGAATAGCGGCTGCAGCAAGAGCGTGTCGCGGCAGGACATGCTGCAGTACATCGAAAACTCGGGCGGGAGGGACTATCCGTTCTTTACTGAAGGCAAGGTACTTCGGCTTGCGACGACGGATGACATGCAGCTCCAGGAGAAAATCGAGCAGAGCAAGCATGAACTGAAGATACATGCCCGGGACATCGTGCATCGCATGCACTCAAACCTCAAGGTTGTTGAAGTTGAGCCGATCCTCGGCGGCGAGACGCTGACTGTCTACATCATGACCGAAGAGCGGCCCGAACTGCGCGACATCACGCGCGAGCTGGGGCAGTACTTCCGGGCGCGCGTTGAGGTCCGCACCGTGGGTGCTCGCGACGAAGCACGCTTGACCGCTGACTATGAGAAGTGCGGGCAGTACTGCTGCTGCAAGAACTTCCTGAAGGTGCTCAAACCCGTCAGCATGAAGTCGGCGAAAGTTCAGAAAGCAACGCTCGATCCGCTCAAGATTTCAGGTCGCTGCGGCCGGCTCATGTGCTGCCTTCGCTACGAAGATTCGACCTACGAAGACCTCTCCAAGCGCCTGCCTCGCAAAAAGACCCGCGTGGGGACGCCCGAGGGCGATGGGCTTGTGCTTGACAGCCAGATTCTCACGCAGCTTGTGCTGGTGCTGCTCGATGAACCGGGGCCGGACGGCAAGGATCGGACTGTGGCGATCGCGGTTGAAGACTTGGCACCGCCAAAGTCCACAACCGCACCTGTTCGCGCGCCGATGGACGCTCGGCCGGACACCCGCGGACGCGGAGCTGAGCCGCGTCGTGATCGACCGCCACAACGTCCCTCGACTACTGCTCCGTCCGGGGCGGGATCGGGATCGGCAGGTTCGCCTGATCGCAATCCGCAACGAGAAAGTACTGACAGAGCTCAACGCACTGCACCGCAAGGGCCGCGCTCGGGTGAGTCTCGCCCGCCGCAGCATCGTGATGGGCCGCGTCGGGATGAGAGGCGACCGGATGTGCGCCCGAGCGATCGACCGCCGCCACCGCGCCCGGCTGGCAGTACGCGCGAGACCGAGATAGATGAGTTGATGGGCGATGATCTGCTTTCGGATGATCCTGTTCATGGGCAGAATCGCGGCTCTGGCGGCGGCGGAACAGGCGGCGGCGAAAGTCCGGGTGAGCGTCGGGGTGGCAGGCGTCGGCGCAGGCGGCGAGGACCGAGTGGACCTGGCGGGGGGCAAGGCGAATCGCGCGGGCCGGAAGGATCATGAACGTGTGAACATGGAAACACTGCCGTCTCGGAGAGGCGGCGTCTCTGTACCAGAGCAATGCACAGCAACTTTCAGATCATCCGCCATCCGCTCATCGAGCACAAACTCGCTCGCCTTCGCGACAAGTCGACGGGGCACGCGGAGTTTCGGCAACTGGTGTTTCAGCTGTCGGCGTTGATGGTCTATGAGGCGACGCGGTCTCTGCCCTCTACGGAAGTTGACATCGCAACGCCGGTGCAAGTGACCAAAGCCAAGAAGTTGGCAAAGCCGATTACTGTGGTTCCGATTCTCCGCGCCGGGCTTGCGATGGCCGAGGGCGTGCTGGCGATCATGCCCGAGGCGCGCGTGGGGCATCTTGGCATGGCACGGGATGAGCGCACGCTGCAACCTTCCTTATACCTCGAGCGCCTGCCCAAGGACGCGGCAGATGGGCCGGTGCTGGTCGTTGATCCGATGCTGGCGACCGGAGGTTCCATCATCCGGGGTGTGGGCGTTCTGCTGAAGGCGGGCGTCACGGACATCAGCGTTCTGTCGTTGGTTGCTGCGCCGGAAGGTGTGCGGAACTTCACGCAGGCGCATCCGAACGTGCGCGTGTATGCGGCGGCGCTGGATGAGCGACTGAACGAGCACGGGTTCATCGTGCCGGGGCTTGGGGATGCGGGGGATCGGTTGTTTGGGACGATTTAGCGCGTCGGGGCGTTGGGGTGGGCCTCAGGCCCGCGCCCAACGCAATCAGAGCGGGCCAGACGCCCGCACCACCAACCACAAAATCAACAAACTCTAAAAAAATACTCAAAACCCGGAATAGTCTCTTGACGTATATATCGGTATACGATATATTGTTCACAGACCATGCTCACCGACCAATCCAACGCCGCGGCCGAATTGATTGTGCTTTCTCTGCTCAGCGAGGAACCCGCCTATGGCTACGCGATTTCAAAGCAGGTTTCGGCACGGTCTGCGGGGCAGGTGAGACTCACGCCGGGCGTGCTGTACCCGCTGCTCAAGTCGCTGGAATCGCAGGGGTTGGTGCTGACGAGTTGGGAAGAGGTTCGCGCTGAGGACTCGGACGAAGGCGAGGGTCGCAAGAGGAAGTGGTATCGATTGTCTGCCAAAGGCAAGAAGCGTCTGGAGCAGCGAATCGCGTCGCACCGTGCGTTTCGCGCTGTGATTGACGCGTTCATCGGGCCGGAAGACGCACAACGCCGGGAGGTGGCGCGATGAGCGCATTGCGATTGCACCAACCGGAGCCAACAGATCCGCCGGAGAGCCCTCAATCCGCTCTACAGGCGGGCGCGCCAACTTTGAGCACGTCACACGTCGCCAGGATCAATACGCCTGAAAATACGACGAGCGACTCAACAAAGTCCTGGCTTGACGTGCTGGAAAAACTGCTGCCCATGCCGGACGCGGAGCGCAAGGCGATTCGCGACGAGCTTGCGTCGCACCTGCGCGAGCGTGTGCGCGACCTGACGATCTCCGGCGTGAGCGAGCACGAGGCCGTGCGGATGGCGATTGCTGAACTGGGGGATGCTGCGGAACTTGCGAAGGGTTACAGGAATGTGAAGAGTGGTTGGCCCATGTGGGCCAGGAGTCATGCCATGAAGATTGCTGCGACGTCGGTTGTGGTTGCCGGTTTGGTGGTGGGGGGCATTGCGCTGCGTGGTTCTGGGCAGGAGGGTACAAACCCCACGCCTGTGCGCATCGCGATGGTTGATCCATCGGGCAGGGTCACGCTGCTTGAGAGTCAGGACGAGCAGAAGCCGGGCGAGTCGGCGCAGACGGGCAACAAGATCACGTTCACTGATGGCGAAGGGAATACGTACGAAGCCAACGTGCAATACAAGTTTTCCCCTACAGAACCGCGCGTGGCCTTGCCCGAGAGACTTGACGGGATTTCCACCCGGTCAGCCTTGGCCTTGCCCGAAGAAGTGCAGCGTGACATCAAGGCACAAATCGCCGCGCAACTTGAACAGAACGGCGAACACATCCGCGTCTCGTGCGGGCCGGATATGAGCTGGGGCGGGTTCTTTGAGGGCGTTGCGAAAGGCACGGGCAAAAAGTTAGTGACGCACACCATGCTGCTGGCGGAGGGGCTCAGCATTCAACTGACCGACCCGGTGGGCGTCGAGTTCGCCGAGATGAGCCTCAAGGACGCGATCAGGACGCTCAACGAGCATAAAGCTGCGGAGGGCGGCCCGCGCCTCGTGGCACACATCACCGCCGAGACAATCGAGTTTGCGACCGACCAGTACTTTGACAAGCGCGATCAGGATACGCGGACGTATTCGCTCGACGCGCTTGTCTCTGAGCACATGAAAAAGTCCGCGCACGCCGAGGGCGGCGCGTCGAACATAACGCGGCTCGCCGCGGAAGAACAGGTCTTCGAGAATCTGGCTCGCGTGATGATGGACCTCGTCGAGCCCAACATGTGGAAAGAAAACGGAGGGGAACTGGCTTCCGTCCGGCGATACGGCTCAAAGCTGTTCATCGTCGCGCCCAAGCGGCACTTTGAGCGCATTGAGTGGATGCTGAAGGAAGTAGGGGCGTTTGAAGGCAAAATCGACGGCGATGCGCAGCAGGACGGTGCGCGGGCGCCTGCGCAGGACATAGGCGACGCCTTCGCCGCGTCGCCCTTCGCGCCCGCGTCAATCACCAATCGCTACGTCCTTACGCACGCAAAGGCAGCGATTGTCCGTGACGCGCTGGGGCAATTGTTCAATGCCGCGCCCTCGCTCAAGGAATGCGATGTGCCCCGCGTGATGAGCGTGGACGATTCGCAGAACCTGGTTGATCTGACTGCGACCGCCGATCAGATTGATATCGTCAACAAGGTCGTCGCGATTATTGACAGAAAACACCCGAAGGATTACGGGCGGACCGAAGTGGTTCGGCACGTGACGCTGAGCAACACCAGTGCCGACGGCATGGTGGAGGTCATCGGGCGCGTCCTGAACGCCGTGCCGTCCTTGGTTGAGTGCAATGTGAGCCGATCTATTTACGCCGATTCGCGACAGAACACCATGACGATCGTATCGACAGGCGACCAGGGCGCGATCATCGCGGAGATCATCGAGGGCATCGACAAAGCCGTGGGCAAGCAGGTTGCAAGTTCGGTGGGGCGTTGACTTCATCGCCGGACAACACTTGGCGTGACCGCCTGACGTCTATGCGTACGCTGCGCGATGCACACTCTGCTCTGGTTATCCACTGCGTCGTTGGCCGGATGCTTGCTGCTCGCGTTTGTCCTGCATGCGCTGCCGAGGCTTGGCAGTATCGGCAGAGCGATTTCGGCTCGCTGCTGCGAGGCGCCGGGGCTTGACCTTGTTGTGTTTCTCTTCACGACCGCTCCGCAGATCGCTGGGATTGTCCTGGGCGCGATGCGGGGCGGTATTTTTATGCGTGATGGATCAATCGGCATTCGGCTCGGCGCGGAGCAGACGACCGCGGCGAGTTGGCTTGGGGCGTTGATTGGCCTTGTCGTTGCGACGGTTGCTCAGTTAGTTGCGCTGTGGGCGTGGTGCCGCATTCACGAACTTGTGCATCACAACGTCATGAAGCGTCCGCGCATCAAAGGTTCGATCGCGAAGATCCTGTCGCGCGACGGCAAGGGCGGCTTCGCGGCGAGTTGGCGAAACCACATCGGCGTCTGGTGGACGCTCTGGGCCGTGCCGATCTTCACGTTTGTTCGCATCGGCGAACTGTGCGTGTACCCGATCGTGTCGCGCCTCGTCCGCCTGCCCCGCTACCGCGAGCGCGACTGGGTGCGAGTGTCGCGCCAGAAGTTTGACGGGCTGGTCGGCGCGGATCGCATCTGGTGCTTGTACTGCGACTGGATGACAGGCGTGTGGAGCTTGGGCTCCGAGATGCTGCGGAATATCGAGAGTTTCTGGTGCCCGAT
Source organism: uncultured Phycisphaeraceae bacterium (assembly GCA_964516725.1). Taxonomy (GTDB): domain Bacteria; phylum Planctomycetota; class Phycisphaerae; order Phycisphaerales; family UBA1924; genus BJHL01. Next base: position 10,781 of record CAZEZV010000052.1, read on the forward strand.
TCGCTTTGCGTCTGCGGAAAAGTGTGCGAACTGCAAGACCGACTTCCCGGATATCGACATCGACTGGGTTCGTGCCGATGGCAGGATCGAAGACGTTGCGGCACTCATCGAGAAGAAGTATCCGGGGCCGAAGGGTGGTGTGGGGGGCGGGGGCGGGGGGGAGAACTCGTGGAGTGGGCATCCGGTGAGGCTCACGGTGCGCGGGAAATAGGGTCGCAGCGCGTACGCGCAAGCCTTCGCTTACGGTCGGGCGGCATGTTGTTGTTGCTGCGGCGCAACCCACACTTTCTTCTCGAAGTCATACTGCTTGATCACCTTCGCCGGCACGCCCGCGATCATGCTGCCCGCAGGGAAACTCTTGGTGACGACCGCGTTCGCACCGACGACACAGCATTCGCCAAGCGTCACGCCCTTCAAAATCACGCACCCCTCGCCCAGCCAGCAGCGATCACCGATTGTGACGGGCTTTGCATGCAGTGAGCCATCGTCGTCCGCGCTGCCGGGCGGCCACGCGTGATCGTGATCCGTGATGTACACGCGTCCCGCGATCAGGACGTCTTTTCCAACCGTGATTTTCTGCGCCGCCCCCAAGTGCAGGTACATCTCCGCCGTCGTGCCGTCGCCGATGTGCAGTTCGCCCTTAACGCCGTCGCGATTGGTTGCTTCGAGGCGGGCGAAGTCTCGAATCGAGACTCGCTCGCCGATGAACATGCGCTCGCCACCGTGGAGTATTGTGGGGTTGGAAATTTTCGAGCCGTCGCCAAAGTGCCCGAGCTTCGCGCGAAGGGCGCGATGAGCGAGGCGGTATTGGATGGAGCCAAAGAGTCCCATACAGGGATATCGGTCGTTTCGCGAACACGCCTGAACACCCGAAATGACCGAAAATCAACCAAGAACACGCTTCAGTTGGCTCAACAACGAAGTGTGCGCATTCTCATTGGGCACCCATCACTCCGAGTAGCCTGCGGCAAAACGCTGCTTTCCTTTCTCCCTTTCTTTGAACTTCTTTGTGCTCTTCGTGCCTTCGTGGTGATTTCGTCTGCGCACCAGGCCGCCAACAATTCCCCATGTCCTTCTGGAAGCGCCTGCTCGAACGCACCGGACTCGCCGAGACCCCCGGCGAAGCGATGCGCCGCCAGCACTCGGTATTTCTCACGAATGCGATCTTGAACAACAAGCAGTATCCGCGAATTCCGACCCGAATCGTCAACGAATGCTCGAATGGGTTCGCGGAGGCGATGGCTCGCAAGCATGGGCCTGAGCATGCGGAAAAGTGGTGGAGCCTCGCGCTGGAGCGGGTGGAGTGACGTGCAGCCCGACCGTGAGGAGTGGCTTGTTCTGGAAACGGTGAAACGGTGACCCGGTGAGACGGTGAAAAGTAAATGCAGTACTCACCGTCTCACACCTCGCATCGGCGGGGACCGCCGATGAAGACGGACTGGTGGAGGACCACCAGTCTACCCAAGCAACTCATCATCGGGCAGCGGCGGCGTCGGCACGTCTGTTCTCGCTGCGTTGAGCAGCGCGATCCAGGCGTGATCGGCCTTGTGCGCCAGCCACGTGCTGCTGGCGTTGACGATCATCGCGGGGCGGATATGCAGCACGGGCTGCTTTGCGTCTGAGCAATCTTCGATCCTCGCCACGCCAACAGGCAGGTTGATCGCAATCTTCGCAGTGCGGAGGTCGTAGGTGTCGCACTTGACCTTTCCAAATCCCATCGGGCCAAACTCCATCACGTCCAGTCGTCCAGGCGCGATTCGCAGGTAGCTGGGCTTGATCCACGTCGCAATCAGCGTGACCAAGCCCATCGCGGCCCACATCGTCCACACGTCCAGTTTGATGAACCTCCACCCAAACGTCCAGCTTGCGAGCACCAGCGACGCGACCGTGATCGCGCCCGAGATCGCCCACACGCGGGGCGAGACGCCGCCCTGGTGGAAAAACTGCGGGTGTCCGTTCTTGTTGGGTTTGTCAGACTCACGCGCGTGCCCGTACCAGAGACGGACGATCACGGGCTCAAAGTTTGCGTCGGGCGTGAGCGCTTCGACAATCGCCTTGGCGTGCGCTTCCTTGCCGATGAGCCGGAGCCGGAACGAAGCGTTGGTCAACTGTGGATAGTCAGTCGTTGCCGGCTGCTTTGCGTTTCGCCGCGTAAGAAACACGATTGCAACCACAATCGCGACGACAACAAGCCCGAGCGCGACGAGCATGCCCAAGCGATTGGCATTGATGCCGGCGAGGATCGAAGGCTGTGCCCAACTCGTTACCTTGTACAGTGCAAGCCAGCCAACTTTTAACCCTAACCCAATCAACCCAATCACCATCATGAACTGAAACTGATTGACCCAGAAGTACAACTTCTCCGCCGGCTTCAGCGCCGCGTGAATTGCATTCGGCTCTGGCGGCTCCGGCATCGGCAGGGGCGAAGCCAGCTCCCGGGCCTCCTGCAACTCGGCGATGCCGATGCGGCGCTCGCCCGAAGCGGCGATCGAATCAGATTGGTCGTTCAATCCCACGACGGACATCATACACGATATACGCAGATGCTTGTTTGTTCGTATTTAGGTTGGTATTTGATTGGATTTTCGCGTATGCTCTTCGCCGACTTCCGAAGACCGTCTTGATGATCGCTCGCGATTCTCGATTTTTGTCGCTTTGGCATCACAATTTGCACTGTATTTTTGATCCACGGGTCAGTGGCTGAATATTTAGTTTTCACTGTGCAAAACCACAGATTTTCGCCGATTTATGCCGGATCGAAACCTATCATTGCCGAAGGCACTTGCAGCTCTGCGAATGTCTTCGGAATCGCCAAGAACCGTGCCGCATGCAGGAACGATTTTTCGCTCCTCCCACCGCGTCCGAACCCGAACGCAACAACGACAACACTCGATTACCCTCATCATGCCCCCAAAGCCCTCAATACCCAATTCTGCACCAGACGCAAAGACGCTCGGCGGGAAGAAGCCGGTGTCGGTTGATCCTGTCGTCACATCGCCAGTCTCCACAGACACCGACGCCGGGACGCCTTCAACGATCGGCCAGACCAGCGAGCAATACGGCGCGGATCAGATCCAGGTGCTCGAAGGCCTCGACGCTGTGCGCAAGCGCCCCGGCATGTACATCGGCGGCACGGGCCTCAACGCGCTGCACCACATGGTCTATGAAGTTGTTGACAACTCCATCGACGAAGCGATGGCGGGGCACGCAACGTTCGTCGACGTCATCATCCAGGCCGACGGCTCATGCAGCGTTGTTGATGACGGGCGAGGCATTCCCACAGATCCGATCAAGCACGAAGACAAGGCGCTGAACGGCAAGCCCGCCATCGAAGTGGTCTTGACCAAACTCCACGCGGGCGGCAAGTTTCAGCAGGAAGGCAGCGCGTACAAAGTTTCCGGCGGCTTGCACGGCGTGGGTGTGTCGTGCGTCAATGCGCTTTCTTCGTATCTCACGACCGAGGTGTATCGCGAGGGTAAGGTGTTCACCATCGGGTTTGAGCGCGGCCGCGTGACGGAACCATTACGCGAGGTCGGTAAAGTCCCGGAGAACTCCACCCGCAAGCGCGGCACGAGCGTCACCTTCGCGCCCGACCCGGAAATCTTCCCCGAAACCCGCTTTGAGACCGCGGTTTTGAGCCAGCGTCTGCGAGAACTTGCGTACCTGAATCCAGGCGTCACGCTCCGCTTCACCGACGAACGCGTCGGCCCCGACGGCAAGATGCGGCGCGAAGTGTTCAACGCCAAGCACGGGTTGCCTGAGTACGTCGCCCACATGATGACGGGCAAGTCCGCCGTGAGCGAGGTTGTGTACTTCAAGCGCGAAGACGCGGAGCAGAGCCTCGTCGCCGAAGTTGCGTTCCAGTATCACGATGGCTACAACGAGCAACTCCTCACCTTTGCCAACAACATCAACAACGTCGACGGCGGCACGCACGGACAGGGTTTCAAGAACGCGCTCACCCGCGTCCTCAATGGCTACGCGCGCAAAGCGGGCATCATCAAGGAAAAAGATCCGACCCCCAGCGGCGAAGACCTCCGCGAAGGCATGATCGCCATTATCTCCGTCAAACTACCCAACCCCACCTTCAACAACCAGCCCAAGGAGAAACTGCTCAACCCGGAGATCGAGCCGTTCGTGTCGGGCGTTGTCAGCGAGGGCTTTGAACGCTGGCTCGAAGAACACCCCAGCGAAGCCAAGAAACTCTGCATGAAGGGCATCATCGCGGCCCAGGCCCGCGAAGCCGCTCGCAAAGCCCGTGAACTCACTCGCCGCAAGAGCGCGCTCGACAGCGGCTCGATGCCCCACAAACTCCGCGACTGCAAAACCAAGGACATGGCTCTCAGCGAGTTGTTCATCGTCGAAGGCGACTCCGCAGGTGGAAGCGCCACGCAAGGGCGCGACGTCGAAACGCAGGCGATTCTGCCGCTCAAGGGCAAGATACTGAACGTCGAAAAGGCCCGCATCGATCGCATGCTCGCTTTCGAAGAAATCCGCACGCTGATCGCCGCGCTCCGCGTGGGCATCGCGGGTGACTTTGATATCACCAAGCTCCGCTACGGCAAGATCATCATCATGACCGACGCCGACGTGGACGGCAGCCACATCCGAACGCTCCTGCTCACGTTTTTCTTTCGCCAGATGAACGAACTCATCAGGCGAGGACACATCTACATCGCTCAGCCGCCGCTCTATCAGATTCAGCGCGGCCACGGCAAGAACAAGAAAATCTCCTATGTCCTCAACGAGCGCGTCCTCGATGACGCGCTGATGAACCTAGGCCTCGAAGGCTGCACGCTCTCGGTGCGGACGATTACACCCAAGGGCGAAGCGGGCTTTGACGTCAAGGAAATCAAGCGCCTCGAAGGCAAGCCGCTTGCCCGCGTCATCAGTCTTTTGCGCCGCATCGCGGAACTCATTGAAATCGCCGAACGCCGCGGCGTTCCCTTCGCGCAGGTCATCGCCGCACGCGAAAAGGACCCTTCGGGCAAGCGACTTCTGCCGACGCATCGCGTCAGTTGGCGGGGCGGTGACGAGCACGCGTGGAACGAACAAGCCGCGATCGACATCACGGCCCGCCGCAAACTCCGCATCGTCGACCACGAAGACACCAGCAGCGGCGAAGCATCGCAGAGCGGCACGACGCTTGGGGCGGGCGGCGCGGGTGGACCGTTGGGCTCGACCGCAACGGTGCGCGAACTCCACGAGAACCGCGAACTCGACAAACTCTTCATTGAACTTGAGTCTTTGGGCATTGCCGTCAACAACGAGACTTACGCGGGTGTGCAATCCGAAACTGTGACGGGCGAAAAGTCGCCGACACGCTTCCTCTGGATCGCCGGCGCAGCCGACGAAGCCCCCTCGAGCGACGCAGACTCTGCCGACAATGCTGACAACAACGACGACTCGGAGGACAGCGACCAACCCGCTGCAAAGAAGTCGGGTGGCGCACCCAAGCGTCCTTCAAGCAAAGAAGTCGAAGCCGCGAACATCCCCGCCATCCTTGCATCGCTGCGAGACATTGGCCGGCGAGGGCTTGAAGTCAAGCGCTTCAAGGGCTTGGGCGAAATGGACGCCGAGCAACTTTGGGACACCACGATGGATGTCAACCAGCGCACGATGTTGAAGGTGTCGCTCGAGTCCGCGAGCCAGGCGGACGCGCTCTTCACCATTCTCATGGGCGAAGAGGTTGAGCCACGCCGGCGCTACATCGAAGAGCACGCGCTGGAAGTCAAGAATCTTGACGTCTGATTCCAATAACGCTCGCGCAGCGTCATATGACCCACCGGCCCGAGCAGAAAAACCCGGAAATCAGACCGCAATCGCGGCTAGTTCGTCCACGCTCTGAAGTCATTCCCGATTCACGACGATGTTTGATGGGTCGGCCGGAGCCTTCGTTCCGGTGCGCGATCGGTTCGTTGCGTTCCCGCGGAGATTTCACACAATGCCTGACCCATCGGGCAAACCCAGTCTGAAGATCACCTCCGCGGAGCGACCCAACACGCTCGGCCTTGGTCAACGCGATCTCGAAATCTTCCTCTCCAAGCTCGAAGCCGCGGACATCAAGAGCAAGATCTCCGCACGGCGAGAGTTCAGCCGCTGGCCCTTCCGCCAAGCGACCATCAAAGTCACGCTCATCCAGCCCGCCGGATCCGAAGTAGTCCTGAAACTCGCCTGCCGCAATATCTCTCGCGGCGGCGTCTCGCTCCTGCACAACCAGTTCGTACACCCGGGCTCGATGGTCGTCGTCTCGCTCCCAACGCTCAGTGGCACGCACAGGGAAGTGATGGGCACCGTCAAGCGCTGCGTCCACAAAAAGGCAACGCTCCACGAACTGGGTGTGCAGTTCGAGGAACCCGTCGAACTCCGCGAGTTCCTGGGCGCAGGCAATGGCGCCGAGTTTTACTCGCTCGAATCCGTCGATGCGGAGAAGCTCACGGGCCAGATGCTGTATATCGAGGACAGCGACATCGACTTCCGCATCATGCAGCACTTCCTGCGTGAAACAAGCATATCGATCACGCGGGCCGTGACCGCAGCGTCTGGCCTTGAGGCCGCCGTCAACGGATTTGACCTCATCATCATCGACTGGCAACTGCCCGACATGGACGGCGTGCGCTTCGTGACCAAGCTGCGAGAAATGGCGATTGAGACGCCTTGCCTGATCGTCACCGCAGACCCCGTCGCCCTCGTGCGCAGCGGCATGCTCGACTCGTCCGTCGCGGGCCTGCTCACGAAGCCGATGTCCCAAACAACCCTGCTGCGCGCAATCGCCGAGCGATTGCTCATCAAACCCAACGTGCCTCAGGGTGCCGACCAGGGTGATGGAGCCAAGGAGGACGGCGTTCCATTCAGGAGCGGAAAGGTCGCGGAAATTTACGTCGAACTGTTCGCCAAAGTCGCCCAGGCCATCGAGAAGGCCATCGCCGATCAGAATCATCCGTTGATTCTGGACAAGTGCAAGGAAATTCGCGGCTCTGCGCCGAGTTGCGGCGCGCCGCACCTCGCCAAGATCGCCGACCACGTCATCTCGACGATCGAGCATCCTTCCGGCCCCGCTCAAGGTCTGCGCTTCGCCAAGGAATTGATCGTCGCATGCCGACGACTGCAGGCCGCGTAGCACGATATCGGAACCCCTCCGGCTACGCAAACTTGGGGTACTCGCGATGATTCGTGCCAACACTGTGCGAATTCAGCAGCGCAGTTCGCTGTTGGCACATGCATCCCCGCCTTTTGTCCGAAGATCAATGCATTCAGCTGCGATCGCTCCGGTCTGGGGATACTTCATGGACGACAGAAACAACCAACAAATGCCTTCAACAAACGCGCCCGGCGAAGCGCGCGCGGTCTCTGCGGAGCACAGCCAGCGCCTGCACGCCCGCTGGCCAGTCGGGACGCACGTCGGCATTCTTCCGGTCGTCAGCCTCTGCGAC
>CAZEZV010000053.1:0-18190 GCA_964516725.1 uncultured Phycisphaeraceae bacterium
ATATGCCTTTCTGTCGGTCTACAGCGAAGGCCCCTGCATCCCAGAAACCTCAACCTGCAACGACATCGACTTCAACAACGATGGGTCGCTCTTTGATCCGTGCGATATTGATTCGTTCCTGCTCGTATTCAGCGAAGGGCCGTGCACGCCTTGTGGGCAGTAAGCAACTCGGTCAGTGAGTATGTCGCTCGCATTGCAGGCAATGCGCGGAACTTGAGAACGAATCAGTGTCGGATGTCATGAGCGGCATCCTGCCCCCTCCTTCTCGCAGGCAAGCAACCCTGCCAGATCGTGGCGGATTCGTGGTTATCAACACATGCGAAAGTGTCCAAGTCGCAGCCACGCTGAAAAATCCTGTGAAAACCGCAACTTGTCCGGTATTCAAAGTCCTCCCGAACCTACAACTGCCTTGGTCCGTCAACATCTCAATGCCAGCGGGATGGCGACACAAGTCAAAGGGAGCTACGACATGCCAAACAGCGATCAAAGTGTGCAGGCCTCGCATGGGCGTACGAAGTCTTGCAGCATTACATCGTTCGCGGCGACCCTTCGACGTGTCGCGGACAACGTTTCCGTCAACGGTGTCCTCTTCACGGGCATCCTCGCGTTCGTGGTACTGACGGGGCGCCCCGCAACCGCTGTTGGTCAGATCTGCAGTGGGATGCAAGATATTGGCGGATTCGCGATCTCACCAATATTCGTTTCGTCCAACGGCAGCGCAGTAGCGGGCACCGTCTTGGATCAGCAGTTCGTTCGTGCCGTGCGTTGGACACAGGCGACTGGCGCGCAAGACCTCGGCTCGCTGGGCGTCTACTCGTTCAGCCGTGCGATCTCCGCGGATGGCAGCACGGTTGTCGGCCTGTCAGCGGTTTTTATCTGCAACGAAGACGGGTGCGATCCGGAATGTGATCCGACGTGTGAGACGAATTGCGATCCGTGCCCGCCTGCCATCCTGCATGCCTTTCGCTGGACGCCCGCAACTGGCATGCAGAGCTTGGGCACATTGGGAGGTCTGCGATCGAATGCTCTCGCAGTTTCCGCCGACGGAAGCGTGGTTGTCGGAGAGTCCGAACCTGCTCCGATGACCCAAGCCCTTGCGTTTCGATGGAGTTCGGGCGGTATGCAGAACTTGGGCACGCTGGGCGGTAGCGGGTCGGCGGCCTATGACGTCTCCGCGGATGGAAGCGTGGTCGTGGGTTCGTCGCAAACGGCGGCAGGTGAAAGTCGCGCGTTCCGCTGGACGGCCGCTAGTGGAATGTTGGACCTCGGGACCATCGATGCTCGTCCCAACGAAGCTAGCTTGGTTTCCGCCGATGGCAGCACAGTAGTCGGTACGCTGTTTTACCCTGGCGGAACACGAGTCTTCCGCTGGACCGCAGCGAGCGGCATGCAAGACATCACCGGGGTGATTAGTTCGGCGATGAGTGTTTCAACAGATGGCCGCGTCGTTTCTGGGATCGGCCCTGCCGGAGCTTTTCGCTGGACCGCACTGACTGGCGTGCAGAACCTCAACGTGCAAAACGCGGTCGACATTTCTGCAGAGGGCAGCGTGGTTGTGGGTAACTTTGTCGCTCCGTCTGGTCAGGACCACGCCTTTCGATGGACCGCCGCGGACGGCATCCAAGACCTTGGCTCCCTGGGTGGCGGCATATCCGTCGCCGCCGCCGTCTCAGCAGACGGCACCAATGTGGTGGGCACGAGTGTCAACGCGGCGGGCCAAACAAGGGTGTTTCGCTGGGGCGATGCTGACAACGACGGCCTTCTCGACGACTGGGAATGCAATGGCATTCCATACACGGACGCTCTGGGGGTGCCGCGGCGCTTCATCCTTGACAGCACGGGCGACGGAGTGTCGGATGCAGACTGGCAGCACAAGGACTTGTTCGTCGAAGTCGACGCGATGGCGGGAATGATGATCTCAAACCAAGCGCAGGAGATGATCATCCAGGCTTTCTTTGATGCGCCCGTGTCCAACCCCGACGGCATCCCGGGCATTGTGCTGCACTTGCAAGTCAGCGATGTGAACCTCGTTTCCAACAGTCCTTGGACTGTCGTACCGGGAACAAACGGGTGGGTTGCTGAGTTTGATCCGCTCAAGACGGCTCACTTTGGCACCGGATCGGTCGAACATCGAAAAGCCAAAGGCAGGGCATTCCGATACGCGATCTGCGCTGACAGGATCGATGATGGCTCGCTGGGGACCGCAGAATTGCCGGGCAACGACTTCTTTATCACGCTGGGCGAAAACCCCGTTGCTCCGACCGTCGAGCTTGAGGCGGGCACCTTCATGCATGAACTTGGGCACACGCTTGGGTTACGCCATGGTGGCGGAGATAGCATCAACGGCAAGCCGAACTACGTCAGCGTCATGAATTACGCGCTCACGGAGCCGCTTGGCTTCTCGCAGCCGTTCTGGACTCTGGACTTCTCCCGTGAAAAACTGGCGACGCTTCACGAAGCATCGCTCTCCGAACCAGCAGGCATACCGAGCGTGCTGTACTCCAATGTCATCATGCCCTTCGGCATCACGAGCCCACTTATCGGCGGGCGCTCCATCAGATACGTCGCGCTCGCGGGAATACCCACAGACTGGAACAACGATGGCGTCGCCACGAGTGCGAGCATCGTACAGGACTTGAACTACCTCGGCAACGGCGCCCCCTTCGCATCCGTGGGCTCGCCAACCCCCAGCCAACCGCTGATCGGGCATGATGATTGGGCAAACATTCAACTCGCAATCGGCACGACCGGCGACTTCGCTGATTTCGTACACCAGACCCCGCCCAGAGATGAAGTGACCGGCGCCTTCGCCGCATGGCGACGCCAGAACTTGACGGGCCCTGAGCCGACTTGCGACTCGATCGACTTCAACAACGACACCAGCCTCTTCGACCCACAGGACATCGAGGCGTTCCTGTCGGTGTATTCCGAAGGGCCGTGCGTCCCGGAGACGGCGACGTGCAACGACATCGACTTCAACAATGACACGAGCTTGTTTGATCCGTGCGACATCAGTTCCTTCCTGACAATGTATAGTGAAGGCCCGTGCACGCCGTGCGGGCCGTAAGAAAACTCTCATTCAAAATGCTTCGCGTGAGCCGATGCCATCAGCGTCGGCTCGTTTTCTTGTTCCTCCACTTCATTCATCCATTGAGCACCATCGCTACAAACAACCAAGCGAGCGCTGCTGCACAGCGCTCGCTTGGCGTGGAGAAGAGTTGTCGGTCTCTGTCCGCGCCTGTCTAAGCGCGTTCCTTTCGGCGACGCACGACCGCAGCTCCAAGAACCGGCAAACCAATCAGGACACCTACACCCGCCGCGTACGGCATGCTGAAGCCGCCTTGCCTGGCCACTTCGCGAAGCTGCGCGACCTGAGACTGCAATTCCGAGAGCTGCGACTGCTGCGCCGCAAGTTCGGAGCGGGTGCGTTTCAATTCGTCTTCGAGCTTCGCGTTGAGGCCCTGGATCGCGGCGAGGGCCACGCCGTCGGCGTTCACGCCATGAATGACTTTGTCGCTGTCGCCCAAGCCGAACGAAGCGTGGAAGTCCTGGGCCATGGGGCCCATGTACCACGTTTTGGCGTCGTTCTTGTACTGCCAGCGCGAGACTGGCGTTTTGAGCAGAGCATCCAGCAGGTCACGCGTGTTGACTTCGACGAATGCCGTCTTGGCGTTGCGGTCAGAAGGTGTGAAGAGTGCGCCCGAGGAGTTGAAGCCCGCGCTGTCGTTGTTGTTTGTCCAGATGACGAGAGGTGAGCGATTAGCGGTCGCGGAGTGATTGAGCGTCGAGTTGTCAATCACAACGCGTCCGACAAAGTAGCCGGCGTTTGAGTCCGCCAATGGACCACTACCCGTCGCAATGCCGACAACACCACCTCCGACGACTCGGCCAGCAGCTTCCGAACCGTTGTTGCCATTACCCAACCCAAGCACACCGATACCAGATGAAGCTCCCTGACCAAATACACCTGCACTTGGCATGCTTCCCACGCCGGACCCGCCGTTCCATCTCTTCGAAGACGACGTAGCTCCCCACACTCCCCAAGTTGGCTCATCCGAACCGACTCCCTGAGCAGTACCATACACACCCGCTGCTTCCGAGCTTGTGCTTAGTGTCCAGCCTCGTACGCCCCAGGTCTTGCCAGCGGTGCCATTTGCCTGTCCGAACACGCCTTCGCTTCCGTCAGTCGTGCTCTCGTTGATTCCAAGTACGGCTGTGGTGTCGCCGGTTTCGCCATTCATCACTCCGCGAACAGCCGTCGCACCGAACGATGTACTCACGTTGAGTGCATCGACAGCGTGAGTGAACCCTGTGTTTGCCGCTGCCGTGGCGCGCACTGCCGTTCCACTTTGACTGTGCGTGATAGACGAGATTGCAGTCGTGATACCCGTGGTTGCGGTTGTCGTTGCTGAAATGGCGGATGCGTTGAGTGCTGTCGTAGCCGTGAAGGCATGAATCGCCCCTCCTGTCGTACCAGCAACCGTCAAAGGTGAGCCCGGACTTCCAGTACCAATTCCGACGTTGCCGGACATGATGTAGATATCGCTGGCGTTGTTGCTCCATTGTGAAAATCCCGCAGTACCTTGAGGTCCTTGAGGCCCTTGTGGACCGGGAGGACCGCCCGGCGTGCCGGGTTCGCCTTGCGGGCCTTGTGGGCCTGCGACTCCCGGTGCGCCATCTGCGCCGTTCGCACCATCTGCCCCTGCAGGCCCGACTGGACCTGCCGGCCCTACGGCACCAGCCGGGCCAACAGGACCAATTGGTCCAGCCGGTCCTTCGGGTCCCGCAGGTCCGGGCGGTCCTTCTGAGCCAGCTGCGCTTGCTGAGAATTGTGTCGTTCCATCGGGGAAAATCAGGCCGGTGGTTCCGGCTGTGCCCGTGATGTGAACGTGACCGAAGGAACGGACACCAACACCAACCGCGCTTCCGGCCTGGCCAAACACGCCCGCGCCAGTTGTTGTATTCACGTTGGGGCTAGTCCCTCGAACGCCCGAAACGGCGGTGTTGAAAGCGTTCCCGGCGGTGCCAAGCACGCCCGCGGAATTCGCACTGGTGTGCAAGCCGGTCATCGTGCCGTGTACGCCGTAAACAGCGTTCCCGATTGTTGAATTGTTGTGACCCGCTTCGCCGCGCACGCCTTGCGTGTTCGCGTCGCCGGACTGCTGTCGTCCCCAAACGCCGTGGCCGGCGTTGCCGCCTTCGCCGGCGGTGCCAACGACACCGTGTGCGGTACCGGTCGAAGCGGACGTGTGGCCTTGCACCCCGGCGCCGCCGACGGTGCTACTTGTGTAGCCAATCACGCCCGCCGCACCCGTAACAAGCTGAGCGCTCGCGCTGACCTGGTTGCCCGTTATTGCTGCGAGATTGCCGTTGGCGTAGCCGACAATGCCTCGCGTGTTCGTGGCCGAGGGCTGTACGACCAGTGCCGCCAATCCGCCCGCCGTGCTCTTATCGATGTACACCGTCGAACTGATCGCTGACCCGCTGGTGAAGAACGCCCGCGTGTCCTGCCCGGTGGCCGTCGCACCGACCAACACCTTGCCCGGCGTGTAGTGTGTGTCGTTGCCAATCAACCCCCAAGGCGAGGCACCAGTCTGTCCGATCGGCCCCTGCGGGCCTTGCGGACCGACATTGCCCTGCGGTCCAGCCGCGCCGGCTGGCCCGATCGGGCCGACATCGCCAGCGACACCTGCGGGGCCTTGTTCACCTGCTGGCCCGGCAGGACCCATCGGGCCGACGGGCCCGGGCGGACCACCCGGATCGCCTTGAGGTCCTTGGGGTCCTTGTGCGCCCTGCGGACCGGTGGTGATCAGCGCGACACTGAGCGTTGCTTCGTGCAAGGTACCAAAGAAGGAAGGATTCAGTGGATTGTCGGAAGCCCAAACCACCGAATGCGAGAGGCCTGGTACCAAGTCAACAACCACACTACCAGAAATAGTCTCATACTCCGAATCACCAAGTCCGGTTGATGTGGCGATCTTCACTTCTGGAAACACGTTCGACAGACCGAACTTTGTTCGACCGGTCGCAGTGATCTTCGCTGACAAAGTAATCAAGTAGCGTCCTGGCGTGGACACGTTGACGTCGTACGGGTTGTTTGCAAAGTCAAAGAGTGCGGGGCTTCCAACATTGAAGTGCTCCACATCATCGAACGCCAATGAGTAGTTGTCGCCAGAATTGTACAATTGAGGCGATGTAATCGACGCGGCAAACGCGAACTCTGGGCCTGGTGTGCCTGGAACACCCTCGGGCCCTTGGGGACCGACTTCACCTTGCGGGCCTGTCCCGCCGGGTCCTTGTGGCCCGATCGGACCAACTGCGCCAGCGATTCCCTGCGGGCCAGCCGGCCCGACTGGTCCAGTAGGACCCGTTGCACCATCTGCACCATTGGCGCCTGCAATACCTTGCGTGCCTTGAGGACCCTGAGCGCCGTTGGTGAGCAACGAGACGGTCAGGAACGCGCTGAATATGTCAGCCGGATGTGTGTTGCCGCTTGGCCTTGATGTGATCCGCACGATATCGCCAGCATTGAGGCTCACGATTGTTGTGCCGCCATAGTTGTCAGTCTCAGCGCCACCAAACAGCCAAGCGATGAACTGTGTACCGCCTGGCTTCTCCACTTCGAAGACGCGATTGCCGAGACTCTCGGCGGTGCCGTCTAGAGCGATCAAGTATCGTCCTGTGGTGGTCGCGACGAAGCGATCAGGGAACGCAGGATCGAAGAGGGTGGGGTTTCCAAGGTTGTAATATAACTCTGACGGATCGAACAGCACTGGCGATGCTCCAGTGCCCGGGTGTTCCTGATAGTCTGAACTGATTCCGAATCCCAAGTCCGGGCCTGTCGCTCCTTGCGGGCCTTGAGGTCCGGTTGGTCCTTGCGGGCCACCTGCCGGGCCTTGAGGTCCCTCTGGTCCAACTTCACCTGCGATGCCTTGAGGGCCAGCGGGTCCAGTTGCACCCGCGACACCTTGTGGGCCCGTGGGACCGACGGCTCCAGTAAGACCCTGCGGTCCGATTGGACCTGTCGCGCCCGTAGCACCATCGGCACCATTGGTTCCGGCGATTCCTTGCAGGCCTTGGATTCCTTGCGCGCCTTGTGGGCCCGTCGTGATCAGCGCGGCGCTCCAAGTTGCTTGATGAACTGTGCCTGAAAGCGTCGACCCGCCAGCGTCGTTTGACCACGCAATGAAGTTTTCCGATCCTTGAACGAGATCGACAACGATGCTGCCCGAAACTGACTCGTTGCTTGAACCGCTCAAACCCGTTGAAGTTGCAAACGTCACTGGAGCTGAACCGCTTGAGACGAGTTGGAACTTGCTGCGAACGGCGGCGGAGATGTTGGCGTTGAGCGTGATCAGGTATCTACCGGACACAGACACGTTCATAACCTGTGGAGCACCCAGCATGTTAAACAGGGGTGGGCTGCCGATGCTGTAGTGTTGCTCATCATCGAACGAAAGATAGTGGAGAACTGAACCCGAGTACGACTGCGGAGTAGTGATCGATGCTGCGAACGCGAACTCCGGGCCCGGCGTGCCTGTCGCACCCTGGGGTCCAGCAACACCCTGCGGCCCCAATGCTCCTGCTACTCCTTGGGGACCTGTGGCACCTGCGGGACCGGTTGGGCCAGTGCTGCCTTGCAGTCCGACAGGGCCTTGCGAACCCGTGGGACCGATGGGACCTGTTGCACCAACGGTGCCTTGCGGGCCTGCCGGGCCAACCGGACCGGGCTCGCCGCGATCACCTTGGGGACCGTCAGCGCCTCTTGAACCTTCCGGGCCTTGCGGGCCTGTCGCGCCTTGCGGACCCATCGGTCCAACCGGGCCATCAGCTCCGTCAACACCATCAGCACCGGCCGGACCCTGCGGCCCCGTCGCGCCCGCAGCACCCTGCGGACCGACATCGCCTTGCGCGCCGGTCGCTCCTTGTGGGCCCATTGGACCAGCCGCGCCATCGGCACCGTCAGCGCCGGCAACGCCTTGCGCACCGGCGTCGCCCTGCGGACCAACTGGACCGACTTCACCCTGCGGGCCCGTTGCGCCTTGCGGGCCAACAGCACCGGCTGCTCCTTCCGGACCCACTTCACCCTGAGCGCCAGTCGCACCTATCGCGCCTTGCGGACCCATCGGCCCAACCGCCCCATCGACTCCGTCAACCCCATCAGCGCCGGCGGCACCTTGAGGCCCGGCCGCACCGGTTGCTCCCTGCGGACCCAACTCACCCTGAGCGCCAGTCGCTCCAGTCGCACCCTGTGGACCCACGTCACCTTGCGCGCCGGTCGCACCTTGGGGGCCGGCCGGACCTGTCGCGCCGTCCTCACCATCCACCCCGTCCACCCCATCTGCACCGGCGGGGCCTTGCGGACCTGCTGGACCTTGGACTCCGTCAGCTCCGTTCGCGCCTGCGATGCCTTGCGGGCCAGTTGCACCAGTCGCCCCTTGAGGTCCGGCTGCGCCGACTTGGCCTTGGGCACCTGGTTCGCCTTGCGGGCCAATTACCCCGGGTTCGCCCTGACTGCCGGGGGATGACATCAGTTGCCAGTGACTCGGATTGAATGTTGGAAACAGGCCTGTGCTGGGCAGGATGGCTATCCAGGATGCACCGTTGTAGTACACGGCGTCGCCCGTTTGGTAACTCGTCAAGACGGAGAAGTTGCCGCGCCAGACCACGCCTGGTGAACCTTGCGGACCTGTTGCGCCGGTGTCTCCCGGCGGTCCCATCGGGCCAACGGGGCCGGCAACACCCGCTGGGCCCTGACTTCCTGTCAAACCTTGCGGGCCTGTCGCTCCCTGGGGACCTTGAGGTCCAGCGGGCGCGTTGAGGGCGTGCATTGCGTAGGGCACGGCCATCAGGGGTTGGCGCGGGTTCAATGTGGTGTATGGGGTGGCGTCCCCGCTGTTTTTGACTCGAAGTTCGAGCCAGCGCTGATCGCCGCTGAATGCGGCGGGACCAAAGTCAAGAATGACTGTGAACCTGCCCGTGTCCATCTGGACGGCGGTGGCTGCGAGTGTGGCGCCGATCTGATTGCCGCCCGTGACCGCATCGAAAAGCCGAAACTCGATATCGACAGGCTGAGACTGAACGCTGTCGCCATTGCGCAGTTGGCCTTGATATCGGAACGAGCTGTCCAGAGGCTGGGCCTTGGCCGTGCGGGAAGGGAGCGCCATCGCGCCACTCATGGACATCGCGAGCAACAACGCAGGTACAGGACGATACTTCATAGCAACCTCCGGTTACAGAACCCGGAATGAAGCGACGCAACATGGAAAGGTGGATCAGATTGGTCGTGGAAAATCGGAAAAATGTCGCGTTCGAAGTTTGTCGTGCGGCATGAGAGCCGCAAAGAGGGTCGCAGAAGTACATGCCGCCCACGAGTGCCAACGACTATCATTATGAAGCAGTAGGCTGGTATCTTGCCTTCTCGGAGCGGTTTATGGCCGAAACACAGCCAGCGGACATCACCCTAATGCTGCGGGAACCTCAGCCCAGATACGGCGAATTGATGTCACTCGTCTACGACCAACTGCGTCACATCGCACAAAGCAAAATGAGCCACGAACGCCGGGATCACACGCTGACTCCGACGGTTTTGGTTCACGAAGCGTTCGTTCGCATGACCGGAGGCGCGGCTATTTCCTGGCAAGATCGTGTTCATTTCTTCAATGTCGCGGCGTTGGCAATGCGGCGAATCCTTGTGGACCATGCCCGCGCGAGGCGTCGTCACAGGCTGGGAACGGGGGATGGGCAGGCATTAGAAAAGGACATGCCCGTCGTGGGGAAGTCGCCAATCCTGAGTGACGACACGATTTTGATCCTCGACGAGGCAATCAGTCGCTTTGAAAAGGAGGACGACGAACTCGCGGCCGTAGTGCGATTGCGGTACTTTGCTGGCCTGAGCATTGAGCATACAGCGCTTGCGCTTGGGATTTCGAGCGCCACGGTGAAACGCAGGTGGGCGTTCGCACGTGTGTGGCTGATTCGGGAGTTGAGGCGTGCCGGGATGGTGGCGAGCGTTGCTGACCAATGCCTCGAAGAGTGATCGGAGAGCGTGTTTTGCAATCGAGCGACCTGCATCGCCTGGAACAAGCATTCACTTCTGTGATGCAGCACCCGCCCGAGCGCCGTCGTGCGGAAGCGCTGCTGCAGTTTGCTGATGAACCGGACTTGCAAAGCGCGTTGGTTCAACTCGTTGAAACCGAAGCCAATTCAGGTGACCTGCTCGCAGAGCCAAGCTCACATCTTGAATTGGCGAACTTGCTGGCCTTGCAGGGCATGGCCGCTGCGCACGAGCCAGACAGCGTCGGCACCGTCATCGGACCATACACGCTCATTGAAATGATCGGCGAGGGCGGCTTCGCGTATGTGTTTTCGGCGCTGCAGACTTCGCCCATCCATCGCACTGTTGCGATCAAGATTGGCAAGGCAGGAACTCATCCGGCGCAGCCGCACGCACTCTTTGACAAAGAACGACAGTCCCTCGCGAAGTTGGATCATCCCAATATCGCCCGCATCCTGGATGCCGGCACGACGCCGGGCGGCAAGCCGTTCTTTGTTATGGATCTGGTTCGCGGCGAACGGATCACAAAGTTCTGCGATGTTCACAGAATGACCATCCGGGAGCGCGTCGAATTGTTCTGTCAAGTGTGCGATGCGATCGCGCACGCAGCGGAGAATGGGGTTGTGCATCGTGACATCAAACCCGCGAATGTTCTCGTCACGATGCAGAACAACAAGCCCCTCGCGAAGGTGATTGACTTTGGAATCGCCAAATTTTCCTGGGGAGTGCCTTCAGTCGCTGGAGCAAGAACCGACCTCGCGGGCGTGCTTGGCACTCCCGCGTACATGAGCCCGGAGCAGGCCCAAGGCGACGTCACCGTCGACTCGCGGTCGGACGTGTATTCGCTCGGGTGTGTACTCAGAGAACTGGTGGTGGGTTCACCTCCGTTTTCGCAAGCGTTTCTCGCGGGCATGAGTTCGCTTGATGCGGCGCGATGCGTTGCAAGCAAGACACCCGATACTCCTCTGAAGGCGCTTGGTGACAAACTGTCGATGCAGAACGAGGATCGGCACTTCATCACCCACCGCCGAACCTCCCCTAGGTCAATCACTCGCGACATCCGAAGCGACCTGAACGACGTCATGCTCAAGGCGTTGCAGCCGGAACCATCTCGGCGCTACCAATCCGCCAGAGACCTTGCTGATGATCTTCGCAGGTACCTCGCGATGAACCCGGTGCTTGCGAGGCCTCACTCACGGGTGTATCTCGCGACCTCGTTCGCGAAAAGAAACCGAAAACTGGTCGCGATTGCACTTCTCGCGTTCCTGTTTCTGCTCGCAGGCGTCATCGCCACTTCGATCGCCGGATACACAGCGGTGCGACGTGCCCGACAATTGGAGATAGAAACAGCGAAAGCACATGCAGCGGCTGAAGCCGCGGCGGCGCGAGAAGCTGAATCAATCCACGCGTTGTACGCCGCAAACATCCACGCGGCAGCGGCATCATCCGCGATAGGCGAACTCGCGGGCATGCGATCAGCGCTTCAAGCGTGCCCGGAGCACCAACGCGGTTGGGAATGGAGATACTTACAGGGGATGACAGATGACAGCCAGCGAGTTCTTGACGGCTTCAACGCACGAGTCATCGACATGGACTTCGCGCCGCATGAATCGTTGGTCGCGGCGTGCGCGGGCAATGGTCGCGCGTGCATCTGGCGGCTTGACCGGGATAGCCCACCAACATGGCTGCCCGGGAGCATGGTCGAAGTTCGCCGCATTCGATTCAGCCCGGATGGGCAGAGTGTTGTAACGTCGGATGAGGGCGGCTTCGTTCGAGTTTTTGACGTTGCAACCGGAGCACTTCGCACCGCCAGGCGTGTTCACATCGGGCGCGTCGGCTCGGTTGAGTACAGCCCGGATGGGCGCAACATCGTGACAGCCGCTGCTGACACGACGGCGGTCATCCTAGATGCAAGTTCGCTTGAAACGAAGTTTGTGCTCCAATCGCATTCGGGAGGCGTTCAGATAGCCGGGTATTCGCCCGACGGATCGTGCATCGCGACGATTTCCGATGACGGAACGGCGTGCCTGTGGGATCCCCTTCACGGAGACCTTCGCTTTAGACTGGATCGCCGGATCGATGGGCAGACGCTCTGGCTGATGAGCATGGCGTTCAGCCCGGATTCGTCCCGGCTCGCGGCTGGCTCGGGGGCTGGGGACGTGTTCGTCTGGAGGACATCAGACGGGTCGCTCGTCGCGGAGCACAGGGAGCGCGGGAGAGATGTCCTGGGAATCGAGTTTGACCACACTGGCCGCAGATTGATTTCGACAGACTCTCGCGGCTCATCATTAATCTGGGATGTTGAATCAGCGCCCGAACCCGATTCTCTGCCTTATACCGACGGAGGCTCGCGCGCGTGCGCCTGGAACCAAGACTCAACTCTGATCGCAATCGCCGGGCAAGATCGAATCGTGCGAATATTCAGCGCTGCCGAAGGCCGACTGCTGCGGACACTTCGCGGGCATACCGCTCTCATTGACCGTGTCGCCTTTCACCCCACACTACCCCTGCTCGTCACGGTCGCCGCAGATCAAACAGTGAGGACTTGGGATTTGAAAGCAAGCCCGCAGCAACTCGTGCTGAGTGGACACGAAGACCAGGTGCGCACAACGGTGTATTCGCCCGATGGGTCGACGTTGTTGACAAGTTCGCTCGACAACACAGCGAGGCTGTGGGACAGCGCAAGCGGACAGGAAGTGTTGCGCTTCGTTGGCCATCAGTGGCACTTGTTGGACGCTCAATTCTCGAGCGACGCACGCCGCGTTGTGACGGCATCGAGCGACGGCACAGCCCGGATTTGGGACGCGCACACAGGCGACTGCATCCGACCACTCAGCCAGCATACGGGCGCGGTCCGAACTGCCAGATTCAACCGAGACGATTCATGCGTTCTGACGTCGTCATACGACGAGACCGCGATTAAGTGGAATGCAACAACGGGAGAAAAACTGGTTTCCTTCGAGGGCCATCACGATCGCGTTTTGCACGCTCAATACAGCCCGGACTGCGGGTCGGTACTGACGCATTCCCGAGATGGCACACTCAAGTTGTGGGATGAGCAAACCGGCGCACTGCGTCAGACATTTCGAGGTCACGCAGGACTGATTCGTTTCGCGCAGTTCAGCGCTTCTGGCTCGCTCATCGTGAGCGCCTCGGAGGACCAATCCGCGAAAGTATGGAATGTGAAAACTGGAGAGACGATCACGACGCTGGCCGGGCATACAGGCCAGGTGCGCTGCGCACGATTCAACGCGGATACGTCGCTGATTGCGACAGGATCGGCAGACCACACCGCTCGCGTTTGGGATGCGAAATCAGGAAGTGAGGTCTTGATCTTGCGAGGCCATGATCGTCCTGTCGACTTCGTCGCATTTCACCCCACCGAGCACCGCCTGGCGACCGGCGCAGCCGACGGCACCGTTCGACTTTGGGATACTCGCACGGGACGTGAGTTGCTCATCGTCGGTTCGTCCCTTCGCGCGGTGTATTCTCTTGACTTCTCACCGGACGGAGAATCGCTCCTCGCCTCATGCGGCGACTGGACCGGGCGCGTCTGGCGCGTGCGGAAAGCAGTTCGCTGAGCAGAACATCGCGGCGAGCACGCCATTCACCCACCAGCGAAGTAATCCTCGACTCACATCAGCCCGAGGCTTTTCTCTTGAGTCTTTTCCAAACGTCGATGCGTTGTTGAGAGAACCGATTGCATTTCCTTTCCACCCTATCGCTCTCACCACAGACGCGACAGCGCAAACACTTCCACTCGCTCACAAAACCGACTACGTTTCTCGCAACAAAAGCGCGATTCCCCCACCACTACCCTTACTTTCACATCCCCTGTTAGCAAACAAAGCCCAGGCGTTTCGCCGAGGCTTGTGAAGCTCACTATCTGGTACGGTCTCGAACGCATTCGCTTTTTCTTATCGGGCGTGAGTTTGCCGGATTTCTAACGCTGTATATTATAGATACGCGGACTGAGAGGCCATCGATGGTGGCCAACCTTTAGAAATGGCGAGCACCTAACGACGCATACTCGGCGTGTTAACCCGCTGGGTTCAGCCTTGAACTACGTCAGCACATTCCGTATCTAGCGTGAGAGAATGAGACACTGCGATCCAAGACAAACGTCCTGGTTCGGGTCGTCAAGCGGAAACAGCCCTGGCTAGGGCGTGTCGCCAAGACCTACGTGCAGGCTTCGTACAACATGCGCTTACTTCAGAAGCACTCTATACAAACCCGTTCGTGCGGTCATGTATAGCGTCTTTCGATCCGTGTCGCCAAAAGCGAAGTTGGCGGGGAGTTCCGGACCTGAAACAGAGCCGAGGTGTTTGCCTTGACTCGAAATGATCCAAACACCTCCGGGACCGCTCACGAAGAGGTTGCCTGTGGGGTCGACTTTTAGACCGTCGAGGCAGATTTCTCCGGGTGTGCTTGTCATGTCGAAGAACGTCGTTGGGTTTTGCAGCGAACCGTCCGATGCTACTTCGTAGCGCAGAACGACTTTGCGATCGGTTTCCCAGTTGTCCACGTAGAGGTACTTTTCATCCGGTGAGAATGCCAGTCCATTCGGCGCGGCGAGGTCCCTTGCGCCGAGTCGCAGCGTGCCGTCCGGTGCGAGGATGAACACGCCGCTGAAAGCGAGTTCCTTTGCAGGATCGCTGAAGGCGCCCGGAAGGCCAAAGGGTGGATCGGTGAAGTAGAGCGAGCCGTCGCCGCGATAAACCAGATCGTTGGGGCTGTTGAGTCGTTTGCCTTCAAACTTGTCCGCGAGCACTGTCAACACTCCGTTGGGTTCGAGGCGCGTGACGCGGCGGTTGCCGTGCTCGCAGATGGTGAGTCGGCCTTGCCCATCCAGCGCGAGGCCGTTGGAGCCGGGCTGGTGATATCGACTTATGTCGGCGCCGGTGTAGCCACTGGTGGTTCGATAGATGCTGACGACACCTTCAACATCCGCGTCGGGATCGAAGCGGTGGATGACGTTTTGATTTGGGTCGGAGAAGAGCAAGTATCCGCCTGCGCCACCGCCGCCGTAGTGTGTTGAATGATCGCTGGCAGGAACCCAGACGGGTCCTTCACCAAACTGGAAGCCATCGGCGAGTTTTTCGATCACTGCGTCTGGTAAAATGATCGCGTCGAGCGAGGGATCGAGACGTGAGATTGTGGTTTCGACTGGTGTGCCGACACATTCGCGATCGCCGGAGTACATCTGTAGAGTTGCGCTGCGGATCCAGCAGTAGTTTGATGGAGGGCTGCTGAATGGTGCGTTTGCGGCGAGAATACGAATTGTGTAGGCGTCGCCCGGCTTTGCATCGCGTGTCAACAGCACGCGTGTGGGCGCGTTCCAGCCCGCGGCGAAGGGGCCGTGCGAAGAGCCCAGAACGGGCGCGACACGTTCGTTGACAAGCACTTCGGCGTAGTCATCAACCACTGTCTCGAAGACAAGTGTCGTGCCGACCGTTGGCTGGCTGGCGACTTGCTCGGGGACTGTCAATTCAAGGGTGTACCAGCCAAAGGCGAGTTTGCCGGGCGTGCGGCGTTGCTCAAGGGATGAGGCAGGGATGGTCGTGGAGAGGCGATCAATCTCTTTTGCATCAGTGATGTTGGGCAAGATGGAATGTGTCGCACGTACACCGGCTGTGGGTTTGTTGTTCGCATCGGGTGCGTTGTTCGTGGTTTCGATGATGCTTGCGTCTGCGAACTTCCAGGTCGCCGCGACGGCTGCTGCGCCACTTTCTGTGCGAAGATCAATGATCGAAGTCGGCACGCGGGGAGATTGGCTTGCGGCGAGGGCGAGCGCGCCACAAAGGGAGAGAGCAGCGTTGGCGAGCACGAACTGTCGAATTCGGTGTGTCATGGGTATGTCCTGATGGGTGAAAGAGATGCGAAGCACTGCGGACGCGTGTATGCGAGCCGCAGCGTGAGGAGTGGGCGGTGGGAGCTGAGGCTCTGAGAGCGGTTCATGTGCCGCAACGACGCTTGTTCAGGCCAGGCCAGTTTTTCTGCGCCTTTGCGTAGGCTTTTGGTACGTCTTTGTTGAAGAGGTCGAAGGCCTCCTGCGTGTGCTGAAGCACGAGCTTTCCGTCGACAAGTTGCCAGTACACGGGATTGATGGGCGACACTTTGTTGATAGACGCGGCATAACCACAGAAGCCGCCAAACTCTGGAACGTACCTGGCGGGGTCGGTTTCGAACAGGTCCCTGTGTTCCTTGCTCGCAAAGTAGTACGTCGCGCCTTGATACATGCGGGCGAATTCCGGACTTCCCATCACGGGCTTGCCCTCTGTGAAGTACGCCACTGGGTCGTAGCCTTGAATCGCAACGCCCGTTGAGTCAACATTGAGCAGTTGGCGCGCCGGAGCACCGTTGCGATCAATCAATCCAGGCCAGTGTTTGTCCGCTAGGACGAGATTGCTCGAGGGTGCTTTGTGCCATGCGTCCCACGCTTTCTGATTGTGCTGGAGAATCAAGCGGCCATCGACGATTTCCCAGTACTTGGGGTCGATCGGGCTTATGCGATTGATGGATGCCGCGTAAGCGCAGTAGCCGCCGAATTGCGGAGCGTACTTGGTGGGGTCGGCGTCGAAGGCTTGCTTGTGGGCAACACTTGAGAATTGGTAGGTCGCGCCCATAAACGTGGAGCGGATCTGCGGCGCACCAAGCACGGGCTTACTTTGCGTGAAGTAGGCAACGGGGTCGTAGCCTTCGATGGCCAGTCCTTGACTGTCGGTATTGATGAGAACCTTTTGATTCTGCATCGGGCCACCAGACGCAATCATCGCGCCGACGCATGCGCCGTGGCGAGTCGATGAA
This sequence comes from uncultured Phycisphaeraceae bacterium, assembly GCA_964516725.1. GTDB lineage: Bacteria > Planctomycetota > Phycisphaerae > Phycisphaerales > UBA1924 > BJHL01. The sequence goes on from CAZEZV010000053.1 coordinate 16,865, forward strand.
CAGCCGGACGCGAGAGCACCCGCGAGTGCAAGAACAGAGGCAAGAACTGAAGAGGAAACGATTGAATTTGACATGATTGTGATTCCGATACGAGTCGATAGAGAGAGTGACATGTGATCGCGACAGTTCCACGTCGTCGCTTGGTTCTGCTTAGTGGGTGGCCGCGACCGCAGCTGCACCGATGGTGGCGAGTTCTTCGTCTTCTTGCGCGGTATGTGCGCCGCTGATGCCGATCGCGCCGACCACGTAGCCATCGTGCATGATCGGAACGCCGCCGCGAAGCGGAGTCATTGCCTGCACCCCAAGAAGAGCATGCCTGCCATCCTTAATCGCATCTTCAAACGCTGCCGTGGGCTTTCGGAACGTCGCGGCTGTGCGAGCCTTCTCGATTGCAACACTTGAAGCGGCTGGAAATGTGCCGTCGAGGCGGTGAAGAGCGATCACATGTCCACCTGAGTCAACAACGGCGATCGCACCGCCAGCCCCACGCTTTGTCGCTTCTGCGTGGGCTGCGTTAATCACCTGCTCTGCACCCTGGAGCGTTAGCACATGCACGGTTTCAACAAGAGAACCTGTTTGTTCCTGAGTCAGATCGATCCGATGCTCGACGGGCGAGGCCGCAGATTCGAGCGTGCTTGCGACAATGATTGCCAGGCCAGAAGCGATCATGAGATTGAGCGAGAAAAGATTAAGCTGTGGTCGGTGCATAGTGAGGTGTGATTCCAGACGGACGACTGACCAACGCGCGACGGGCGCGATGGGTAGGTCGTCCAGTGTGTTGTGAGTGCTGAGACAACTTCAGAACCGAGCGAACATCCGCTGAAGTCTTCGTCAGGACACAAGTATGTTGCACGAGAAGTGCAAGTGTGTCACGGCTTTCAGTGAGAAGTCGCGCGGATGCGGCGGCGTGGCAAGGTCTTTGGTTCACTTTCGGAAACGTCTATGCGAGAATCTGATTGCTGCGTCGTTGACGCTGGCGTGTGACCACCCAGAAGGAGCCCAACGAGAGCGGTCCAGCCGGTCTGATGGGACGCGCCGAGTCCTCGACCTGTGTCGGCGTGAAAGTGCTCGTGAAAGAGCAACAAGTCTCGATATGAAGGATCGGTGTCGAAGCGGTAATCTTCACCAAAGCACGCTCGATGACCATTTGCGTCTGGCAGAAACAGTGTGATGAGCCTACGACGAATCAGGTTTGCGGCATCAGCAAGAGTTGCGTCATTGACTTTGCCGTTGGCGGAAGGAATCGAGACGCGAACTCGTGAGCCGTAGAAGTGGTGATAGCGCTCGAGCGCTTCGATGAGCAGGTAATTGAGCGGAAACCAGATC
>CAZEZV010000054.1:0-18182 GCA_964516725.1 uncultured Phycisphaeraceae bacterium
GAGGTTTATGTAGTGGTGATGAGTCTGTCGCGAGAGCGCGTTTCGATGTCAAAGTGTTTCGATGGCGCGAGTGGCGTTCGCCCACGCTCGCGCGTGGGGTTCGTGAGCGGAGCAGACCGATAGTGTGGTTTGGCGCCTCCAAGTAGACGCAGCAAAGAACTCTTAGGAGAAGTTACTTCAATACGTCTCGTATTGGAATCTCGACTTCACCCTTCCAGTATGTTGAGTCGTGAGTGAACTCGTGAGTTACTTCTGGTGCACCTCGCAGGCGGAGTGTCCAATCAGCCGGAAGAGCAGGATTGTCTCGAATAGCACGAAGTTCACGTCGGAACTCGTAGTCGAGGGTTATGGTTGTCATTCGTTCACCCAGTGGAAGCAGAGGCCAGTTGCTCTTTGCGATCACTGTGCCGCTCTTTACAAGTTCGCAGGAGAGCGCGTAATTGGCGCTTCGCTCCGTGCCGACGTACCAGACCTTCGCTTTTTCAGTCGTCAAGTTCAGGCGTATCCACTTGCGGAGTTGTTCTTGAAATGCTTCTTCCAACTGTGGACTGAGTACTGCGTTGACATCTTCAACCACTTCTATGTCGATGGGAGCATCCACTCGCAGCGGGCCAGCATCGTCATTTTCCTGCATAGGAATCAGAATGGTGTGATGGCCGGGTTTGAGAGGTGCGACCACTCTCAGGCGTCTTTCGTTGGGCCATCCGGGGCCGATGACGACGTCATCTGAAAGTGCATCTCCAGATTTGAGTGTGTCCAGAAGTCTGTAGCTGCGAGATTCTAGCTCAGACGAGATGGGAATCGGCATGGCGAAGACACGAGAACGAGCCGCGATAGGGGGATTGGTCCCAAATCGTGAAGTGCGCCACGTCGGTGACGGATCTTCTTTGACAATAAAGGGCATGCCGGCGACCACTGTCGCGCGGTAGGAAAGTTGGTCGCGAGCATCCAAGTGCATTGTTCTCTCGCGCCACAAGTCCATCCACGCACGTTCCAACGCGTTGCATCGTGGGCGACGCACGCTGAGCAGCATCTTGACATCTGCGCGGACACTCGTGTCGTTCCATTGCAATGCGCATGCAGTGATCCACGTTGGAACTGCCCTGCTCCATGTCTCGGTGTCTTGTATTCGTCCCGGCTGGTCCCAAGCCTGCGGCGAGAGCATGATGAGCAGCAGTGCGGGCAACAGCAACCACCATCTCCGCCGTGTTCTTCTCAGCATCCTCTCGTCCGTGATGACTTCGCCGCACTCTGGGCACTTCATGGCTTCGCGTTGCGTGCGGTGGAACTTGAGGAGGGAGATGGGGACGCCTTCGACGCGGTACCAGCAGCGCGGGCAGCGCAAGCGGCCGCCGGGGCGATCCCAGAAGAGTGCCCACGCGGCGAGCAGCAGTCCGGTGAGCAGGAGCGTCCAGCCTGCGCCATCCCAGAGAGTTGTGCCCGAGAGCCATGCCATGAGTGTTCGCTTTGCTCAATGCGATGATCGCATGAAACCGCAGAATGCTACACCGCTGAGAGAATCCCAGTGATTCGGCGAAAAAAGGACAGTTTAAGCCGCTTGGGATAAGGCGCGGCTCATCCAACCCCCGGCAAGTGCCTATCAATCCAATCATCCTGCCGCAGCACGCTCGCGCGGTTTCGGCGGTCGTGTGCTTCGTTGCGGCGCTGGGCCCATTGGAATAATTGGAGCATCCCGGGTGTGCCGGTGAGTTCGGGTGAGGTGCTGCGCTCGCGCGCGATTCGGCTGGCCCACTTGGCGAACTTCTTGACGAGTTCGTCTTCGAGGCTGACGAAGATCTGCGCACTGCCTGGGTCGCCTTGGCGTCCTGCGCGGCCGATGAACTGGCGGTCGATGCGTTTGGCACCGTGCATTTCTGTCAGCACGACGTGTAGGCCTCCCGCCTTGATCGCGGCTTCGTCAAGCTTGATGTCCGTGCCGCGGCCTGCCATGTTGGTTGCAACAGTCACGCTCGCGACTGCGCCGCTGCCATGATGTCCGCCGCCATGGCCTGCACGCGCGATGAACTCGGCTTCTTCCTTGTCGTGATTCGCGTTCAGGACCTGATGCTGAATGCCGCGCTGCTCGAGCATGCGTGAAACATGCTCGCTTGCCGTGATCGAGCGCGTGCCGACGAGGATGGGGCGGCCCTCTCCGTGAATCTCAGCAATGGAGTCTGCGATGGCGCTCCACTTGTCGCGCTGCGTGCGGAAGACGCGCGTGGGCATTTGTTTGCGAATCAGCGGGCGATTGGTCGGGATCACCATGATGGGCCGGCGATAGGTTGATTCCATCTCGCCTGTTGCGTCTGCGGCGGTGCCGGTCATGCCGCTGAGGAACGGATAGCTGCGGAAGTAGCGCTGGAAACTCAGGCGCGCGAGGGTCTCGCGATCTGCGGTGACTTCAACGCCTTCGTTGGCCTCCACGGCTTGGTGCAAGCCGTGTTCCCAGCTTCGGTCGGCGAGGAATCGTCCGGTGTATTCGTCGATGATGACGACTTTGCCGTCCACGACGCCGTACTGCTGGCCTTTGAGATAGCAGTGGCGGGCGATGAGTGCTTGACGCACGAGTTCTTCGGCGCGGCGTGTGGCCTTGAAAATAGGCTGCGCGCCGCGAGCCAGAGCATCAGCAAACAACCCAACCAAGCGCTGCTCGCCGCGGATCTTGATCTTCACCTTGCGAAGCACGTAATCCACTTCGTAGTCGTTGCCTTCATCAAGCTTCTGCGCAATCTGACTCGCTTCGACGTACGCCTTGGCCATGTCGTCCTCGCGGCGCGAGCGTGCGATGATCAGCGGGACGACGCCTTCGTCGATCAGCACGGCGTCGGCTTCGTCGACGACAGCCGCGTGCAAGCCCGGGACCATCGGCAGGATGCCGCGGCTCTCGCCCCGGTTCATTGACGCGATGCCGGCCTGCATGCTGCGTGCCGTCCAGGGCGTGCGGGCAGGTCCGAGGCGAATCTGATCGCGCAGCCAGTCGGCGACGATCTGCTTGGGTGTGCCGTACACAACTTCGCGCGAGTAGATGTCGAAGCGATCCTCGTTGGGCGTCTCTTGCACGATCGAGCCCGTGCGAATGCCGCAGCGGGAAAAGATGCAGGCCCGGCTCTGCGCATCGCGCTGCGCGAGGTAGTCGTTGACCGTCAGCACATGCACCTTGCGATGATGCCACGCTATGAGCGGAATCGCGACGCTCGCGGTGAGCGTCTTGCCCTCGCCCGTCAACATCTCAATCACACGCCCGTGATACATCGCGAGTGCGCCCATGATTTGCACGGGGAAGGGTTCTTCGCCAGTTTCGCGGCGAGCTGCTTCGCGGATGAGCGCGAGGGCTTGATCGACGTGATCTTCCTGCTGGCGGCGGCGCACGAAGACCTCGCGGATGTCGGCGAGGCTCTGCGTGAGGACCGCATCAGACATCGAACGCGGCTGCGCGGACTTTGAGCAAATCCGCTCTGCGCGAGTCAGCAGCGCCGCGGGCTTGAGCGAGAACCGATCCGCCGCAATCTTTGCCTGAATGGCAACGTGATCGAGCCCCGTCGGCGCGACGGGCTTGAGTCGCCTGCTGCGCAGCGATTCGTAGAGGGTGGAGTAGTTGGAGAGGGCGAAGGAAGTCATTGCTGTCTTAGTCTGTCACAGGTGTGCGCGCCTTTGACGGAAGCCGCTTGAGGTTCGGGCACAGGCGAGGACGTCTGTGCCACCACAACCACTTCTAAATCCTCGCCCTCCCCTGCAGCGTCTTTTCTAGCCGCCCCAGCCACTGCGTCAGCAGCGGCTTCTTCGGCAGCGTGAATCGCAGACTCACTCGCTCGCCCGGCAGGCCCAAGTCGGGCGAAACGCCCGTCGTGATCCCGGGATCAATCCCCATCGCTACAAAGTGCCCGGTGAACACCGCGCTCTTCGCGAGTAACTCGCCTTGCTGCCCCTGTTCGCTGGCGATGGTGCCGCCGCCCTGGTACAGCAGCGCGTCGTGCGCGACGTCTTTGCGAGCGGCGGGCACGATGTCGGCGGTTTTGCCTTCGATCACTTCATGCACGCGCGACTTGCGGCGCATCTCGACCTTGTAGCCGTCTGGCGGCAGCGACGCGATCCAATCCGCCTCGGTCTGCGTGAGCGCCGCCGACACGCGCAGGTTCTTGTCGTCGATCACATCGCAGATGGGTGTGCCTTCTTGAATGAACATGCCCACGCGGTCAATCGCCTGGGCGAGTACCACAACGCCGTTGTGTGGGGCGCGGATGACGAGTTTGTCCACCTTGTCCTGCGCGTTCTTGAGCGACTGCTCCAGCGTCTCGACGTATTCACGCGCGATCTGGGCTTCGGTCGCGGACTTTGCCGACGCCTGCAACTCACGAGCAACCGCCTCAGCGAGCTGCGCTTTGGTGTACGCGACTCGGGCAATCAATTCAGGATTGTCGATCGTTGCAACCGGGTCGCCCGCCTTCACCTGCTGCCCCGGCTTCACATGCACCGCGGCCAGAATGCCTTCCGAGCCTGAATAAAGGCCCGCTGTCTTCGCGCTTTCCACAACGCCCGCCGCGCGGCGGTAATCAGGGAACTTCACGACGCCCAACAGCAGCAACCCGCCCGCGACCATCGCGAGCGTCGCAAGAATCGCGCGCCCGCGCTTGTGCGCAAGTTGCGGCCCGGTTGCGAGCCAATGCACCAACTGCCCGACGGGCAGAATGAACCACATCGCGGCGGTCCACACTGCAAGTATCAGCCCGAGGCCAAACATCTGCCCCAGCACATAGAGTGTGACCGAGATGAAAATCACGACGCGATAGAACAACGCGAGAATGCCGTAGACCAGCAAGATCAACGCCTCGCGCGCGTTGCCCGTGGGCTGCGGCGGGTTCTCGATGCGATACACATGCTTCAAGAAGAGGAACTTGAGCATCGCCATCGAGCGCTGCATGAGGTTGGGCACGCCCAGCAGGTCGCTCAGGATGAAGTAACCGTCGAATCGCATCAGCGGATTTGCGTTGAAGATGATCGTGCTGACGCTTGCGGAGATCAGCACGTTGTACGACAGTTGGTGCAGCAGGCCCGGGTTGTCCCGCGTTGCGAGCCACACGAACGCAGCGATCGCGGCGAGGAACAGTTCAAACATCATGCCACCAGCGGCGACGGCGATGCGTTGCCACTTGCTTGGGAAACTCCACGCGGAGGAGCAGTCAACGAACGGCGACGGGATCAGCACGAGCATCATCGCGCCGAAGACGGGCACTTGGCCGCCGAAGCGCTTGGTGATGACGCCGTGCCCGAACTCGTGCCAGAGTTTCACTGCGATGAACACGATGCCCATCCAAATCCAATTAGAGGGAGCAATCGCCGTATTGAATCCCTCTCGCAAGTCTTTCCACTGCGGAATAATCGCAAAGAGTGCGGCGATCACAAGCGCGAGCCACGCGACAAGGCCAACGCGATTGAGCACGGGCCTGAAAATCGGTTCCAGCTTTGTGAGCAGCGCATTGGGATTGAAGAGGGGTACGCGGAAGTACATCAGGCCAACTGCCTGCCCAAGCGCCCGCTTCTTGAGGCGATCGCGCCCGCGATTGAGCAACTGTTCTGTCTCGGGTGGCACATCGGCTTGCAGCAAGTTGCCCGCGTAAAGCTGGCCAAGCACTTGAATCACATCGTTCTGTGTCAAAGCGCCGTCGCCGTGGCGCGTCAGACCGAGTTGCCACACTTCGTCCACAGTCCGCGAGCCATCAAGCAGGCCAACAAACTCATTCTGAACAGGCGACAGGCGATAAAACGCGTTGGACGACGGATCATGCGCGACGTGCCATCTGCCGCCCTGAAATCGCTGGCGAGTGATCTGGACGTGAGGGCGCAGGCGAGGCTTGAGTGCTCGCACGCGGTGCCAGAAGGGTGAGAATGTGTGGCGTTCAGACATGGGAAGAGACGGACAGACAATGAGACGGAGAGACGAAGTGAACGTTGCTTTGTATTCAACGCGAAACTGTCACGCACTTCGTCTCTTCGTGACTTCGTCTCTACGTCACTTTTTCTTACCACCACAACCATTCACGCAATTGATCCACAATGCGACGCGACAAAATCCACGCGAAGCTGCGGCGTTCTGTGTTGAACTTCGCCTGGCCTTCAAGCCCCGGCAGCAGCCACTTCTTATCGGTGTCGCTCCACTGCGCCGCGTCCGCAAAGTTCGCCCGCACTTCAAACGCGTTCACGCCCTCCGACGCCTGCGACAGCGGCACGATCTGATCGACCGTGAACGCGAGCGTCTTGCTGGGGTCTGCCTTGGGGCTGATCTGGCCCGTCTGGCCAATCTGCACAAAGCTGATGTCGCGATCATCCACCTTGGCAACCACTTTCATGGTTGACAGATCCGCAACTTCCATCAGGGGATCACCAAGTTTGATCGTGGTTCCAACGCGATCGCGCAGATCGCGAGAGATGATCGTGCCATCGATTGGAGCGCGGATCGTGCTGCGCTCGATGTTGAGCGACGCGAGCTCCATCCGCGCCCGCGACTGTGCGGCTCTCGCCGTGGCCTGAGATGCTGTCGCGTTGTCGCCCTTGCGCAGCGCATCGTCGGCCTGGCTTTCGTACTGCGCGACTTGTGCCTGCGATTCCTGCCGCGTGAGTTGCAGTTCCTTGATGTCAAGTTGAATCAGCACATCGCCCGCCTTCACAGCCGCACCGGGGCGGATGCTGTCAGGGACACTTTCAATCTTGCCCGCAACCGGCGCGGAAACCACACGCTGCGATTCGGCCTTGAGGCTCATCGGCGCGCTGACGCGGTACGTGGTCTTGCCGAAGAACAGCACTCCCGTTGCGACCATGAGCGCGATGCCCGCGACTTTCCAGACTGTGTGCTTCGGGCCAACAGCCCACGCCGCGGCTCGAAGCGTTGAGTCCCATGCGCGCAGTGCGAGATAGCGATCATCGCTTGCGCGAACGGCGAGCACCGGGGCAACCAGATCAAGCGTGGCTTGCAGCAGTTCAACCACTGCCACGTCGAGTTTGTTCTTTTCGCCCGCTTCAACCAGCAACACGCCCGCGATGCGTTCGCCCCGCGCGTCGACAACCCGCAGCGGGAAACTTGCGACCTTCAAGTTCGCGTCGTTGCGCGCCAACTCGCGGTGCGCGTGCGTCACCGCGTGACCCAGGGATGAATCCCCGCCCGGCCCAATCGGCGGCGGCGGCGGGAACAGCAAGGGCTGCTCCTGATCCAGACACTCTTCCATCGCGCCTTCGATCTTGCGGCACATTTCAAGACGGCGATCAACGTGCTCCGTATCGCTCAGCGAATGCAAGTGCACATTGAACGCAGGCTGCGACATGCCGCGAGCGCCTTGCTCTTCGGCGCTGCCTCGACCGGGCAGCTTCGCGGGCGAACCCGGCACCCAGCCAAGCGCGACGCGATCAAGCGACAACTGGCGGCACACGTCATTGACAAGTTGAAAACTCGCGGCTTTGAATCCTGATGTTGCGTTGATGGATGCGATCAAGCGTCCGGCGAGATCAAGTGATGCTGAAGATTGCTTCGTTCGGCGCAGTGCTTGCTGTGCCTCGTGCGTGAACACGTAGCCGGTCAGCACCTCAACCAGCGCGAGCGTGCTCTGCAGCGCTTGGCGCGATGCCGCATCGCCGATCAGCGTGATCACGTGTTTGATGGGAAGCGTGCCCGATTCCTGCGCCAGCCCCGAGGGCACCGGAATCGCAATCACATGTGTCTTCGCTTGCGCACCACCGCCGGTGTACATCTGGCTTTCGTCCAGCGAGAATACCTGTAATTGCCGCGACGCCGCGACGGTTCTTGCTGCGCCAGCAATGTCCTTCGCGCGCTCAATCGAAGTTGCGTCGAGTTTCGTCGGATCAACCAACTCTTCCAAAGGCCGCAAGGGTCGGCCCTGCGGGTCGATCACGTCCGCCGCGAATGGCCAAACTTGGGCCGCACGCACTTCCGCGGGCGAGCCTTCCGAGCCGGGCAGCACGGCGTGCAACACGCCCTGCCGCGAGTTGCTCACGAGGCCCAGCGTCGCTAGCAGCCTCAGCAAAAACACACGATCGTCCGGCAGCGGTTGCGACAACTCCGCAACCACGCGATGCCAGCCGGGGCTTTTGATATTGGAGACGTCGATCACCGCGAGTTACCCCCGTGGCTTGTTGCTTTCGATTCAAACCCTGCGTGTGCGGTACCAATGCCAATCGGAACCCACCCGTCAACAAATTCAATGTTCGTGCCAGCGGGCAACTCCGCCACATCAGGCTGCGAAAACCTCACCCACATCGCTTCGCCTGCAAGCAAGCGAATCTTGCCGTTGGTCGTGGGCGGATTCGGAACTTCCACACGAATACGCCGAGTTCGGCTCGCCGGGTCAGACGTCGGAGCGACTTCGATCACTTTGCACTCAACCACCCGCGCCTCGCCCGCGACATTCGCCATCGCCCAGGCCTTCGCGCCCGCCGTGAGTGACCATGTGTGTGGATGGTCGGTGGGTTCTGGGATATCAACCCACAACGGATCAACGTCCACGACGCGAACTACCTTTTCGTTGCCGGCGACAACTTGCCCAACGTCCGCGTTCACCAGGTCAATCGTGCCGTCAAACGGCGCGACGATCGAGTATCCCTTGATGCGTTCTTGCAGTCGATCAAGTTGCAACTTCTCCTGCTTGTCGTTGCTCACGGCAAGTTCCCAGTCAATTCGCGACACGTCGGCCTGCAGCCGGGCCCGATCAACTTCCTGCGTGCCCGAGCCACCTCGCGCAAATGCTTCGCGCACCCTCGCGTATTCAACCTCAGATAGGTCCATTGCCGCCTTCGCACGATCGATGTTCAAGGGCTTGGCGATGCGTTCCTGTTGCAGTTTCAGAACGATCTGCTCTTCCGCATCGTCGCCCTTGACGATCACGTCGCCCTTTTTGACATCGCCGCTGCGCGTCTGAATGGCTTTCACCGTCGTCGCGTTGACGCTCGTGGGCAGACTGAAACCCATGATCGCGTCTTGACTGGGGCGCGAAACGCCTTTGGTGCCCGCGAAGTTGATGAGCGTCTTTGCCCAGTCGCTTTCGGAGAGTTTCGAGACGGGCTGAGAGGTCTGGTTGTTTGGAGTGCTGGGTGAGTTCTGCTGGGCGGCTTGAGGAGCGGCGTAAACACTGACGCTCAGCCAAAGGGCTGCAACGATCGTGCCTGCTGCAAACGTCAAGCGACCCGCGCTTCCGCTACGAGTCTTTGCTCGGGGGGGGCGGGGGGACTCACCAAGCCGCGCTGTGGCTGTTGGCATGGTGCATCAATATACGCAAGGACTTGCACAAGCAGTTGCACTTGTCTTTGCGTAGGTCCGGCGTCTCGCCGGGCACCGAGCATCGGTGACGGCCTACTCAGAATTATACCAAACAAAAAACGAATATTGATCTCAGAACCGCGCAAAGGTCCTCTTTGCCGCTATCCTTCCCGTTACCCCAGCCCGTCTACCGAGGGCTTGTTCGCTTTCTGACTTCTAACAAGGATTCGGCCAGTGCCCACCATGACGCCCGTTCGCTCCGCCCGTCGAGACATGATGCTCAAAGAACTCGCCGCATTCGGTGGCAAGCCCATCTCCGACAAAGCCGTCCCCTTCATGTCCACCGCCCTTACTCAGGCCGACAAGGACGCGGTGATCGCGGTCCTCGACAGCGGCATGCTTCGAGCGGCGAAAAAGTGCGAAGAACTGGAAAAGCGCTGGGCCGAAATGACCGGCGCACAATTCGCTCTGACCTGCGCCAACGGCACCTGCGCCCTGCAACTCGCGTATGAACCCCTGATCCAGCCGGGCGATGATGTCCTCGTCCCCGCATGGAGCTACATCGCGACCGTCAGCATGGTCGTCGCCCGAGGCGGCAACCCGATCTTCGTTGACGCGCTGCCTGACACTTATCAGATCGACCCCGCCGACGCCGCACGCAAGGTCACGAAAAACACCACCGCCATCGCCGCGACCCACTTGTATGGGTGCCCGGTTGACATCGACGCCATCGAGCAACTTGCGGACAAACACCATCTGAGCGTGATCTACGACGCGGCTCAAGCTCACCTTGCTACTTATCAAGGGAAGGGCCTGGGCGAATTTGGCGATGCTGTGACGTATTCGCTGTACGCAACCAAGAACCTGGCCACAGGCGAAGGCGGCATCGTGACGTGCAACGAAGATAGCCTTGCACGCGAAATCGGCCTGCTGCGCAGCCACGGCGAGACTGAAAAGTACCTGCATGAACAGGTCGGGTACAACTACCGCATGAACGACATGGCCGGTGCCTTGGGTTGTTCCCGCCTTGATCGTCTTGCTGAGCAGACCGCCACGCGCCAACGCAACGCCGCGAAGTATGACCGGCTTGTGAGCGCCATCGATGGCCTCGCCGCGCCGATCACCACGCCCGACGCCACCAGCGCGTTCCACCTTTATGTGATCCAGATGGACCCCAAGCGCTTCGCCTGCACCCGCGACGAATTCGCCGCGGCTCTCAAAGCCGAAGGCGTCCCAACCGCGGTCCACTACCCCCGCAGCCTCCCCAACCAACCCGCCTTCGAACACCTCAACCAACACGACACGCCAATGGCCGACGCGCTGGCCCACAAGGTGATGGCCCTCCCCATGCACCACGACCTGACCGACGACCACATCCGCATCGTGGGCGAGGCGCTGCATCGGGTCGCGGAGGCGTATCGAGCCTAACCGCACGCAACACTGGAGCCGACGGCGCACGCCGTCGGGACGGGGGACATTGAGTGGCCGCCAAGCGATCATTCTTCCAAAACCCGGAGCGCCTCGCGATGTGGGTGCTTCGTATTGGCTTCTGGTTCGTATTGACAATACTCGCCGCGAATCAGGCGAGTAGAAAATTCCTTCCGGGCGTTGCCTGGGCTCCCTTCGCGACAATCTTCGCAAGTGCGATCGTCGGTTGCATTGTGTGCATCGCAGACGTTTCAGAATCACCAAAGAAACCTCGACGTAACGAGTCAATCCAGGTTTCTACACGCCGCAAGTGGCTGATGGTGCCAGTTTCTTGGTGGCCATTGCTTGGCTTGCTTTCTGTCATTCCCGTGTTCATCTGCGTAAGTCTTGCGTGGACACGAACGATGAATCAGATTGGTTATTACGTCAACTCCTCAATTGATACCGCGATTTCGAGTCCTTCTGTGCTATCCCTCACCTTTGATACGATCGAGAAGCAGTCAAATCGACCTGTCAAGGTCACCGCCGTGTTGAAGTGCACGCAAACTTGGCCGCTCGCGCTGGTGTGCCCTTGGGACACGCTGAGCATTTCAGCATCAGACCTTGCTACATCGCAACCCGTGCCGAACGGCACTGTAATCGAAGATGTGAGTCCGTACTTTCTCGGAAAAACTCCAACACATCTTCCCGCTCGCATGAAACCAATCGGCGAGCAGGTGATCGTCGGCAATCATCTCATCATGCGATGGGGTGCGTTCTGGTTTGATGTCGCGATGGTCGCCGCGATGGCGTGGATACTCGCAATTCTTGGCTCCATCGTCAGAATGTTCCGAACAACGCCGTCCGAACGTCGCGAGCTTCGGATTGTTGCGGGAATGTGTCCCGAGTGCAGGTACACGGGTGGTCATGTTGGCACATGCCCGGAGTGTGGAAACACTGCCTAATGAGCCTGTTGTCGAAGCAAGGAAACGACTTCGTATCCACGCCACGCCACGTACACTCCTGCGTCACATCAGGGACGACGCAATGGGCAAGACGGAGCAACCAAAACCCAACACAACTGGTGACTCGCCCCACGCGGAGCGTGGGGGTACCCAATCCACCTTCACCCACCTCCACCTCCACACCGAATACTCCCTCCTCGATGGCGGCAATCAGGTCGACAAACTCGTCGATCGCATCGCCGAACTGGGCATGACGAGTTGTGCGATCACGGATCACGGGAACATGTTCGGGGCGGCGGTGTTCTATCAGGCGTGCAAGGAAAAAGGCATCAAGCCGATCCTTGGCGTGGAGGCGTATGTCACGCCGCCGGGCAAGCCGCGGCAGGATCGCACGTACAGCGGCGGCGGCGAAGGCGGCTATCACCTCGTGCTGCTCGCGATGAACAATGTTGGGTGGCAGAACTTGCTGGTGCTGTGCAGCGAGGCGTATCTCACGGGGTTTTATTACAAGCCGCGGATTGATCGGGAATTGCTTGCGAAGCACAGCGAGGGGTTGATCGCGATCAATGGGCACCTGGGCAGCGAGATTGGGGAGCATCTGCTGGCGTTTGAGCGAACTGGGGATGAGAAGTATTGGTTGTTGGCGAAGGAGAGCGCGGAGTGGCATAGGAAGGCATTTGGGATTGGGCATCAGGCATTGGGGGCGGAAAAAGACGAGAAGTCGAAAGACTCTTCTGCTAATGCCCAATCCCCAAGCCCCAATGCCTCCCCAGACTTCCCCCGCTTCTACGTCGAACTCCAACACCACGTCCCCGAGCAAAACGCGATCAACAAGTGGCTGATCAAACTTGCTCGCGAACTCGATGTGCCGCTGGTGTGTGATAATGATGCGCACTTTCTCCGCGAGAGCGACTACAACACGCACGACACGCTGATTTGCATTTCGACGGGCAAGGGCAAGCAGGACAACAACCGGATGCGCTATCCGCGCGAGGTGTTTGTCAAGAGTGCTGCGGAGATGGCTGAGCTGTTTGCGGGCGAGGAGTACAACGCAGGCGCGAACAAGAACGCGGGTCTCGAAGCGCTTGCGAATACGCAGAAGATAGCAGAAGCTTGCAATGTCACGCTCCCACTTGGCGCCAATCACTCTCCGATGGTGCGAGTGGTGCTTCCAAAGCCCAAGGACCTGCCCAAGCATGATGATCCCAAGTACGCCGGCGATCTCACGGCGTGGTACGCGGACTACTGCAGCAAGTTTGAGTTGAAGCCCTTCCGCAATGAGGACGGCAGTGAACTGAGCGACGCGGACAAGGTGAAGTCGAAGGTGGATTGTGACACGGCGTTGAAGCTGCTTGCGGAGGCGGGATTTATTTGGAGGTATGGGCGGGCTGTGGATTCGCGTGATTCGGCATTCGGCAATGGGCATTCGTCTCCGAGTCCGGAGACTTCTTCCACGAATGCCGAATCACAAATGCCGAATGCCAAAGTTTCTACCCACGACGATCACGCCGCGAAAGTTGCTCGCCTCGAGCGCGAACTCAAGATTCTTGCCGACAAAAACATCTCGGCATACTTCCTCATCGTGTGGGACTTTGTGAACTGGGGGCGGAGCAATGGCGTTCCCGCGCTTGCGCGTGGTTCGGGCGTGGGCACGATGGTTGGTTATGTGCTGGGGCTTTCGAACGCCTGTCCGGTGCGGTACGGGCTGCTGTTTGAGCGATTCACGGACCCGGATCGAAGCGAGTATCCCGATATCGATATTGACCTGTGCCAGGATGGCCGCGGGCGCGTGATTGATTACGTGCGGCGAAAGTATGGCCACGTTGCGCAGATCATCACGTTCGGAACTTTGAAAGCTCGCGCGGCGATCAAGGACGTCGGGCGCGTGCTGGAGATTGGGCTTGCGGAAGTGGACCGCATCAGCAAGTTGGTGCCCGAGCAGCTGGGCATCACGATTGAAGAAGCGATCAAGAAGGAGCCAGAACTCGCCGGTCTGTACAACAAAGATCTTCGCATCAAAGACCTGCTTGATCAGGCCATCGCGCTTGAAGGCCATACGCGCCACGCGGGCGTGCATGCGGCAGGCGTGATTGTCGCGACGCGGCCGTTGCACGAAATCGTGCCGCTGTATAAGCAGACGGCGAAGGAAAAAGACGCGGGCAGCGGCGAAGTTGACGCGGTCATCACGCAGTGGGACGGGCCCACATGCGAAAAGATGGGCTTGCTCAAGATGGACTTCCTGGGGCTGCGCACGATTTCGGTTGTTGCGCGGGCGAAGAAGTTGATTCGGGAGACGATGAGCGAGCGGGAGATTTGGGAGGCTGTCGGGCGAGGGGAGGAATACGAAGCGAACGAGCGAGCGAGCGAACAAGCGAACGAGGGGAAGAAAAGCCGCGGAGACTCGTCCCCTCGTTCGCTTGTTCGCTCGTTCGCTCACCCGCTTGATCTCGACCGACTCTCGTTCGCCGACCAGCGTGTGTTTGAGATTTTCCGGCGTGGCGAAACCACCGGCGTGTTCCAGTTTGAATCCGGCGGTATGCGGCGGTTGCTGGTGGAGATGAAGCCAGACCGACTGGAAGACCTGATCGCGGCGAACGCGTTGTTCAGGCCCGGGCCGATGGACCTGATTCCGGATTACAACAGGCGCAAGCTTGGCACGCAGGAAGTGCCGAAGGTACACGACATTGTCGATAGATACACCAACGAGACGTACGGCGTCATGGTGTATCAAGAACAGGTCATGCAGATCGTGCATGGGCTGGGCGGCATCAAGCTGCGCGACGCGTACTCGCTCATCAAGAACATCAGCAAGAAGAAGTACGACAAGATCGAGAAGGAGCGGCCTAAGTTCAACGAAGGAGCCGTGAAGCAGGGGCTCACGAAGGACGGCGCGAACGATCTGTTCGAACTGATCTTGAAGTTCGCGGGCTACGGCTTCAACAAGAGCCACAGCACGGGCTATGCCATCGTCGCGTATCAAACGGCGTACCTCAAGTGTTTTTACCCTGCGCAGTACATGGCGGCGTTCCTGACGTATGAAAGTCAGGCGAACAAGGCGAGTGATTGGATTCCGTATCTGGAAGACTGTCGGCGCACACGGATCATTGATCCAAAGAGCCCGGACCCGCGCAGCCCGATCACGCTTGCGACGGGCGTTGAGGTGAAGCCGCCGGATATCAACTTGTCGAAGGCGGACTTTGCTGTTGTCAAGGGCGTTGGCCATCAGGCATCGGGCACTGGCAAAGACGCAGCCACGCCCATCGCTTCTGCCAATGCCCAGTCCACAGTGCCCAATGCCTCTTCCTCCCACATCCGCTTCGGCCTCAAAGCCATCAAGGGCATTGGTGAGAAGGCGATTGACTCGATCATTGCGGAGCGGGAAAAGTCGGGCGAGTTCACCAGCATCTTTGACTTCTGTGAGCGTGTGCCGCCCGGCGCGATCACCAAGGCGATGCTCGAAAGCCTCATCAAGTGCGGGGCATTTGACGGCGTCCACGGCAGAGAAAGTCGCGCGGCGATGGTTGGAACCATCGAAGCGGCGATCACTGCAGGGCAACGACTTGCGCAGGACAAGGCGGCGGGGCAGTCGGGACTCTTTGGTGGTGGTGACGCCAACAGCAAGAGCCGAGGTGCGCAAGCACCCGGCAAGTCTGCCGCAACAACACAATCATCCCAGTCTTCTCAGTCAACACAAGCTCCCCTCGCCCCCCTTGCCCGCGTTACCCCCTGGCCCGAAAAGGACCTCCTCAACTTCGAGAAAGAGGCCCTCGGCTTCTACATCTCAAGTCACCCTCTGGAACGCTGGAAGTTCTGGAGCGAGGCTTTCGCTTCGGCGAACACGTCGCGCCTCAAGGAACTCGCGCAGGATGCTCGCGTTGTCCTGCCTTGCATGATTCAGAGCGTTCGCCCCATCGTTGTCCGCAACGGCAAGAGCGCGGGGCAGAAGATGGCGATCCTCACCGTCGAAGATCACACAGGCGCGGCGGACTGTGTGCTTTTCACGGACAATTACGCGAAGTACGGGCACCTTGCCGAAGCTGAGAAAGTTGTGTTCGTGCTGGGGCGGCTTGATCTTTCTCGCGGCGATCCCCAGGTCGTTGTTGATCGCCTTGTTCCCATCGAGAGCGTTCCATACGACAACGGCAAAGTGCGGTTGTTCCTTGATGAAGTTCGGTTGAATGGCGAAGCTGCGAACACGCTTGGACGGGTTGTGACGTTGTTGCGGGCGCAGGATGCAACGGCTCTCGCTGCGAGTGCTGTTGATGCTCCATCAAAGAACGGCAAGTCGGCCGCGCAGGTTGAATCAAAGGCAACGGAAGCAATTTTGAAGAATGCGCAGGCGGGCATTCGCTTTCCGATTGAAGTCATCATCGGGACTGAGTCCAGCGTTGCGATCATTGCCGCGGACCCGCGGTTGCGTGTTGAGCTAAAGCCGGAGTTCCTCAGGGCGATGGAAAGCGAGCTCGGCGCGGGGATGGTAAAGGTCGTCGGCGGCTTCACCGTCGAAAAAGACAAAAAGCCTTGGGAAAACGGCAACAAACGCAAGTTCAGTCGCGATGAGGAATGAACCAGGCGGCGGCATGGGCATCTCGCCCGCGCGAACTACTGAAGCCTCGCCACCCTCTCCAACATCACCCGCCACTCCCCATACCGATACTCAATCCCATGCGCATCATGCAGCGCACGGATCATCCCAAGTGCACGCTCGGTCAGGTCCTTCTGCCACTCCTGCGCCGTCTCGTCGCAGAAATAAACCCGGCACCCCAGCGGCTTGACTGTGTGAACGCTGCACAGCTTGTCGACAAGAAACGGACAGTCGCCGCGAACGCGAGCCGCGTCAACCTGCGAGAGCGAAATCGTCCGCGCGAGGTTCAAAGCGCCTTCAGCAGGCGGGATGGGTTCTGGTGGGCGAGCGTGCAACTGCTCTCGTGTGTTGTCAAGTCCGTCGATGCAGCCTTGCAGCTCGCTCCGCACGTCCTCGCGGCGAGCATCGTGATTCGCATCGCCTCGAACCTCGGCAAGTTTCGCCACTGTGTACGCCGCTTCGATCCCCGTCACATACAGGTAGTGTCCCCACTTCGTAAAGTTGCAGCATCGTCCGCTCGCCACACACACGGGCCGCCGCTCCGCCGTCTCGCGTGCGACAAGGTCGTAAACCGCTTCAAGCCCGCGTGCGATCTCCGGGCGTGCAACGGCTTCAAGCCATGAGCGAGTCACTGCGCGTTCGTCGTCTGGATGATGTGCCTGTGAAGTCACGGATTTGCTCTACTCACTCACGCCGCCCGCGAGCGCGTTCAGCCCGCTTTTCTTCGCGCCGGCTTCCAAAAAACTTCTTGAGCACCGCGCCGCACTCCTCCCCGCACACACCCGCGATCGCCTTCACGCGATGATTCAAGCGTTCGTCTTCGAGGAGGTTTCCCAGCGAGCCGGCGAAGCCCGCCTTCGGGTCCATCGCCCCAAACACCACGCGCCCCACGCGGGCGTTGACGATCGCACCCGCGCACATCGCGCATGGTTCCAGCGTGACAACCAACGTACACGCGTCCAGCCGCCAATCGCCGATGTTTCTCGCCGCTTCAAGAATCGCCAACTGCTCGGCGTGCGCCAGCGGGTTGTGCGACTTTTCACGCGTGTTGAAACCCTGCCCGAGCATTTTTCCAGACGCCGTCTCGTACACGATCGCGCCGACGGGCACTTCGCCGATCGCCGCGGCCTTGGCAGCGAGCAGCAGCGCTCGTTCCATCATGTCACGATCGAGCGGCGTTGCGTGCGAGGCGTCCTGAGGTTTCGCAACGCGCCGTTGGTTGAGCCGGAGGTAGAACGCGCCGCTCATACTACCTCAACACCTCGTCCAACTTTTTCTTGTCCGCGCCGGCGATGCCTTCGACTGGAATCCGCGCCAGCAAGTCTTCGACAATGTGGTCCGTCGTGACCTGATCGGCCTCGGCGTTGAAGTTGAGCATCAGGCGATGGCGCAGGACCGGCTTTGCGACCTGCTTGATGTGCTCGGGCGTCACGTGCGACGAGCCCTGAATCAACGCCGCGGCTTTGGCCGAGAGCAATAAAAACTCGCTCGCACGAGGACCAGCGCCCCACGCCAAGTAGTCTTTCACTTTCTCAGGGCGAGCGACCCCCGCGTCCATCGGCTCCTTGATGCGCGTCGCGCGGACAAGCCGCAGGGCGTACGCCATCACATGATCCGCAACCGGCATGTTCCGCACGACTTCCTGAATCCGCGTGATCGTCGCGAGATCAAGCACGGGCTGCACGTTTGCGCTGGCCCGCGTTGCCTGCCTGCGCACGATTTCCATTTCTTCGGTGAGCGTTGGATACCCGATCTGAATCTGGAACATGAAGCGATCCAACTGCGCCTCGGGCAGCGGGTACGTGCCTTCCTGCTCGATGGGGTTCTGCGTTGCAAGCACAAAGAATGGTGCTGGCAACAGGTGTCGCTGGCCGCCGACGGTCACTTGCCGCTCCTGCATCGCTTCGAGCAGCGCGGCTTGTGTCTTTGGGGGCGTTCGGTTGACTTCGTCGGCGAGAATCACGTT
>CAZEZV010000055.1:0-18117 GCA_964516725.1 uncultured Phycisphaeraceae bacterium
CGGCTTCCCGTGGTGGGTGTGGGTGGGTGCCTGTCTTGTGACGCTCGCGTGCGTGCCCATCGCGCAGATGCAGTCCAACACCGCCCGCGCTCGCATCAAGAACATGGTCGAGGGCATGGGGCCGACCTATGTCAGCGAACTGGTCAAGCACGGGTACCTTGAACTGTCGCTTGAGACCCCGGCGGATGATCACACATATCTCGAACTCATCGAACTCCAGAAGTCGTGGCTCGCGCTCAACCCGAGCATCGCAGACATCTATACGATGGCACGCACGCAGGATGGGCAACTCGCGCTGCTGCTGGACTCGGAAACAGACTACGACCACAGCGGCGCGTACGACGATGAACGTGAGGGGCGCACCGATATTGGCGAGATATACGACGAACCGAGTCGTTCAATGGAATCGGCGCTTGCAGGCACGCCAAAGTTTGACGATGAACTCAGCGAGGATCGCTGGGGGGTGTGGGTGAGCGCTTCCTATCCGATCTATGACGACAACGGGAACATTCACTCGGCGCTGGGCATCGACTTCCCAGCGGGGCAGTGGGTCGCGGCGCAGAAGAACGCGATCCTCGGCGTGTTTGCAACGGGCGGCGCGCTGATCCTGCTTTCAGCGGGCGTGGGTGTCATCTACCGCCTCGCGCAACGCGACGTGAAGGCACGCAAACTTGAAGCAGAACTCGCGCAGACACGCCTTGCCGCTGCCGAAGACATCAACCGGGCCAAGAGCATGTTCCTTGCAAACATGAGCCACGAGATTCGCACTCCCTTGACCGCGATCATGGGCTTTGCGGACTTGCTTGCAACGCCAGACTGCGACGAGGATGATCGGATCGTCAACGCTTCGACCATTCGCCGCAACAGCGAGCACCTGCTCAGCATTCTGAACGACATCCTTGACTACTCAAAGATCGAATCGGGCAAGTTCGAGATCGAACGTCTCGCGTGCAGCCCATTCCAGATTGTGGAAGAGACCATCGACATGGTTCACATCCGCGCGAAGGAAAAGTCTATCGACCTCAAGGTTGAGTACGCCCTACCCCTGCCAGAGACCATCCACACCGATCCACTGCGCTTGAAGCAGGTGCTGCTGAACCTCGTGGGCAACGCGATCAAGTTCACGAACACAGGATCGGTGGTGCTGAGGGTGTCTGCGGTCTCGCATGGGGCTGGCGCGGGCGATGATCGCGGTTCGCTGATTCGGTTTGACATCATTGACACCGGCATCGGGATGACCCCCGAGCAGCAGCAGCGGCTGTTCGCCCCGTTTGTGCAGGCTGACAGTTCGATGACGAGAAAGTTCGGTGGCTCGGGGCTGGGGCTGGCGATTTCGCGGCAGCTTACGAACCTCATGGGCGGCGACATCATTTTTCAGAGCGAGATCGGGAAGAGCACGACCTTCAGCGTCACGATTAACCCGGGCAACACGCTTGCGTTCCGCTCGATCAAGTCGCAGGACGACATCCCGAGCTTCCGCCAGCCCAAGGACTGGGCGAAGGAACTGGTCAAGGCGGACACGCGGATCGATGCTCGCGTCCTGCTCGCCGAAGACGGCCCGGACAATCAGCGGCTTTTTGCGTTCTTGCTTCGCAAGGCGGGCGCGGACGTCACCATCGCGGGCAATGGACGGCTTGCGCTGGAAAGCGCCATGGCAGCCCTGAGCGAGAACAACCCGTTCCACGTTATTCTGATGGATATGCAGATGCCGGAGATGGACGGATACGAAGCAACCAGCTCGCTTCGCTCCAAGGGTTACACACTGCCCATCATCGCCCTGACGGCCCACGCCCTGCTTGGCGAGCGCGACAAGTGCATCAGGGCGGGGTGCGACGACTACCTCACGAAGCCGATCAACAAGTCTCAGATGCTGGAGACGATCAGCCATTATGTGCGCAAGAGCAAGGCTCCGACTCGCAAGGCCGCGTGACGAGCCGCCGACTACACGAAACCGCCCCCGCTCGTCGGTGGCACGATCTGGAGCCGCCGCATTCCGATCAAACACGACGATGCTCGCTTCGTATCATGTTTGGTACGAACGCATGCCCGAAGCACTCACGCCAACCCCTTCAGCACAGCGCAATCGCCCTTGGGGCAAGTACTGCCGGTGGTCGCTGCTGCTGATCGCGTTGGCGCTCGTCGGGCTGTATTGGCTCGCCACCAGTTCGTTCCTGACTCGCCGAATCGTTCTCTCGCGACTTGCAGCGATCACAGGGCCAGACACACAGGTCTCGGCTTCTAGTGTGACAGTCACGGCGACGGGCCGCGTTGACATCCGCGACCTGTCGATCCGCATGAACGGCGTCGCGGGAAAAGCGGGCGAGGTGTTTGCGGTTGAGCGTCTCTTCGGGCGCATCGGTCTCTTCAAGACCATTCGTGGCACGCCCACCATCCACAGCCTCTCGCTCATCCGGCCGATCGCAAGGCTCTCTCGCTCGAAGGACGATGGTTCGCTCAACATCAACAGCCTTGTCGATCGCCCCACGGCGTCGAGAGGCCCGGCCGTTGCCGCGCTCCCGGCGGTTGAAGTCGCCGACGGCGTCATCGAACTCGCCGAGCACTCCGCGTCCGACGCCGCGTACACCGTGCTCAAGCAACTGAGTGTTTCAGGCACCGTTGAGCAGTCTGCGGACGATCAGGGCGCGTCGGTGATCAACTTCCGGCAATCCGCCGCGAAGTCGGGCCAGAGCGCAATTGCGCTGGGTCGTATTTCCAAGGACGCAGTGACACTGACGGTGACGGGCATCGACCTTGGTGCCGTCAACGCAGAGAACGTGCCCGCACAGGCACGCGAACTCTTCGCACAGTCGCAGCTCGAGGGCCGCATCCCGCAGGCGCAGGTGTCGTACGCGTTGGCGGGCGACTGGAACACCACGATCTCGCTCGAGGATGTGGCGCTGAACCTGCCGGTCGACGCACTCCCGGACGAAGATGCGGAAGGAAACCCGGTTCCGGTCCCCGCAGATCAGAAAAACTCTCGCCTTCGATTGACGCGTACCACAGGCGCAATCACGCTGAGCAACGTGGGTGTCAAGGGGGTACTCGATGGTCAGATCGAAGCGCTGCCCTACCACGTTGAGTTCCGCGTGGACGGCTTGTCGCTCAATGCCCCGTGGACAATCAGCCTGAATGCCAAGGACGTGCCCATTCACGAGCAGCCCGAGATTCTCAAGTTCGCTCCGGGCGTGGCGCGGCGACGGCTGCGCGAGTTCTCCGATCCGCAAGGCAAGGTCGACGCCAGCGTTGACCTCGCCCGTGCTGCAATCACGGAGCAGCAGCAGAACCCGCCGCTGCGCGTCGTCGGCTCGATCTCGCTCAAAGGATTGACGGCCGCGTTCCACAAGTTTCCGTATCCGTGGCAGGATCTCACGGGCACCGTCACTTTCGACGACAACTCGATCAACATTCACGAAGTCCGCGGGCGCTCCGCGAGCGGGGGCACGATCACCGCGAGCGGCAGCATTTCGCCGCCGACGGATGACGCAGAAGTGAAACTCGATGTTCGTGCACTCAATCTGCCGATTGACGATCGCCTTCGCTCCGCGATGCGCGAGCGTGGGCAAGGCGACGTGCTGGACGAGATGTTCAGTCTGCAGGATTATGACCGCCTGCTCAAGGCCAATCTGCTCCGCGATCCGTCATCGCGCGTAGCCCGCGACGCTAGTTCGCCACCAGACTTTCCGCTTGGCGGCAACGTCAATGTGCGAGTGCTCATCGGTCGCGAGGCCGGACCTGCGGACACGTGGACGGATCGCATTGAGATTGATCTGCCCAAGGCAGGCGTGCTGGTCCGTGCTTTTCCGTATCCCCTCATCGCAACCAACGTCCGCATTGTCCAGGAGAACGGCGTTGCAACCGTGTCGGGCGGCACGTACGAAGGCATCAATGGCGGCACGGGCAGCGTCGCGGCGCGCGTTGATATTGATGCCGTGCGCACGACGGGCGACTTCGTGCCCGAGTTGCAGGCGACGGCGAAGGACATACCGATCGACGCGATCTTACTGTCGGCCCTGCCCGACATCGGGCCAGACGATGAGCCGCGCCCCTTGTCGGATTGGATCAACCCGATCAACCCATCGGGCTCGATTGAAGCGAACGTGGACCTCAAGCCGTCGGCGAACGGCCCCGTGTATGACATCAAAGTAAAAGCCGCTGGCACTCTCAAAGCCCCTCTCGGGGGTGCGGCGGGCGGGAGGGGTTTGGATGGGCGATCTACCAACGACGCGGCGTCGTCCGCAAATCTCCAGGTCTCCAACTTCTCTTCCACGATCCAAGTCACCGACCGCTTCGTCAAACTCGACGCCACAGGCGATGCACATCTGAACGTACCCGGTGCCAAGTCGTATGCCTTGGGCGCACACCTCTACCGAGAAATCGGCTCCGAGTCAGCGCTGTATTCCACGCGCGCAAGCGCACATCAGGCCCTCACCATCCGCGTCCCAAAGTTCGACCTCACGCTCCCCGTTGAAAACTTCGTCGGCGGCTACAGCCAGCGTGCCGCGGAAGCAATTGTCGCGGCGCGCGAGCAAGTCTCGCCCGTCGGCATCGCGTCGTGTGATCTGCGCATAGGCCTGTCACCGACTGATTCTGGCACCGTCGATGTCGAAGTCGCAGACTTCTCGAACGCGTTCATCACCTACGACGGCTTGAAACTTTCGCTGGACCCGAACGTGCCTCAGTTCCTGCGAGTGCAGTCTGAGGAAGACAACTCGGGCAGTGCGACTGTCGCCGCGAACTATCTCTTCTCGGGCACGCTCGACAATCTCGCGATCGGGCGCCTTCGCGCCGAGGGCACGATCCTGCAGGCCTCAAACGCTCCTCGGATCGACGCTGTAACGCTGCGAGCCCGAGACATCGCGCTTGATGAGCAAGGCGTTCGTTCGATGCTGTCGTCGAAGGGTTCGCAGAAGCTCGTTGACGTTCTTGAGAAGTACGAAGTCTCGGGCATTATCGATGCGGATCTGTCGATCTCAACGCAGGACCAGAGCACGCGCGTCGAGGGCACTGTCCGCCCCACTGCGCTCGCGTGGACCGCCCACGACGAGCACCGCAACGCGGTGCGCGTCGACTTCCCGTTTGTCTCCGGGCAGATTCGCCTTGCCCCCGCGGCTGGGCAACTCGGCGAAGCATCGCCATCGCTCGCCGGGCAGGTTGAGTCACTCGCGTTGTTCCATCGCGATTGGAAAGCCCTACTCACGGGCACATGGTCGCCCGCGGAGACAATGGCGGGCACACAGGTGGATGGCGAATTCACGCTCGCAGCGCCTTCGCTGCTGCCATCGCTCAAGTCGCTCCTGCCCACGGCGCTGTCTGATTCATTGAAGGAACTGAAGACCACCGTGAGCGGGCCGATCACGATCGCGCAGTCGCCTGTGTCGTTTGTGCTGGCGCCCAACGGCGAGCCGCTGAATGTCAGCACGACGGGCACACTCGTACTGTCGGACCTCGCGCTGGACATGGGCTTTGCGGTCACGAAGGCCGAGGGGATTCTTGATTATCGCTACACCTCCGAAGACTCACCCGGCAGCGGACGGGCGCTGATGACGGGCGACTTCCCGTTGCTGCTCGCCAACAACGTCGAACTCACCAACGCCACGATCAAACTGTTCACCGAGCCCGACGGCAGGGTCATCATCCCGACCCTCGAAGCCCAGTGCCACGGCGGGCGCATCATCGGCAACGTCGATATCGCGTCCCCCAACACGCCCGGCGCGCTCGCGGGCGTCACGCCGACAACGTCGCAACGCGCGTTTGATCTCAACCTTGCGCTGTCGGGCGTCCGCTTCGCGCCAGTTCTTGAACAGTTGCGAGCAAGGACACCCGCCGGCGATGCAGCACCGACCGCTGATCCGTTCGCCGCCGCCGCGTCGCCAGATTCCTCTCGCGGTGCGATTACCGGCAACTTCTCGCTGCGGGGCATCCTGAACGAGCGCGAGACCCAGCGAGGGCGCGGCACGATCATGATCCAGGGCGGCAACATCATCGATCTGCCCACCGTGGTGCCGCTGGTGCGGGTGACAAACCTGCAGTTTCCGACAAACGAAAAACTTGACTATGCGTCGACAGACTTTTTCATCCAAGGGGCACAGGTTGGTCTTGAGCAACTGACAATCTCCAGCCCATCCGTCGAAATCTTCGGCTTCGGCACCGCGACCTGGCCCACCCTTGACCTTGACCTCAAAATGCGCACCGGCAATCGCGCCCGCATACCGCTCATCACCGCGATCGTCGAACAACTCCGCGACGAACTCTCGACCATCCGCGTCGTGGGCCCCATCAACAACCCGCAGGTCGAAACCGTCCGCTTCGGCGGCACGCGCGAGGCCCTGGCCAACCTCTTCGGCAAGGACAAGTCGCCCGAAGAACGCCGCCTGGAAATGATCGAACGCTCGCTCTCCACCAGCGAACGCCGCGAGCGCGTCGAGACGCTGCCGCCGATTGCACCGACGTCAACCAGCGATGCGACACCCAAGTAACTAATCGTTCTCCGGCATCATCACAAACGACGGGTGGCCCGATTCCTGGAGGTAATGCCACTCACTGGTGTACCCCTCCTGCTCGACGGCCGTGACAAAGTTGAACCAGCGGAGACTGAGTGCCAACATGATGCCAAAGGCCACCCACGCCGCGATCTCGGCGCTGCGTTTCTTGCGGAAGTAGAAGATAACACCCAGCGAGGCAAGGGTGAGCACCATTTTGAAGATTGTCAGCGTCGTCGCATCGCCCGACTTCATAATCCAGCGTGCAATCGGGTTCGCCTCGATCATCCCAACACTGGTCACAAACTTCAGCGTCATGACGAGGTCCGCGACGCTCACGATCAGCGCCGTGCCCAGCAGCAGCAGCACCCGCGTCGCCCGGACATGGGGCTGCCCGGCCCGCAGCATCCACGCCGGCATCTCCCCGTCTGAACGCGGAGCGTCAGTGAGAGCCACCGAAATCGAAGGAACCGGCGGATGGTCCATGATTCCGGGGAATCGACCGGGTTTGTGCGCGACTTTGCCAGCGTTTCCAAGAATGACGAATCCGGCGGCTTCGGAGCGAGTCTAACGCCCGTAAACTGCCGTCTGGAACGACCGGAAACATTCGTACGTATGAGTTGTGGAAGGGACGCGTGGCGAAGTCGCCCCGCGAGGTCGATTGCTATGAAGATGCCGCGGGAAGCACAAAACTTGCAGGCTCAAAGCCCAATGGACGCTGGTGCCCCCGTCACGGGTGCTGCCTCGCCTGGGGCGCGCGTGCTGCTTGGAGTCTGCGGGATTGCGGCTTCTATCGCGCTCTCGCCAGTTTCCAAGGCGCAGGTGGTCGGGCCAAATCGGCTGCGTGCGGCTCCGGGTCAGGCGGGCGGTCAAGCGGGCGGACAAGCGATGCCGGTTCGGCGGGTCTACACCGACGAAGCCGTGGGCGCGATCGAGTCGCTGGTGCGTGTCAAGGAACTCGAAGCCGCGGACAACATGACGGAGGCGATTCGGGTTCTTCAGGAGACGCTTGAAAAGGAAGCCGAGCAGATGCTTCCGAACATGGACGATCCTCGCACGTTTGAGACAGTGCGCGTGGTTACGCATCGGATGCTGCTGCAATCTCCCAAGCTACTGGAGCGATACCTCGCTCAGAACGAGCCCCGCGCGGCGGAACTGCTGGAGAAGGGCGAGATCGAGTTGGTCGAGCGCTCGTTCTTTCTCACCAACGCGGGACTCGAAGCGACGCTTCGCCTTGCGCAAACGCAACTGGAGCGAGCCCGCTTCCACGCCGCACGCATCACACTGGAGCAGCTCGATAAGCACCCGGCGCGAACGGGCGCGAAGTCCATCGAAGCCGCGAAACTGCTTGCGCAGGTCGCTGCGTTTGTCGGGCCTGAACTTGTCAAGGACCGCGTTTTGATTTGGGGCGATGGCGCGAAGGTTGAACTACCAAAGACTCTTGTGGCGCCCAAGGCGGCACTGGCGGTTTCACGCGACGCGTTTGTGCCCTCGCCTTGGCCTCAATGGGATGCTCTGGACTCGCGGCCTTTGCAATCGAGCGCGCTGGGCACGGTCGCTCGCGAAGTAGACAGCGACCCACAATCGATTCTCAACCGCAATCCGGACGAGGAAGCCGACATCGAGCGAGCAAGCCCGGGCACAGCGTGGGTGATGCCTGCTGTGCTGGGCGAGACGCTTTTTGTCAACGACGGAGACTCGCTGGCGGCGCTTGACGCGAGCACGCTCGCAGAACTGTGGCGCAGCGCGCAGCAGCCGATTACATCACGTCGAACAAACGAGGACATGTACTGGGGCATGCCCAACAGCCGGTCCCTTGAGGATGTCGCGTCGGCCACCGTGGCCCGCGGAGTGGTTGTCGCGGCGCTTGGACACGCCCGGGGCGGCGGGCGGGACGGCGACACGCGCATCCACGCGTTCGACGCCGCGTCCGGGCGCGAGTTGTGGGCGGTTGACCCGGCGTACTTGGAGGATCGACTGCTGGGCGTCTCGGTGCGCGGCGCGCCGATCATCGAGGGCGACGTTGTCGTGTTGGGCGTGCGCAAGCCCACGTTTCTGAGCCGGGTCACGTCGCTGTACATGATCGGGCTTGACTTGCTGACGGGCGAGCTTCTTTGGGTGCGTCAGGTCGGGAGCGTTGGCATGCAGCCGTGGGGCCGCTCGCAGACTCGCGCGGACACGGGCCTGCTGCACAATGGCGTGGTGTACCGCGTGGACGACATGGGGATCGTCGGCGCGTATGAAGCGACGACAGGGCGCTGCCTGTGGCTGAGGTTGACGCAGCCCGTGCCCGAGATGGACGCGAATCAGTCGTTCAACAACCCCGAGGTCGCGGCGACGTATCTGGTGCATCAGCCGGTGCTGATCGGCAACCTGTTGTTCGTGGTCGAGCCGACGCACGGGAGCGTGGTCGCGCTTGATCCGCTGTCGGGCAGGCCTCAGGCCCGCATCGACGAGCGCGCAACGCAGCGGCCCGTGCAATATCTGCTTGGCGCAGGCCGGCACCTTGTGATGATCACGGACGCTGGCGCAGTGTTCTGCGACGCGACCAAGTTCAGTTCGTCGAATGTCGTGCGCGGTCCGGCCCTTGAAAGCTTGGCCGCGGGGCGCGGCGTTGTGCTTGAGGAGCGCACCGCGCAGAACGAGCCTGTGTTCAAGGTCGCGCTGCCTCTTGCGAACAACACGATCGCGGTCTTTGACCCCGCCAAGCCGCAGGCGGCACCGGAAGTTCGGGCGTTTCAGGCTTCGGGCAACGTGATTGTCACCGGCACGCCGGCGGACCCTGCTGCGCTGCTCATCGCCGAGCCCAGCAGGCTCAACACGTTTCTGTCGTGGGAGCGTGCGGAAGCGGGACTGCAACGCCGCGCGGCGGCTTCGCCCAGCGATCCGCTACCGACGCTGACGTATCTCGAACTTGCCTTGCGCATGGGGCGGTATGAGCTTGCGCCGAAGCTGTCCGATCAGGCGATTGCGATTCTCCGCAAGCCCGCAGACGGCGTTGACGCGGAAACAGCCCGCACACGCCTATTCAACCTGCTTGCGAGCACGCTCTCGCGCTCGCGGGCGGCGTTGTCAAAGACTGGAAACGAGAGCGACTCGAGTGAGGCCGCAGAGAACGCGACCCCTGAGCCACCCGCGCCACCAACGGGCACGGCGCGCGACACGGTTCGAATCGAGGGTGCGAAGGAGGTTCAACCGGCGCACCAGATTCAGGTTGAGCCGCTGCGCGACCTTGCACTGCTGTCACAACTTGAACAACGGATGAGCCGGGCCGCGGATACGCCTGTGCAGCGCGTGCAAGCGTTGCTGGAGCGTGCGTTCCTTCGGGAATTTGAGCAGAAGCCGGCGCTTGCAGTCGATGCGCTTCAGGAAGTGCTGCTCGACGAGTCGCTGGCTGCCGCGTTGCTGCCCACGTCAGTCATCGCACAGGCAACGGGCGATCATCGCCCCGCCGGCGAAGCCGCGACGGCGCAGCTCACGTCGTTGATGGAACGCTGGGGCGCACAGTCGTACGCGGCGTATGACGAAGAGGCTCAGCGGCTTCTGGATCAACTGCCCGCGAACGCGCCGCCCGCCGAAGTCTCCGACCTTGCGCGCCGGTATCCGCTTGCGCAGGCTTCTGCGATTGCATGGAAGCGCGTGGGACTGGCGTTCCTCGAAAGCGGTGATCGCGAGAGTGCGCGTGCGGCGCTTCGCAAAGGCGTGGCATGTGCGCAGAGCGGTGTGCGAATCGGGCGTGAATCCGCCGGAGAAACCCTGAGCGAATCGCTCAGTGCGTTGCTCACGCTCGCGGATCGGCCCGGCGATATTCAACCGTTGCAGCGCTTGCTACTGACCCTGCACGAGCGCTCGCCCAATCTGACGCTCACGACTCCCTCGGGCACACAAACACTGCTTGAAGCCGCGAACGCCCTCGCGAGCAACCCGCTGGAAGTCAAACGCACCTTGCCCACGCTCGCGAAGAAATTGCAACCAGCGCCGCAGGTGATCGAGGGCTGGAACATTCTGCAATCGGTGAGCAATGATCTTGCGGGCGTGTCGCGCGATGTGATCGTGATGACCTCGCGCAAGGGCGATGTGGTTTCCGCGTTCGGCACGTCAGCGATCACGGGTCGGCTTGAACAACTCTGGAAGCGAGAGATCGCGATGACGCCGGTCGTCGTGCGCGTCACGCCCGAGCACACCGTTCTGTTCTGGCCTCAGGCCGGCGCCGCGTCGCTCGAAGCGATCTCGAACATCACGGGCAAGTCGGCGTGGAAGAGTCCGTCGCTCTCGATGCTGCCGGGCTGGGTCACCAATCAACCGCCGCCCGCGCCGGGTTCGCGGCCCGATCAGTTCAACACGCCCCTGGACGGCATTGTTCGTGGCGAGGACCTGCTGTTTGCAATCAGCAACGGGCAGCGCGCGGGCGCGATCACCATCTGCGACCGTCGCGGCAAGGCTGCGTCTTTCTCGCTGCATGATGGTGCGCTGCTGTGGTCTGCGGCAACTCCGTTGACAGCGATCTATGACCTAGAGCAGTCGGGTGTGCAATCGATGAACGCGGCTGAGAAAGCTTCAGTTGACGGCAAAGTGCTGTTCGTCGGCGCGATCGGGAATCAACTCGAAACCAGCCCCGCTGTGCTGTGCGTTGATCTTGCGACAGGCAAGGAAGCCTGGCGGCTGTCGGGCAACATGCTTGGTCGGCACGCCCGCTTTGCTCGCTTCACGCCTGACAACGATGTGCTTGTCGCCGTGAGCGACGGGTTGCTCCGCGTGCGCGGCACCGACGGCGAAGCGATGTGGCAAGCTAATGCGAACGGCGTGCGCGAAGCCATGGGTGCGTGGCTCGTCCCGGGCGACGCCAAGGACCACTCAGCAGACGGCTGCTTTGTCTTGAATGGCGACTTCCAACTGTGGCGCATTGATCCTATGACCGGCAAAGTGGGCGACGGGCCGGTGAGCACGCAGGACCGCATCACGCTGCCCTTCTCGGCAACGATCGTCGGCGATCACCTTGCATTGTCTTCGAGCCTTGGCGTCGCTCTCGTACACGCCAGCGGCAAGTTGTCTGGCACCGACGCTCTGGATTCGCCGGGCCGGCTTGAGCCCGGCATTGTGTGCCAGGATGAAGTCATCGTGATTGAGTCGGGCGATCGCGAGCAGTTGCAGACGGGCGAAGTGATGAACTCCACGCGCCTGATGCGACTCAACGCGCGCAGCGCGAAGTTGCAGAGCGAGGCGAGGATCGTGCTGTTTGAATCGCCCGACGCCATCGGTGTGCTGGACAACAAATTGCTGGTGGGGCAGGGGCCGTTTACGTTGGTCTACGACTTCACGCCGTAGAAGTCGGGCCAAATCATTCGTGCCAGCTCTTCGTTTGCGGTGTCCGTGGTCGCACCGCTGAGCATTCTCGCGATAGAAGCAGCAATTCGTTCGTATATCACAATGCACGAACCAACGTGCTCGTGAGCGGCACAATTCAATGTGAGCGTTCCCGAAGGACAGAACAGAGTCGCTGCGGCAAAGCCAAGTTCCACACCCTCCAGATACTCGCTTGGAAACCCAACGAAGGCTGGCCAGCTCTTGCCCGCACCGATACTTTCGTCCAGCCGTTCGCCATCGCCTTCAGACGTCCCGACGACGACCTTGAATTGTCCGGTTTCGGCCGATTCCCATGCGCCACCAAGCAAGCCGTAATAGATGCGGGGACCGACATACGCAAAGCACTCTACCGCCAATGACCGAAGTCTTGGCTTCGCGACACTCTGGCATTTCCATGTGAAAGTGTGCAGGCTCTTGGGCGAAAAAGTCGCTCTTGGAAGCTCATCAAGCCACACTCGCGCGCGAACATAGTCCCCCCGCTTGATTTCGCGCATGACATTCACTCCGCCACGCTGAACGGGTCCTTGCCGCGCTCAATCGCCTCGATCTTGTGAATGCGGCGCATATGCCGGCCGCCCTCGAACTCCGTCTTGAGCCAGATCTCCGTAATCTTCTCGATCAGCCTCTGCCCCAGCAGGTCCGCTGACATGCACAGGACGTTCGCCGCGTTGTGGCTGCGGGAGAGCTGGGCCGTCAGTTCATCGTGCGCGACGGCGGCTCGGACGCCCGGCACTTTGTTCGCGGCGATGCTCATGCCGATGCCGGTGCCGCAGAGAAGGATGCCCACGTCGGCCTGGCCGCTCGCGACGGCTTTGCCCACGAGGTACGCACGCTCCGGGTAGTCAGCGGGCGGGCCTGAGATATCGCCCAGCACCTGCACCTCGTGCCCCTCGCGCGAGAGTTTTTCCTGGAGCTGCTTGGTTCCGGTGTATCCACGATGGTCGGCGGAAAGGGCGATGCGCATGGGCGAGTTTATGCGAGGTTGCGTGGGGTGAACAGAGGCGGAATTTGAACGCAGAGGAAAACAGAGCGGAGACGAGAGGACGACAGAGGGGGCAATTGGTAAGACAAAATGTGAGTCGGTTCCGGGGGCGTATCACTCACCAGCACTGCCAACGATCTCACCGATTCACGCTCAGTTTTCCCTCTGTTTTCCTCTCCCTGCTTCCTCTGCGTTCAAAATAACGCCCGACCTTTCACCAAGTTTCAAGAATCCCCTTGCGACTGGGTGGCAAGATCAGGTGCAATTCTTCCATTCGCTGCTCCACCAACGTCGCGATCATCTCCGCGCTGGCGCGATAGTCGGCGAGCGTGCCGCCGATGGGGTCGGAGATGTCCCGGCCCGAGGGATCGAGCAAGTGCACTTTGTCCTTGGCATCGGGCATCATTTCAACGATTCGCTTCGCGTGCGAGCTCGTCATCGCGTAGATCACGTCCGCGCCTTCGACCATTGCCTTCGTGAGCGCCTGCGAGCGATGCGGCCCGGCGTTGATGCCAAAGCCCTTGAGCGCTTCGCGGGCTTCGGGCGTCATCGGGTCATCACCAAACGCACTGACGCCTGCACTGGCGACTCTGGTTGGCTTCAGAGTCACGCCGGGCTTGGCGAGCAGGTGCTTCGCGACAGCCTCCGCCATCGGGCTGCGGCAGGTGTTGCCTGTGCAGACGAAAAGCACGCTGGTTTCGACTTTCGCTCGAACTTGCCCTTCTGAAAGAGCACCCGCGCTTTCAAACTTCCACCAGCCTTCGCGCGTCAAGCGAATAGTCGTTGAGCCAGTCTTGAAATGCGTCGGACCGCCATCAACGACCGCCGCTATGCCGAGCGACTTTGCGATGCTCTCGGCGTCGATGCGAAGCGCGACTCCATCTGCGAACGCTGCGTCGCACAGTTCTAGCCCCGCCGCGCGATCAGCGACGATGAAGTCATCGACTCGTTCCAGCACGCTCGCGCAGGCCAAATGATCGGGAATGCGCACGCTGATTGTGGGCCCGCCCCCCCCGGCGTGCTTGCCTTCCTCTTTGAACACGGGCAGGCTCGGGTGCTTGGACAGAATGTGCTTGCCGGTCGCTTCACTGGTCTCAATCAGAAATCGCACCGGCCCCGGCGCGAGAGTCCGCAGCAGGTGCAAGTGCACCGGCATGCGAACTTCAAGCACGTTCGTCACGCGCTCAACACTCGGCGCGTGCCACGTCGTCGCCATCTGCGAGCTTGGGTCAAAGTGCTGGTCGTGCGTTCTGCGGAGCAAGATCAATTCCTGCACACGCGACGCCTGCACAAACAACCCATATACCGTCTCGGTAGGAAGCAGAACCACCCGCCCCGCTTTGAGCGCGGCTGCCGCCTTCTCCACGTTTGCATGGATGCCCGCCGCGGGTTTGTGCGAAGAAATGCCAGACACGGGGCATGTTAGGATACTGTGGGGAGCAGCACGACCTCTAGCTCCGCCGGTTCTTAGTGACGTTTTCGCTCGAAGGGGAAGCACTGTTGCCCAGCCCTGCCCCGCGCCTTCATCAGCACTACTCTCTGGCACGAAGCGATGATCGCGCTGCAACCGCCGAGTCGCCCATACGAACAGTTGTTCGGGCATGGTCGATGGCGAAGTTGGCGAGGAGCCAACCTTGGCCGGTTTTTTGGAGAGCTCAGCACACTCCAGTTCGCTTTCGCGGCAGAAACACAGACGGATCAGCAAAGGAATCGCATCATGCTCGCCTTACCCCACATGTCCCGACGCACTT
This sequence comes from uncultured Phycisphaeraceae bacterium, assembly GCA_964516725.1. Lineage (GTDB taxonomy): Bacteria > Planctomycetota > Phycisphaerae > Phycisphaerales > UBA1924 > BJHL01. The sequence goes on from CAZEZV010000055.1 coordinate 14,577, forward strand.
CCCCCGCCCCCCTCCGCGCCGCGTTCAGCCTTATTGAACTGCTCGTGGTGATCGCCATCATCGCCATCATCATCGCCATCACGGTTCCCGCCCTCTCCAGCGCCCGCAAAGCCGCGAAGCGATCAGAGACAGCTCAACTGCTCGCAGACCTCGCGCAGGGCGTCGCACAGTTCACGCTGGATGAGAAGCGCCAGCCGGGATACTTCTCTGTGCAGGAGATGGGGAGCCAGGAGAACATGACGCAGGGCATGTCGACCATGCAGAACGTCATGCTGGAGATGATGGGCGGAGTTGTCGACCAGGCAACCAACCCGGTCGGCGGGACTGTGGTCGCGGTCGGCCCATACTCGGCGCAGGCAAACAAGATTCACGTTGACTACGCGCAGATCGGTCGCAAGCAGAACAACGGCAACAAGCTGTACTGGAATCTGCCAGCGAAGGTGTTTGAGAAGACGGATGCAACGACAGGTCTTCCGATTGACACGGGTCTGCCGTCTCGCTTTGGCACGCACACTCAGATTCGAGAGATCGTTGATGCGTTCGGCGCACCGATTCTGGGTTGGGCGGCGGATGAAGGCGTCACCACGCCGGTGGTCAACGTCGATGACTTCGCACGAATCTACCACGACCCGGCAGCTCCGCAGCCCAATCGTTCTCGCGTGTATTGGGCGTCCAACTCGGCGTTCCTAAGCAACGGTGTCTTCCTTGGCAGCCGCCAGTTGAATCAGAAGGGCGTGAGCGACACCATACCACCCACCGAGTTCGTCTCAATGCTGCACCAAAGCGTTCTTGATACCGACCCGGTTCCGGTTCAGGAAACGCTTATGGGCCTGCTTGGCAATCCAGGCTCGCCCAAAAATCCCGCTGAGACTGATCCGGAGTTGTTGCGCCCGACAGCGCCGCGGGCACCGTTGGTCTTTCACAGCGCGGGCATCGATGGCTACATCCTGTCGCGCTTTGATAAGGGCGGCAGGCTCAGCCATCCGCACAACCCATTTGTCGCGCTTGGCTATGGACAGAACGTCAAAGACAAGATTCTCGAGAAGTTTGACGACATCATTCAGGCCGCGAACTGACGCTGGGCTGCTCGCATCAATATGGCCTCAAGTCAGGCCAGATTGATCGCACGACCGTTTTGCCTGCCAATTAAACTCGCCAACGCCCGCCGCGCGACCCTGCAACACTGGGAGCGTGGCGGTTTTCATTTCTGACAACTCGGGAGCATCGGTGGGCGGGCCGACGATTGAGACGCTGGGGGCGCAGCGGCGACAGTTGATCTCCCGGGCACGTCTGCGCTGCTGGCTGCTGGTCGCTTGCTTTGCCGTTGGCATTGTGCTGGCCCGCGCGGCGCATTCGCAGGGCTTCGCGTGGAACAACTGGCCCAGTTGGTTGGGCTTCGCGATTGCTGGAGTGCTTGCGGCTGTTGCGACGTTCACACCTAGGCGAGTCACACGATGCCTGATGATCACAGCGATCATCCTTCTGGGCGCGGCGGTCGGGCAGTCGCGCATCGTGGAACGCCCCGCTGACGATCTTGCCGCGCAGATTGCTGTCTCGCGCGGCACTGCATCGCCGCATTCTCTTGACGCCGGCATCGTCGATGTCGAGGGATTTTTGCCCGGCGCGTGGGAGCGTGTGCCTGCGCCGCAGGGCGCACTTGCAAAGTTTCAGGTGCGCGAGCCGTCTTGGTCAGCGGACTTGATTGTTCGGCGTGCGCTGCTCAGTGTCGCTCGCGGCGAGGAGCCGCAGTGGATGCCCGCGTCAGGCACGCTGCGGGTTGTCGTGAAGGGCGACGTTGCGCCGTCGCTGGGCGCGGGCGAGGCAATCCGCGTGACGGGTCAATTGCTCTTGCCTGACCCGGCCGAGAACCCGGGCGATGAGAAACGCCTGCTGTTTGAGACGCAGGACCGCTTCGCGGGCATCCTTCGCTGCACGTCGCCTTCGCTGATTCAAGCATCGCAGATTTCGGGCTTTGTTGATGACGCTCGCTCGCTCATTGCGCGCGCGGGCGCGGCGATGCGCACCCGATTGCAGCGCGTGCTCGACCACGCGAGCCATTCGACCCGCGCTTCAACGAACACGCAGTCCCAAAGCCGCCAGCTGCTGGGCGCGTTGCTGCTGGGCGAGCGCGAATTGGAGCGAACGCCTGTCGGCCTTGCCTACACACGCCTTGGCCTCTCGCACATTCTCACGATCTCTGGCTTTCACCTGACGGTGCTCGCGCTCACCGGGCTGTGGGCAATCCGCCTCACCGGCGACCGGGGCTGGCTCGAACCAGCGCTGGTCGCGCTGCTCGTGATCTTGTACATGCTCGCCCTGCCGGCACAATCGCCCATCATCCGCAGCGGTTTGATGGTGCTTTCGCTGCTCGCGAGCGACGCGATGGGGAGGAAGTATGATCGCGTGTGTGTGCTCGCGTGGGTTGCGCTCGCGCTGCTTGTGTGGCGGCCTGCGGACTTGTGGAGTCTTGGGTTTCAACTCTCCGTCGGTCTGACGGCAATGCTGCTATGGGCGGGCGAGTTTGCTCCGCAGGCGCTCTTTGGCACGACGCTCAGAGGGACAACACCAGCGCTCGACAACCCGGGCATCGGCACGCGTGTGAAAGAAGCCGTAACGCTCGCCATCGGCAACGGCGCGATGTGCTGGCTGACGCCCATGCCCATTGTCGCGGCAACCACGGGCATCGTGAGCCTCGCGGGCATGATCGCATCGCTCATCCTCGCGCCGCTGTTCGTCGTGCTGCTGTGGATCGGCTACATCACGCTGTTCATCGGCATGATCGCGCCAGCGCTGGCGTCGCCCGCGGGATGGGTGCTCAATGCGTTGTGCGAAGTTGCGCTCCGCGTTGCCACATGGATCGACGCGATTGATTATTCCTCGCTGCGTGTGCCGCCCATTCCGCTGTGGTGGGCGCTGCCCGCCACCGCACTGATTGCGCTTTGCTGGCGCATGTGGAGCAGTTGGACGCGCGCGGCGCGGCGACATGCACTGCTTGTCGGTGCGTTATGGGCGATTCTGATCGTGCCGATCGCGCTGCTGGCTCGTGGCTTGCCCTCCAGCGTCGCGCTGCGCATTGACATGCTCGCCGTGGACGATGGTTCTTGCTTCCTGATTCGTTCCGGCACTGATGCGCTGCTGTGGGACGCGAAGGCGCTGCCGCCGCGAGGCGCGACGCCTCGCACCGCGGCAATCGCCCGCGAACTGGGCGCGTGGCGCGTTCGTCGAGTGTTGATCACGCACCCGGACATCGATCACTTGGGTGGCATACTCGATGTGATCGAGCCGCTGGGTGTTGAAGAAGTGCTAATTGGTACACAGTTGCAACAACAAGCACTGGAGCAACCCGAAGGCGCGGCGGCTGTGATGCTGCGCGAACTCGCATTTCGCACTGTGAAAGTCATCACAGTGTCTGTAGGCGATGAAGTAACGCTTGGCCCGGCGCGGCTGACGTTCCTCTCACCCCAGCACGGCGCAGACTGGCACGCCGACAACGAACACTCGCTCGTCGCGCTCATTGAGGCTCCGCGAAGCGGCAGTGTTC
>CAZEZV010000056.1:0-18087 GCA_964516725.1 uncultured Phycisphaeraceae bacterium
GGCGTCCTGTGGTGCGGCATGCGTACAACAGCGAGGGCGTGGAGGTCGCGAACTTTCATGCGGAGGTGCGTGGGGTTTCGAGGCCCGATGAGATTGTGGTGTTCGGCGCGCACTATGACTGCGTGGAACTCAAGGGCGGGCCATGCCCAGCCGCGAATGACAACGGCAGTGGCGTGGCGACGGTGCTTGCGCTGGCACGGCGGTTTGCGAATGCGCGGCCTGCACGCACGATTCGATTCGTGTTGTGGGCGAACGAGGAGCCGCCTTTTTTCTATACGAAGAACATGGGAAGTCTTATGGATGCGGATCGGAGCCACGCACTGGGCGAGAACATTGTCGCGGTTCTGACGCCGGAGACACTGGGGCATTACACGGACGAAGAGGACACGCAGGCGTATCCGTTGCCCGGCGCGGGATTGATTGGGTTGCCCACACGCGGCGATTTTGTGGCGTTTGTGGGGCTGGACAACGCGGGCGAGTTGGTGAGGCAGTGTGTGGGGACGTTTCGTTCCGTTGCCAAGTTTCCATGCGTGGGCGCAGGCGTGCCGGGAGTGATTCCTCTGGTGGGCGCGAGCGATCACTGGAGCTTTTGGCGGCATGGTGTGCCGTCGCTGATGATTACGGATACGGCGCCGTTTCGGTATCGCTGGTACCACACGCCGGAAGACACGCCGGACAAGATGGACTTTGAGAGGTTTGCGCGCGTGGTGGAGGGGGTGGGGGGAGTGTTGGAAGAAGTGACGAAGTGAGGGAATGGTGAGACGATGCGACGGTGTTTTCGGGTCTTGGCACTTGTCGATGTGGGGATGAGGGGGTTGAAGGTGGTGGGTTGTCGTGGCGGGGTTTGGGCGAGCGGGGTGCGGTTGACGTTCGCATAGATCTGATCGCAAGGCTGAACGGATTGAGGGCACGGGTTGGGTCAACTACCGGATTTTCCAAGTCTCGGCCGCTTTTCGCCACAAGCATCACCGTCCAAAGCCACGGCGAAACATGTGGCACGGGTTGGTGAGGTTGTGCCACCTGCCGAAGAGTTGGGAAAGCGCAGGATATCGTTTATAAGCCCTACACGGTGGTACGATGCTCGCACAAATGCGCAGCTTCGTCCGGTTCACTCGCCAGCGCAAACCAAACAATCTTTATCCCGATCATCAAGCGCCAGGAGCTCCCAGGCATCCATGTTAGGACAGTATTTTTGATTGACGTATAGCACATTCTTGTTATTGGAATACCAACTCCGCACCTTGTCACTAGTTAGTTCGCCTAAGACCGCGTGCGAGAACTGACTTCCAAGCATTCTACTGATACAAGACAATAACAAAGTCTTATTATCGCGAGATGGTGATTGATCAAAAGCATCTAAAAACACAACCAATGCATCACCAGGATCACGGCTGTTCAATACTACACCGCATTCAACGGAAGTTGAACCAATTCTAGATGGGCAACAACAAGACAAGAGAAGAGAAGCATCGTGATATCGGCCCGACATAATAGATTTGCGTATCATGTACTCGTGCACCATGCGGATGAAGTCATCAGGACTGTTTTTATCTTGTATAGCTTCACAAAGTTCTTGGATCAACTGTCCATTTTGATCTCGCTTTTGCAACCAATCAAGATTGTCCAAGACTGACCATCCGTTGAAGTCCGAAGTATCACGAATGTTTGACTTTACATACTGAAAATAGTCGCTTCTCACTCTATTTAACCACGATAACGTCTCGTCGCGATTTTGACATGGAGTCATTTTTGAGTTGCAACACGACCCCAAAACGTAACACATGGCGCCAACGCCACTTGATGCTAAAATCAGCATGACTTTAGCGATGACAGCTTTTGATCTGTGAGAATTCATTTCTTATTTCTATGAAGAAATACCGATAGTCCTACTTTGGGCACATTGAAGAATCTTGCCCGTCTTTTAAAACCTCCTGCGCCGTCGTTCGGATCAACCATTTGTTGTACGGTGATTTGTCGGCCGCCTCCTTCATTAAACCCGCCGACTAACCCATCCAGCCATTCGGCTTCAGTCTTTGTGCCACCGGGAAGGCCGAAAAACTGCATCTTACCGCCTGGATTAAACATATCTCGCAAAGCAATCACGTTTTCATTGACCCAACCACCGTTAGGGTGCTTGGCACAGTAGTCTTTGTGATTGCCAAATGCCGAAAAATCACCGATTTCCAAATCGTCTGCTGTGGCAACCTCTCGCGGGTGCGTCAGATACTGCCCCATCCTTCGTGTATTGACGAAAATTGAGTCGAACTCGCCACTCTTTAGTGTATCTATTAGCCCCTTCGCAAGACTTAAGTAGGCTGCACCGTAGTAATCGCACTTCAACTTAGTGTTTTCCGAATTGAAGAACGCTCCTACCTGCGCTTCGGTTAAACCTTGGTCCTTCAAACCGATGCCGCGGTCGAAGGCTGGCCTTACACCGTTCACGAGGTACGCAAACTTATTATTCAGTCCGCCATTTGTAGCTGCCATCGCCACGTTTCGCCGCAATCTTCGTTCCAAAATGTCGAGAAGCGGGCTTCATCCACAGGTACATCTGCACGCATTTTGTTCGCGTACTGCTGCTCGCTGCGTGGAAGCATAAGGTATTTCGAATCCGACCCTTTACCAGTGACTTTTTCTGCTAAGCCCCAAAGAGAGTCGCCACAATCCGAATAGGCGATTGCGCGCGAACTTTTCCAATAATCCCCTTCAGCAATATACCACAATCCCAGAATATCCAAAAGTAAGATCGGAGAATTGGATGCCATTGAGAATTCATTTGATGAACTCAAAGTACCAATGGGATCTCTATTCATCCACCTCCCCAGCCCCGCGTTGTAGTAGCGGTAGCCGTAGTACAGCAGGCCGGTTTCGGGGTCGGTGTACTTGGTGCTGAAGCGGAAGGGGTTGGTGCCTGCGAGGGTGTCGCGGCTGGTGAGGGACTCGCCGAAGGGGCCGTATTCGTAGCGGGCGTCGGTGCCGCCGTTGTTGCCGGTTGTGTTGCGCAGGCTGGTGAGGTTGCCGTTGTAGTCGAAGGTGGCGTGCGACACGCTCTTGATTCGCGGCGGGACTTCGGCGAAGGGATAGTTTGCGGATGGTTCGTACGCTGTCTCGAAGCACAAGCCACCGACGCCGCCAGCGCCCTGCTGTGAGCCGCTGAGGTCGAGGCCCCAGGCGTAGCTACGGATGGGTTGTTCTTCGCCGTCGATTTCCATGGCGAGATTCCAGCCGTCCCAGAGGTACTTGAAGGTAGCATCGATTTGCCGAGAGTCGCGAGTTGGATAGGTGACGTTGTGTGTGGACGGACCAGAGGCCCACTCCACCCCCGCCCCCCTCCCCCGCCGGCTCAGTCTTCCGTGGATGTGGGAGTGGGCGTCATTGCCCAAGCGGTACAGGTTGCACAAGCGATGTGCGGGGCGGTGGTTTTCTTGTGAGAGGCAATTCACGCGCGTTCTTTGCCGATGCGAGATGCAAGAGGTAGGGAGGTGCGTTATGGGTCCGTCTGAGAAAGCATTTCAACAGGTTCGCAACATCCTTGGCAAGCTTGATCGCAACATCGATCAGCTGCGCAATCAACGGACGACGCCTGCGGTGGCTCCGGCAAAGGAGCAGCGCGACCTCCGAGACCCCCGAGACCCCCGAGACGTTCGCGATTCGCGCGATCGGGTGATCGGCGCGGAGCGGGCCGTGCCGGGCGCGGCGGCGGGCGTGAGTGCGCCTGCGGTTGCTCGGCCTGCGAGTGCGTTTGGAAGGGCGACGCCGATTCCGCCTTCGGGGCATTGAGGGGGAGCGGGGAGCGGTGAGCCGCGAACGGATTTTTGTGAACGACGCTGGCGAGGTGCTGGCGTCTTTTTGCTTTTGATACGGTCAAACGGTGAGACGATGAAGTGCCCTGCACCGTTTGATCATTTTGTTCTTCACCGTCTCACCGTGTCACAGTCTCAAGAAATCCACAGGAGTGACTTTGTGAATCACTTTGGTTCGACCGGTGCTTGTGGTTCGGTGCTGAGAATCGTGCGGAGGTCTGTGGTGATCGACTTTTCGTCCAACAAGCGCGAGCCCAGGGGGATGGCGGCGAGGAGCCGTTGCGACTGATCGATGACAATGACTGCGCAGGTCTGGGCGGGGGCCATTTGCTGGAGGGTTGAGATGCCCGCGCTGGTCCAGAGTTGCTGCGGGGCGTGATCGGCGGGTGTGTCTGCACGAGGTTTGAGGGTGTCGCTCCACTGTGTCGAGAGCGCTTTAACTTTCTCGCGATTGAAGTCAGTAAGTTCGAGGACGCCCACGCTCGCGACGATCAGACGCGGCGAGGACGCGAGGCCTTGCAGGCGCTGGAGGTCGAGGTCGCGGGCGTAGCGGGTTGCACCGTGCAGTGCGGTGCGCGCGTCTGCGAGAGTGCGGGCGTCGGCGTCGGGGGAGATCATCACGAGGACAGCAGCAACGGTGCCGGTGGCTTTGGGAGTTTTGTTGGCAAGAGTGTCAAGTGCGTCAAGGAGCGACCAGCCCGAGAGGTCGGCGTGCATAAGGCCCAGCGCGGGCACGGTTTGGCCTGCTTCGATGGTGGGCGGGAGTGGCTTGAGTTCGATGGGGTGTGCGACCTTGGTGCGGCCAACGAGAGAGATGGGCCAAGATTCTGGGTTGGTCGCTGGGTCGGTTGCGGGTTGTGATTCGACGACTGCGCGGAGTGTCTGGCCCGGCGCGGTTGTGTCACTCGCGTTGCCGAATGTCAGTTGATAGGCGACGAGACGGTGCGTGGTGCGATCGATGGTGAGCGAGATTGGGTAGTTTTCGAGTGTGCCCTTGAGAGTGATGGTGGCTTTGTTGTCAGAAGATTCTTCGAGGGTTTCCCAACTGGCCATGCGGAGGTCGTAGCGCGAGGATGTCGGGCGTGTGAGGTCGGCGAAGGTGAGAGAAACTTGTGGGAGCGGGGATTCGGGGAGTTGGCGCAGGAGGCCCGAAGTGAATCCTCCCTCGACGATGCGCTCGTAGTAGGTAGTGGGGTTGAGCGAGTGCGCGTAGGTGATGCGGTCGCCCTCAGCGGTGATGATGGCTTTGCCGGCGTCCAGGCGCAGTCGCGCGGGGCGGGGTTGAGAATTGTCGCTGGGTTCCGCGTTGCCCGGGTCCATGCGGAGCCAGACGTCGCTCTTGATCGGGCCTGAAGCGTCGTCGGTTTCGAAGGTGATGTGCTCGGCGATGGGGCCGGAGCGGTACGCGGCGAGGAGGGCGGCGAAAGCATCCTGTGGCTGCGTGGTGGGGGAGAGGGTGGTGGGCGGTGTTGGAGTGGTTTGGGCGTGAAGAGCGTTCGTGGTGACGCTTGATGCCAGAAGTGCACAGCACGCGAGGAAGTTGGGCATTTCGAAGGGTAGGGGAAGAGGATTGAAAAGGAAGAAAGCACAAAGTCATGCGGCATCAAGGCATCGAGGGTTTCTGATTGCGTAGGCGATCACGCTGTGCGCAAGTCGGCACCGACCGCTCAAAGCAGCACCCGCCGGTCGGTGGCACGAAGGCATCAAGTCGATTTCAGGCTGCGCCAGGAGCTTTGCGGGATGAACGCGACGGACATGATTGCGAGTTGGATCAAAGCGAACACGATCATGCCATACACGGCTTTGTCCATGAACCCATACGAATGCAGGCCCACGCCCAGCATGTTGGTGCCGAACCAACTCCATGAGGTCACGATGTTGCCGAACACTGCGAGCACGGCGACGCCTCGGTCTTTGATCATGCCGCCCCAGCGGGCGTGGAGGATGAGGAGCGTCCAGAGGACGATAAGGCACGCGCCGTTTTCCTTGGGGTCCCACCCCCAGAAGCGGCCCCAGGATTGGTCGGCCCAGATGCCGCCCAGGACTGTGCCCACGAAACTCGTGAGGGCGGCGAAGCATGTCACGCCGTAGATCATTTTGGGGAGTGCTTTGGCGGGTTCGCCCGCTAGGAGTTTGGTGAAGGTGCCGGCGAGGATGTAGATGCAGCCCAGGAACCCGGCGAGGAATGTCGCGGAGTAGCCGATCGTGATGACGACGACGTGGGTTGCGAGCCAGAAGTTGGAATCGAGGACGGCTTGCATCATTTCCATGGTGTCGCCGCCGGATGTAGTGGCGAGGTTGTGGGCGACGACCAAGGTTGAGAAACCAATGAGGGAAGCGGCGAGGTGGAAGATGCCGGTCTTGTGGAAGCGTTCGCCAAAGAGGGCGAGCGGAATGCAGGCCCAGCCGACGAAGACGGCCGAGCTGTAGAGATTGGTGACGGGCGGGCGGCCTTGGAGGTAGATGCGTGCGACGAGGCCGATGGTGTGGATGATGAAGGCGATGAGGAGGACGCTGAATGCGGAGCGCGCGAGCGCGGGTGCGAGTTTGGTGGGGCTGAGAGACTTGAGGAGGAGGCCGAAGGCGGCGAGGAGGAATGCGAGGACGTAGAGGATGGAGGCGTTGTAGAAAGGCTCGATGCGGTTGAAGAGGACTTCGGAGTGTGCGGCGCGGACTTCCTTTGCGAGGGGTTGGTTGATGATGTTCTGGTAGGTCTTGAGCGCTTCGCGGGTTGTGGCGACGTTGCCTTGCTGGTAGTTCTGGAGGATCAGCGCGAAGGCTTCGGCGCTTTCGCGGCTGCCGGTTGCGTTTCGGTCGAGCGCGGCGGGGAGCGGGCGCCACTCTTCGCCCGCAGCGAGGGGCGGGATGATGTAAGGGCGATCGAAAACGGCGGTGTCGGAGTACTCGACGAGCTTGGAATAGAGCGCGAGCATGCTGCGCTGGAAGACGTCGCGATCGCGGGCGACAGTCTGGCGAGCGCGCTGGGCCTGTTCTTCGATTTCCATCAGTTTTGGCTGGACTTCGGAGAAACTGAAGCGAGTACGTTTTTCGTCGGTGATGCCGATCAACGCCTTGATGTCGGGATGATCGATGCGGAAGACGCGGCGTTCGGACGCTTCACGGCGCTTGGTCCAGACCTCCATCAGCCACTCGATGGCCTCGCCTTTGCGCATTGGGCCGTAGCTGTCGCCAGTGGCGTTAGCGTTCGCGGCGGTTTCAGTGACTTCGTATGTCTGGCGATTGCTGAGGCTCAGGAGCGTGCCGCGGGCGAAGGAGTCGAGCGGTTGGGTTCGCCCGCCGGCGGACACGGGAAGGCGGGCGAGTTCGTCGTATGGCATCGAAGCGGTGTCGGAGTGCTTGTTGGAGCGAGCGACGACGGCGACGATGAGGGCGATGGAGATCGCCGCGAATGCAAGGGGAAGCGCGAGTTGGAGTGCGCCGCGCGGCTCGTGTGGCGCGCCGTTGGATTGCGTTGAATCATCCGGCGCTGCATCGAGCGTCGCGTCCTTCTTTGCACTGACTCGTTTTACGCTCGAGGACATGCGGATGCCGAAGTGGATCAGCATCCCCAGTGTCACAATGATGCACGAGGCGTAGGGGATGAGCCAGCCCGGGTTGCGGACGACTTGCAGGATGGTGGTTTTGTTGTCGGACTTGAATGATGATTGGTAGAACGTCTCGCCTCTGTATCGGAGCGGGTTGTTCATGGAGATATGCACTTCGCGGTCGACGTTGCGCTCCGTATCGATGAGCCGGAGGTGGCTGGAGAAGTTGCGGGGCTTTTCGGTGCCGACGAACTTGTCGTGCTTGAAGTCGATGAGTTGGAGCGAGTAGGGCTTGTAGTGGCGTGCGAAGCGGAGATCGATGCGGTAGTTCTTGCCCTTGTGCGAAACAACTTGCGGTTGGAAGAAACTCGCACTTGGATCAGAGAAGCTCGGGCACACGAGGTATGTGCCAAGCGAGTTCTCGCCGATGAACTCAATGTACGCAGCGGGCACGTCGATGGTCGCGCCGTCGACGCCGGTGGCTTGTGGGATTGGGATTGCGGCGATTCGAGTGCCCATGCCGTGCGTCGCGCGGGCAAGTTGCTCTTTCGTGGCTTGCATCGGGCCGAGCAGGTTGGAGTTGCTCATCCACTGATGGACGCGAACGCGGAAGGGCAGCAGTGGGTGGTTGACTTCGCCGCCCGCTTCGAGGAATCGCCGCGGGATGACGGTGACGTGATCGGTGTTTGGATCGCTTTCATCGATGATCGACAGTTCGCTGGTGCGGATGTCTTCGGTGAAGCGCGACGAACCGCCTTCGTCGATGGTCATGTTGCCTTCGCGCGCGGCGATGCCGGTGACGAACTCGCCCACGAGGAGCAGGAGAACGCCCGCGTGGGTGATGATCATGCCGGCGCGGTTCCACTTGAGCTTGAAGCGGGTGGCGTGCGCGGCGGTGAGGTTGATGAATATGAGGACGCCCAGCGTGAGCCCGCCCGGGAAAGGAATGACGACGGGGATGTCCTCGAAGCGACGCGGGAAGAAGATGTGGAGGGGAATCGCAACGTAGATCGAGCGGAAGTAGCGATCAACGACGGTCCAGATGCCCTCGTTGGTCTGCGCGAGCGTGCCAGCGAGGATGAGGAAGATCGCGAGCGAAAACAGCACGACGGTGAGTCGCAGTGAGGCGAACGCGCTGAGCCAGCGGAATGGAGAGAACTTGGGTGTGCTCATTGTCCGAGTCCAACTTCCTTCACGAATGATTCAAAGGCAGAGCGCTGGGATTCGACGGCTGCCGGCGCACCGCGCAGCTTGAAGAACCACGTTGAAGTTCCCGCAGGCACGATCACCGAGATCATGCGATCTGTCTTTGCGTCGTTGATGATGTCAACGACGGTGGAGTTGCCGCCGTAGGACGTGACGCCCGCGTTCTTGAGGTCGGTCGCGGGCGGTAGGCCCAGTTGACCTCGCCAGCGGTTGATGTTTGGCATGGGGCCGCCGCCGTCGCCCAAGAGGGGTGTGGCGGTGGCGACGGCTTTGCTCTCGCCTTCGGTGAAGGTGAAAGAAGCGGCAACGACCCCGGCACCGCCGCTCGACTTCCAGGCCTCGGGTTGTTTCCAAGTGCCGAGGCGCTTGGCGATGTCGTCGCTGGGGCGCACGGCTTGGACTGGCGGCGCGCCGGCGGGTTGCTGCATCGAGGGGTCAACACTTTGCGTCGCGGGTTGTGGTGTTGCGGCGGGGGGTGGCGTTTGAGCTTGAGATTGTGCCACGCCTTGCACAAGGCGAAGGGACTTGGAAAATGCTTCGAACGAGGGTTTGATCTTCTGTGCGAGGTCTAGTGTTGTTGTTGACTTGACGAACCACGTCTGCCCATCGCCCGGCACGACGATGGCGGTGAGCATGACCTGCCCAGCGGTCTGGCCTTCGCCAGTGATGTCGACGAACGACGCTTTGGTTGTACCGACGGTTTCGGTGTTGAGCGCCGTCGCGAGGTCGGCTTGCGCGATGGGCGCGAGGCCCATCTGGCCGCGCCAGCGATTGACGTTTGCGAGGTCGCCGCCGACATCGCCCGGGAACGCAGCGACGGAGACTTCGGCACCGCCTGCGTCGAATGTTGCGACGCGCATCTGCACGGTGGTCGGGACGGTACTCCAGCCTGCGGGGACGGTCCATTCGACTTTCGGCGCAGGCGCGGCGGTTGCCTGCGGCGTCGCTTGCTGCGTGCCGTTCTTCATCTCTGGTGGCGTCGCGCGAATCGGCGGCGGGTCTTTCGGTGCGTTGTAGGAATGGATTTCCTGACGGTCGCAACTGATAGCGAACGCTGCGAGGAAAACAAGGGCGGCGAGAAGCGGTCGGTGCGTGCTGGAAAAGTGATTCACATGTGATTGTAGTTGTCACGTGAGTTGGGGCGAGTTCATCAGAGCGCATCTTGTGCGAAATGCTCTGTTCGTCTTGGGTTGAGTTGCACGTTTTGTTGACAAACAGGTTTGAAGCATGTCAATGAGATCGGAATTGTGAGGGTTGTCCCGGCACACTCACTCCGCCTCGTTCCAGCGCGAAGTGGACGCGGCAATCGCCATCGAAATCGGTTGGTTGCCGTTCGGCCTTCGCTCGGCTTGCCCTATGGTGTATATTGATGTGTGTGCATGGGGGCTCGGGGTCGTGAAGGGGCTTTGCATGGAGCAGCTCAGCGGCTTGGCTGGGCAACATGGTGCGGCTGGCGGCGCGGAAGTGGACCTTCAGGGGTCGCTGCCCTGCGCGAGGTGTCGGTACGACCTCAAGGGGCTGTCGATCACGAGCGTGTGCCCGGAGTGCGCGACGCCGGTGCGGGCGACGATCCTGATGAAAGTTGATCCGCACGCGGACGAGTTGCAGCCGCTGTTCTTTCCGAAACTCACTGCGTGGGGTTTATTTCTGTGGAGCGTGTTCGCGCTCGCGGGTGTGCTCGTGGCGTGGGTGATGTTTGCGGGCCAAGTGTTGCCGCGATGGAACGTGCCTGACTGGGTCGCGTGGCTCGTGCCGGGGTTCACGGCGCTGTCGGGGTTGTGCGCGTTGGTGATGGTGAAACCTCACAAGATCGACTCGCTGGCGGCGTCGCATGTGGTGGGGAAGTTGTCGGGCGCGGCGAGCGCGATGGCAGGGATAGGGGTTGCGCTGTATGGGCCGCTGGTGTATTGCTTGTATGTCGAGTTTGTGTTCGCGTGGAACGGGTTTATGCCGCAGTTTGGTGTGTCAAGTATTCAACCGCCGTTTCGCATTGTCGCGCTGATTCTGATCGCGCTGATGCTGTTCTTGCTGCGGCCCAACGCGCGATCGCTCGCGGCGAGATCGTTCCTGATGCGCACCGGGCAGCAGGATCGTCAGCAGATGGCGTCGCTGATTGTCGTGGCGTTGCTGTTGGGAATTGCGGAGGCGATTGCGCTGGCGACGAGCACCGGGCAGGGCGCGAACGCGGAATTGATTGAAGCGATCGTGACGATTCTGCGATTAGTGTTCGCGGCGCTGTTCACGCTTGGGCTGATCAGTGTCGTGATCGACACATGGCGGCTGCGGAAGATACTGGCGGAGCCACCGCTGTCGCTGCGGGCGTTGATTTCTGAAGACCGGGAGGCAAAGCGCGTCGTGGCGTGAGGCTTATAAGCAAAACGGACGGTACTCTTCTGGGTCATTCATCTAAAACCGCGAGCGCCAGCAGGGTTTTTAGGGTTTTCATGAACAATTCCCAACGGGCGGCGAACAAAGAAGTGTGTCGGACGCAACACCGGCCATTCCTGTTGGCGCGCAGACGCTCCGTTTGGTCGGGGCGGGTGTTGATGTGCTGACAATGCGAGATGCTCGGGGGTCGGGGGGTGTTGGTGTTGGTGGTGTCAAGCCGAAAAAGGCTGTGGCTTCAGGACCTTCCGTGACCAATGCCGACGCACATTCTCTTTCGCTCGCTGGAACCCGTGCGGAGCCAGATGCGCTGCGGGTTGATGCAGTTGATGCAAAGGGCGCAACTTCACGCGACGACGCGCGGGCGGCGATCGCGAAGCTTGCGAAGTTAGCCGCGGCTGGGGATGAGGCGGCATTTGCGGCACTGGCGAATCAATTGAGACCGGCGTATACCGTGTTCTTCCGCGAACGCTGCCAGAATAAAATGGACTTGGTGGACGATCTCACCCAGAAGTCGCTGCTTGGGTTGTGGCAGGCGCTCAAGGGCGGGCGGTATGACCCGGTGAGGTCCGCGATCACGACATTTGCGTATGCAGTGGGACACAAAGTGTGGCTGCAGCACATGCGTGCAAGCGGGCGGCGCGACGCGGCGGTGGATCGGTATACAAAGTTGGTCGCGGCGTCGCGGACTTCGCCTGAGAATGAAGAATCAGACGCGATGGCGCATGGCGCGGTCTTGGATGCGTTACGCACTGCGCTGAGCAAGCCCGAGACCGGGGCGGAACTGACGGATGACGAGCGATGGCTATTGCGAGCGTGGGCAGGGGGCGAGAGCGATCGCGTGCTGGCGAAAAAGATGGGCATCGCGGCGAGCAACGTGAACGTCCGCAAACAGAGGGCGTACGGGAAGCTGCGGGCGTACTTGGTGCAGTTGGGGTTGATGGGGTAAGGCGATGTGGTGGGATGCAACAAGCCCCCCTCACGGTCGGGCCGCATGCCGTCACAGGTGTTACAGGCTGAAAAAGTCGGCGGCTTTAAGAGACAATTGCGTTGAACAGCGGGCGGCGGTCGGCGAAAAACCTGGTGTTCAGCGTCGAGCAAACGCAGCAAGGCAATCATGAAGTTTGAGCATTTCAATTCGACCGGTTCATTGAAGAGCACGCACGCCGCAGCGAATGTCGGCGCGGATGAATCGCTGATGGATGATCTGGTCGCGAGTGCGCTCGAGGCCGAGCGATTCGAAGCCATGGCGCTGGGGCAGGACGCGACGTACAAGTTCCCGAGCGGTGCAAGTCGCGCCGGCGCAGTGGTCGCGGCTTCGGGTTCATCGGCGGGGCTGAGGCCTTGGGTGCGCTTTGGTTCGTTGGCCGCAGCCGCGGCGATCGCGGTGACGACGTTCGTTGTGCTGCGTGCGCCGGTGAAGCCCGTGAACAACGAAGTGGCGAAGGTGCCTGAGCATGTCCGGCCTTCGGGTTCGGATGTCCTCGTGCACAATCCGGACGAGCATCGTGAGACGCCGACCGATGTCACACCTCGAATCGAGCTCGCAAAGCTTCCGAGTGACGCCGAGAGCATGCCGAGCCTTGAGAGCTACGCGCATCTTGACCCCGCGATCCTCAACGGCGGCGTGCCGACGCTGACGGGTAATCGCTCGCTGGTGATGGCTGTGTTCCGCGGCGATGAATCCGACTGCGACTGCTTCAAGTGGGCTGTGAAGGAAGTGGGGGATTCGCTGGCGGCGCCTGAGGAAATGGCGAAAGCGCTCAACACCCCGTGCGCCGCTGCGTCACGCGCTGTGACGGTCGTGTCGATCACCGGCCCGCGCGACCTGCTGCCCTTCCACGACGCCGATGCCCACGAACTCGTGCAGTGCATCGCGGACGTCGCGGCGGAGACAGACATCGACGCCGACGACCTGCGCGAGGCGACGATGGCGGCGTTGTGCCTGCCGGATGAACTGAGCATTGAGGCCAAAAGTGTGACGCTGGCGAGCCGGTGAGACTCGCCGTGCTACCGACCGGCGAAGCCGGTCGGTGCCGAGGGTGGAAGGAATCGAGATCTGCTGCACGTCTGCACCGACCGCCCAAAGCGGCAGTCGGTGGCACGAGTTTCTGCACTGCGCACGCCAAATCTGCCGATATCCCGCCTTCCATGCCCGCCGTGCTCCGCCCTCATCATGTCATCGTCCTCGCCGTCCTGACGCTCCTCATGCTGGGCGTCATCATGGTCAATTCGGCGGACGTGGCCGTGCGGTCTGTGAGCGCGGGCGAACCGGTGTCGAAGGTGGTCACGATCTTCGACATGCTGACAAGTCGCGCGTTTGTGTACGCCGGACTTGCAATGGCCGCGCTCTGCGGCGCCGCGTTTTTGCCGGTGCGACGGATCGCCGCACTGTTTGAACGAGCGGGGAGCGCCGAGCAGGCAACCGGAAACCGTGTACATTGGTGGTCGGGTTTCACCGGCTTGTTCCTCGGCACCGCCGTGCTCACCGGCATTTGTGCGCTGGTGTACCTGCCCAGTTTGGCCCGCGAAGTGAATGGCTCCAGCCGCTGGGTGTACATCCCGGGCGCCGACGCCCTGAGTTTCCAACCCAGCGAGATTGCCAAGTGGTCGTTGGTCGCGGTGATGGCGCTCTACTGCGTCAAGCGCCGCGACTTGATCGGCAAGTTCTGGCTCGGGCTCGTCCCCGCGCTCGCCGCGATCGGCCTCGTCGCCGGCTTCATCGTGCTTGAAGACCTTGGCACAGGTGTCCTCATCGCATCGGTCGCCGCGCTCGTGCTGATCGGCGGCGGCGTGAAACTCTGGCACTTCGCGATCCTGACGCCCCTGCCCATCGCCGGCATCGTCTTCGCGATCATCACGAGCGACTATCGCATGAAGCGCATCACCGCCTTCATGAATCCATACGAAGACCCCGAAGGCATTGGCTACCACGCTGTCCAAAGCCTCGTCGCCATCGCCAACGGCGGCGTGACGGGACGCGGGCTTGGCGGGGGCGTGCAGAAGCTTGGGTACTTGCCGGAAGATCGCACTGACTTCATCTTCGCGGTGCTGTGCGAAGAGCTCGGACTTCCGGGCTGCGCGGCGGTAGTGCTGCTCTTCGCGATGCTGATGTGGGCGGGCTACTTCATTGTGAAAAAAGAGCAGTCGCAGTTGCTGCGGCTGCTATGCATGGGGATTCTGGCGACAGTTGGTTTGCAGGCGGTCATCAACCTGTTTGTCGTCACAGCGATGGCACCGACGAAGGGCATCGCCCTGCCGTTGATTTCGGCGGGCGGCACGGGCTGGATTCTGACAGCGTTTTCGCTTGGAGTCGTGGTCGCCGCGGCGCGAACGCAGCGCGAAAGCGAGGCGCAGTCGTTCACGGGACTGCAGACTGGCATACAACCAGGCGTCGCGGCGGCATGAGCCCAATCGCCGATGACAACCACGCATCAAGCACGCCCGACCTGAGCGAGTCTTCAAGCGAAGGTCCGGGTCTGTCTCGCGAAGTTCAGCGGAAGCTCCAATGACGGCGCAGCACAACACCACGACGTATCTGTTCGCGGGCGGCGGCACCGGCGGGCACATTTTTCCGGCGATCGCGATCGCGGAAGAGTTGCTCGCGCGCGGGACGGGGGCACGATGCCGATTTCTTGTGTCGGGGCGAGAGCTTGATGCGAAGATACTGCGAGGGCAGGCGCTGATGGTTGATGGTCACGAAACGCCGCCTGAGTTTGATGTAATTCCCGCTCAGCCGTTTGGCGTCAGGCCTCGCGCGCTGGTCAGGTTCTTGAACTCGTGGGGTAAAAGCGTGCGTGCGGCGCGCCGCATCATCCGTGCCGCGAAGCACGATTCGAATGTCGTGATGGTGGCGATGGGCGGCTTCGTCGCGGCTCCATGCGTTCAGGCTGCTCGTGCGGAAAAAGTGCCCGTCGTGCTTGTCAATCTCGACGCAGTGCCGGGCAAGGCGAATCGATGGATTGCTCGACATGCAAACGAAATCGTAACCGCCGCACCAATAGCGTCGCACTTGGTGGGCGACAGCGGGGGTGGTGGCGGTGGCGCGAGGTCGGGCACTTTGTTTGCGAACTGGCAGCAGATCGCACCGATTGTGCGACGAGGCGCAGCGTGGAGCGGCTCAAAGCGCGAGGCACGCATCGAACTCGGACTGGACCCGGATCGCCCCACGCTGATGATCACAGGCGGAAGCCAGGGTGCGGACACGATCAACGCGTTCATGATGATGTTCTTGACCGTCACAAAGGTGAATGAACATTCGCTCGCTGGCGAGGGCAACGGCGGGTGGCAGGTGCTGCATCAGGTTGGTCAAGTTCCCAAGCAGATCGAAGGCAGCACGCGGCTCGATATCGCGCTCCGCGCGAGGTACAAGGAGCATGGTGTCCAAGCGATCATCGAGCCATTCGTTGATAATCTTGGCGCGTGGTGGGGCGCGAGCGATCTTGCGATTTGTCGGGCTGGTGCCGGCAACGTTGGTGAAGTATGGGCGAACAAGGTGCCGGCGATTTTCATGCCGTATCCGTTCCACAAGGACGAGCACCAGAAGTTCAATGCGCGGGCGTTGGAACAGTCGGGCGGGGCGTTGGTGTTGAAGGACCAGATTGCCACACCAAACTTGTACTCAGTCGGCCCGGTGCTGGCTTCACTTCTGAACGACCCGGTGAAGCGTACGGAGATGCGAGCCGCGCTCGAAAAGCTGGGGCCGGCAGATGGCGCAGCGCGGGCGGCAGAGGTGATTTCAATGCTCGCGCAGCCAAGTTAGCCCTGCTTGTTCTTCTCGCGCCGAACGCTCCACACCGCGTACAACAGCGCAATAGCCGTGACGATGCCGGCGATGATGAGACCTCGGACGAGGCTGTTGCCGAGTTTGCCAACAACAGTCTTCGCAACGCTGGGCGTAGTGGTCGGTTGCCCCAGCGTGAGCGGGACGAACTTCGTCCCGTCATCGATTTTCAAACCCGCGAGGAAGGTCTCAGCCTGAGCCGCTGGATCGACGTTCGAGCCTTCGATCGAGTAACTGTTGATCTGAATGATGCCGTGGCTCGTCAGCGTGCCGATGCACAATGAGTCGAACTTCTGCGCGGGCGGCTGGCCTTGCTGCGCCGATCCCGATGAATCCGAGCCCCCCGCGCCCCCCGCCCCCCCCGAGCCGCCCTTGATGCGCAGATACACGCGGTTCGTGGACCGGTCGAGGGTCGGCACGCCCACGGTGTACTTGCCGATCGCGTCCTTGGCGCCCTGCGTGCTTTTCTCCACCGCTTCCTGCAGCGACTGCGCCTTGAGCGCGGCTTCCACGGCTTCATACGTCGCGCCGCCGGCGGGCAGGGTTGAATACTGGATCACGACGTACGGGCTGTCGTCGGTCAAGCCCTCCGAGGGCACAAACGCGGCGATGTACTCAAACCCGCCATCCGGAACCCTCTCCTTGACGAACTTGTTCATGAAGTCGAGCACGTCGGGAGACTCGACCCAGCCTTTGGGCACCGTGAGCGTGAAGCGATGGGCGTCGTCGCGGTGGGTGAGTTGGGCGAGGCACTGAATGCTGGTGGTTGTCAAGCAAACGATAAGGGCGAGAAGTCGCAAAGGAAGAAGCCTTTCGTGGATGAACGGAACTGGGCGCGTGCCGTGACATTCTTCGACGCTACTTGCCCCGGTTCTTGAGCCAACCAAACACACCCATTGCGGCACCGATAGACAAGCCGATAATGGCTCCGCGCATCGCGCCACTTAAACCGCCATTCAGTGCTCTGGAGGTTGCTGTTGAAGGCGCAGCGGCCACGAATTCCGTGCCGGGGTCGAGCGTCAGGCCTGCCAGAAACTGTTTCGTGATGCTGACCGGATCCGCGCTGGAGTTCTTCGCGGCGTATGTGTTCACTTGCACCATGCCATGGTTCGTCAGTGTCATCGCGGACATGCCGTGCCACATCTGTCCTTCGACGCCGTCTTGGGCGGCCATTCGCATGTACACGCGATTCGTCGATCGATCAAGCACCGCGTTGCCCAGTGTGATATCGCCGATCACGTCCTTGAACTCCTGGGCTTTCTCGTCGAGCTGTTTCTGGAACGATGTCGCGTTGAGTTTCTTCTCGATTGCTTCATACGAAGCACCCGCAAAGTTTCCCGGCGTGTACTGCAGGATGGCGTACGGGGTTTCGTCCGTTGATTCGCCCTCCGGCACAAACGCCGCGACGTACACGAATGGACCGGAGATAGAGTGGCCCGCCAGCTCGTCGATGGTGAACTTCAGCAACTCGGGGGAAGAAACCCAGCCTGCTGGAATTGTCAGACTGAAGCGGCGCCCGTCATCGCGGTACACGGTTTGTGCTTGGCAGCAGAAAGAGAACAGGAGGGTTGCCAGAAGAGCGACGATGCGCATGCGATCCTTTCAGTGCCGTGTGGTGTTTGATTGTTGATCAGACCGGCACCGGCCGGCGCGAGGCACGTGATGTGGACTTTGCCGACGCAACCGCGATGGGCCTGCACAACTCAACGACGATTGTGTCGTCTGTCGGCGCACCGGCCCGGAACTGTTCGAGCTGATCGAACATGCGACTTGCCCACTGCCCCGGCGCGGGATGTGAAGTGCCGACTTGCTGAATGACCCTGCGCAGGCCCTCCAACCCCAGCAGCCTGCCAGAAATCCCGCGTGCTTCATTGATGCCGTCTGTGTACAGCAGCAGCACGTCACCGGGACGCATCGGGAGTTGACGAGGTTCGGGAGTGAACTCGTCGTCGTGACATGCGCCCAGCACCGTCGCAGTGGAGTCGAGCTCTTCGATGGTGCCGTCCTCGCGATACAAGAACGCCGGCGGATGCCCGCCGCTGGCGTATTCGAGCGTATCGCGCTTCGCGTCAATTCGAACGCACTTCGCCGTGAGGTACACGCCATACGGCGCGAGCGTGAGGTGCGCGTATCGATTGAGCAGGTGCAGCACGTTGCCCGGTGCCATGTTGGGATGTTCCGCGAAAAGTCGCTTCAATTCACCCCAGATTCGATTCACCGTGAGCGCGGCCATCACGCCGTGCCCCGTGACGTCCAGCAGCACGACAGAGAGCTGCTCAGGATGATCCTCGGATTGGTGAACATACAGGAAATCCCCGCCGATCTGCTGCATGGGCTCGTACTTGTAGTGCAGCCGAACCGGGCC
>CAZEZV010000057.1:0-17577 GCA_964516725.1 uncultured Phycisphaeraceae bacterium
TTTTTGTTGTTGGGGGGGGAATGTGGGTGGGGGGCGGAAGTTGGTGAGGGGAAGTGACGAAGGAAAGAAGTGACGGAGTGGTTTGGTTCATCGTTGCACCCTCGCTCGAACTCGGTTGACCTCGCATCGGCGGGGACCGCCGATGCAAGACGGATCGGGGGTTGGAGGGGGACCGTCAATGAACGAAAGAAGCAGAAAGGCCCCGCATGAACGTTCTTCCTCGTCGTCTTCAGGATCAGCTTGAGTGGTTTGACCAGCACGCCCCGGTGTGGGTTGATGCGGCGACTGGGCCAACCAACATTGGGATCACGCCCGCGCAGGCGGCGGCGTTCAGCGATGCGGCGGCGGATGCTCGCAAGATGTATGAGGAGCAACTCGCGGCGATCGAAGCAGCGCGGGTGGCGACAGCGCGCATGCGTGCGGCGGTGCAGCGCGCGTTTGAGATGGCGAGCGTGCTCGTGGCGAATGTGAAGGCGACGGCGGGGGCGACCAAGGATTCGCAGGTTGTTTTCAACGCCGCACAAGTTCCTGCGCCTCGGGGGGCGAGGCCGGGCACGATGGATGCGCCGGGCAAGCCGGTGGTGCGAAGCGTCGAGCTTGAACCGACAACGGGCGCGATGACGATCCGCTGGAGCGCGCGGCAGCCGCGGAACGCGAAGGGGACGGTGTACGTGGTGCGGCGGCGGGTGGGCATCGGTGCGATGGAGTTTGTTGGTGTGACGGGCGAGAAGTCGCTGCGAGACGTGCCCCCGATCCCCCTGAGTGCGCCGATCCCACCGAATGCAACAAGTCCTTCGTCAATGCAAAGCGACAACGCGCCCATCACCATCGAGTACACAGTGCAGGCGCAACGGGGGGCGAGCGTTGGTGCGGTGAGTGATGTGTTTACGATCAATGTGGGGACATCAGCCCCCCGAGCATCAAGAGAGGTCGTTGAGACATCGGCTGCGTCAGCAGTGACGCACGACACACGGCGCACGCTTCGCATCCCCCGAACGGCGTGAACGACAAACGCGTGGCGGGTGGCACGCAAGTTGTGCCACCGCCTACTACCGAAGCTCCTTCCAATCTTTGAGAGCAGCAAACGGCTCAGCGAACTTCTTGACCTCGTGATCGGGGTCGGTTGTCAGCAAAATGTGATCGAACTGTGGCCCGGAGAACTTTTCCTTGCGCATGAGCTTCGCGGTGGAACTGCGAATCAGAACGACGTATAAAGAGTTCCAAAGCGGTCTGCAAAAATGCACCTTCGAGTCAATCTTTGAAGGATCGATCACAATTCCCATGAATGCGAATTGGCGATATTCCGTTCCTTGGTGGTCTTTCTGAGTGATGTACCTGGACTTGCTCCAGTCGATGCAATCGATGACGTGCTTCCAGTGAACGCACCAATACTCACCGTTGTCGAACGTCTTGCCGTGTTTCTGCCGGATGGTGATGGGAAGAAACTGTGCTTCGCCGGGCGCGATCTGTTCAATAAATCGCCGTAATCTGAGTGATACAACCTGTGGTACATAGGGCCAAGACCATGGCATGTCCTCCGTGACTTCGGGGAAGTTCACAGCACGCTCTTCTTCATCAAACTCCACCTTTGGCCACTGCTGGACCTCGCCGCCAGGTTCAAACTTCGCTCGCAGGGAGTTGTCGACGAACTGGCTTGACCCGATGTGCCACCGCTTAGGTGGATCTCTATCACGCTCGCCCCCGGCTTGGGTCAATTGCAAGAACTCGCGATCGTACCTTTTGGGCATGAGGGGACCGTTCATCGCGGGTGACATTGTAAAAACATCGGATTACGTAGCGAAGTGAGTTTGTAATTGTACCGACATGCGACATGGCAGCGGTTGATATCGGTCCCTAGGCAGCCAGTCCGGGTTGGATGGCGAGTGCTACAATTATGTCCGAGGAGAGGCATCAGAACTGTGCTTTTTTAGTTCGGAGGTCCGGGGGTGGAGTCTTCTCATGGGTCTGGACTTTGCAATCGACGCGTTGTATGACACCGACTTCAAAGCCGGGGACGTTGTTGATTGCAAGGTGCATAAGGATGGGCGGGCGTATCCGACGGTGCAGGCCGTGGGCGAGTGCTTTGAGAGATCGGGCGCGGGCTATTCGCTGACGATCCGGCATGTGCAGTTGTTTGACTGTTACCGCGCCGAGTGGCGCGACGGGAATGGGGATGCGTGCGGGGCGGTGGTGGGGCAGACGGCTGAAGAAGCGGCGGTCTATGCATTGTCGCTGCTCAGGCGGCAGTTGCAGGGGGTTTGACTTCAACGCGAAGGGCGCGAAGGGCTCGAAGAGGTTGGGTGATCGCGCGGGCGCGGAGTTTGAATTTGTTTTAGTGTCCGCTGATTTGCGGCGCAGATCGGGCAACAATGCCGCGTGGCGTCTTCGACAGTGTCTGATCCTCGCGCGACTCCGGCGATGCAGCAGTATTACCGCTTCAAGAAGCGGCATCCTGACTGTGTGCTGTTGTTTCGCGTGGGTGACTTTTATGAGATGTTTGATGACGACGCCGTGCGGGTGAGTCAGGCGATCGGGCTGACGCTCACGCAGCGCTCGGCGGGTGTGCCGATGGCGGGGGTGCCGCATCATCAGTTGGAGAATTACCTGCGGCGGCTGACGCTGCGCGGGTTCCGGGTGGCGGTGTGCGAGCAGTTGATTGATGCGAGTCTGGCGAAGGGGATTGTGCCGAGGGCCGTGACGCGGGTGATTACGCCCGGGACGCTTGTGGATGAGGCGCTCCTTGAGAGTGATGCGAGCGTGGCGGTGGCGGCGGTGTGCGTCGCTGCGCGAGAGGGGAAGAGTTCTTCGCAAGCGGGGAGGCCCGACGCGAATCGCGCGGCGGTCGCGATTGCGGAAGTCTCGACTGGCTCGTTCATCGTTGTTGAGTGCGATGTGAATGCGATTGGGGATGAACTCGCGCGGCGGGGCGTGCGGGAGTTGCTGTTTGCTGATATGGGAAAGGGGAATGGGCCGGGCGAACTTTCGGGGCTGGTCAGCGACAATGGGCCGCTGCGTGCGCTGGGAGTGTCGGCGCTTGCGAGGCCGGCGTGGCACTTCCGGCCCGAAGAGGCGCTCGAATCGCTGCGCAAGCAGTACGGCGTGAGGACGCTGGCGGGGTTTGGGCTGCGTGATGATGAGGCGTGTGTGTTCGCGGCGGGGGCGCTGCTGCGGTATCTTGAAGAGACGCAGACGGCGGGCGCGGAAGAGGCGAAGGAGGTTGCGAGTTCTGGGATAGCCGTGCGACGCGGGTCGTTGAAGCACTTGCGGCCGCCGAAGAAGGAGGATGCGTCGGGGCATCTCATTATTGATGCGGTGAGTCTGAGGTCGTTGGAGATTGAGCGGACGATGCGCGAGGTTGGGGGCATTGGGGGTGGCGCGAGCGGCGGGAATGGAAGTGGGAAGGGTGGCGTGTCGGTGGGCGGCGGCGATGGGACGTTGCTGGGTGTGTTTGCATTTGCAGGCAATGGCAAAGGTTCGGCACGCACGGCGATGGGCAAGCGTGCGCTGCGGGATTGGATTTGTCGGCCTTTGCTGGACATCGGCGAGATTGAGCGTCGGCAGAGCGGGGTGAGTCTGTTCGTGGAGCAGCGGGAGTTGGCGGCGCGAGTCGGCGATGTGCTCGCGGGCATTCAGGATGTTGCGCGCATCGGCGGGCGCGTGTCGCTGGCGCGGGCGACTCCCCGAGATATCGTCGTGCTCGCGCAGGCGGTGTTGGCGTGCGGTGGGCTGAGTGAGATTGTGAGCGGTGCGCCGGCACTTGCGCAAGTGCACGGGGCGCTCCTGAAGTGTGTGAAGTCGCTGCGAGTTTTCGCAGAGCGCACAACCGCGATGTGTGTGGACAATCCGCCCGGGCACATGCGCGATGGCGGGCTGATCAAAGATGGTGTCGATGCAACGCTGGACGAGGCGCGATTGCTGGAGCGTGATGCGGGGGCCTGGCTTGCGAAGTATCAGGCGGAGTTGATCGCGCAGCATGACTTGCCCAGCCTCAAAGTGGGTTACAACAAGGTGGCCGGGTACTTCATCGAGTTGCCGACGGTGCAGGCGAGGAGCGCGCCGGTGGAATTGAAGCGGATGCAGACGCTGCGGAATGCGGAGCGGTATACGACGCCCTTGCTGAGTGAGTTTGAGCGAAAAGTCACGACGGCGCAAAGCCGGGCGCTAGAGCGCGAGCGTGAGTTGTTCATTGAGTTGTGCGATGCCGCGCTTGGCGAGGTGCATGCGATCGCCGGATTGGCGGAGGCGATTGCGACGGTTGATGTGTTGCTTGCGTTCGCGGACAAGGCGGCGCATCGGCAGTGGGTGAAGCCCACTTTGAATGATCGTGTTGGGCTGCGGATTGAGCAGGGGCGGCATCCGGTGCTTGACGAGTTACTTGGTGGGAGTAGTGGTGGCGGGGGGTGTGTGCCGAATGATTGTGAGTTAGGCACAAAGGCACGGGGGCACGAAGGCACGGAGGGGGAGACGAAGAGACAGAGAGACGAAGAGACGAAGTCGCACGCGAGTCAATCCGCGTCTACTTCGTCACTTTCTTCCACTCCGTCACTCGCTCTTCTCACCGGCCCCAACATGGCGGGCAAGAGCACGTACATAAGGATGGTGGCGCTGGTCACGATTCTGGCGCATACGGGGAGCTTTGTGCCGGCGGCTTCGGCGACGATCGGCATCACGGATCGCGTCTTCACGCG
The DNA here is from genome assembly GCA_964516725.1 of uncultured Phycisphaeraceae bacterium. Taxonomy (GTDB): domain Bacteria; phylum Planctomycetota; class Phycisphaerae; order Phycisphaerales; family UBA1924; genus BJHL01. The sequence continues at coordinate 4,689 of CAZEZV010000057.1, forward strand.
CATCGGCGCGGACGACGCGTTGCACGCGGGGCAATCGACGTTCATGGTCGAGATGGTGGAGACGGCGAACATCCTGCACCATGCGACGGGGCGGAGTCTGGTGATTCTGGATGAGGTGGGCCGGGGCACGAGCACGCTGGACGGGTTGAGTCTGGCGTGGGGGATTGTGGAGTATCTTGGGGGAGTGGGGGAGAAGAGCGAAGGAGCGAGCGAGCGAACAAGCGAACAAGGGCGGAAGAAAGCGACGACGCGAGAGACAAACGATTCACATCCCTCGTTCGCTCTTCCGCGCACCCCTCGAACTCTTTTCGCGACCCATTACCACGAACTCACCGAACTCGAAGAGCGGTATCCGAGCAAGATTCGCAACTTGCAGGTCGCTGTCCGCGAGTGGCCGGCGGGTGGGGAGCATGCGGAGATTGTGTTTTTGCATCGGATATTGCCGGGGCGCGCGGACCAGAGTTATGGACTGCATGTTGCGCGACTTGCGGGGATGCCGAAGGACGTGATTTCGCGGGCGAGGGAAGTGCTGGGGACGTTGGCGGTGCATCAGCACGGGACTGGGATTGCCGATGGTTCGGGGGATCGGGGTTCGGATGTGTCGGACGGCGCGGGCGATGCAAGGAATAGGTCAAGTGGGTCGAATGTGGCCTCTGAGGCGCACGCGAGCGCGAAGGTGAAGGGCAAACGTGGGCGTGTGGATGTCTCAGGGGTTTCCGCGGTTGCGGCAGCTGATGCAGACGGGCAGATGGCGCTGTTCAAGGAATATGTGCCGCACCCGGCGGTGGATGCGCTGAAGGAATTGAAGCTGGATGCGATGACGCCGTTGCAGGCGTTTGACGTGTTGAGGAAGTTGCAGGACAAAGTTCAAGAGACGCGAGACTGATCGAAACGAGAAAATAGTGCTGGTGCACGGATGCGCACACGAAGTTTGGGATTTCGAATTGCACAGTATTTGCTTGCAGGATTCGTGCTGCAAACGATCGTTACGTTTTCGCTTGCTGTTCCGCATGGCGAACGTTCGCGGGTGACAACCAATGTTCATAATCCGAGGATCGGTGACGAACCTATTGCGATTGTGATTGATGAGCGGTTCGGTGCGACGTATGCATACGGGATGGGACGACCTGGCACGCTGATTGATCGCTATCCAGAGCAAGTTCATGAGTTTCAGGGTGGTGTGTGGTGGCCGCGGAAAGCGATCACGTTTCTCAATGGTGATGACAACTTTGCTGTTGCGGTGGGATGGCCTCTGCGGAGTTTCACGGGGTGGTGTGACACGGTGTGCATCGACATTCCGCCTGATGGATTTGAAATGCAGTGGCGTGCGAAGAACGCGGTTTTGCTTTCAAGCCAGAATACGCGCGACAAGTTCATGGATTCAGAGAGGCCCTTTGTGGTGCCGGTACGTCTTCTATGGGTTGGGACACTTTTCAACACGATTGTGTACTCGGTTTCACTAGCACTGTTTATTGGTGTCACGCATCGATTAATGGAGAAACGCAGACGCGCGCGAGGTTTGTGTGCGAGGTGTGCGTATCCGATCGGGGCGAGTCCAATTTGTCCAGAATGTGGATATAGCACGAAATCCGCGCCAGTGTGACGCCTCGGGCTGAAACTTCCTTCGCCCGTTCCACGGGCTCCGAGAATTCTCGTTCCTTCACCACCGGCTTCGCCGGTGGCTACCGACCGTCGCCCGCTTCGCTGGGCTTTGCAGCATGCAGTGATGAACGCAGCGGGTGTTATTGATTAGTGATCTGCACTGCGCACGGCGGCGCAAAACGCTTCGATCTTTTTCAGGTCTTTGACGCCGCGTTCGGATTCGACGCCGCTGGAGACGTCGACGCCCCAGGGGTGCAGGGTTTTGATGGCTTCGGAGACGTTGTCGGGGGTGAGGCCACCGGCAAGGATGATGGGCGTGGTGACGAGGTCCATGCAGGGTTTGAGGGCGGTCCAGTCGAGGGGTTTGCCAGCTCCTGGGGTTGGTGCGTCGATCAGGATCGCGCAGACTTCTGCGACGTTCGCCCACTTGTTGATTTCTGCGATGGTGGCACCGGGATTCGCAGCGTCAAACGCCACGGCTTTGATGACATCGGGGCCACACGCACGCACCACGCGCTCGGGCTCGTCGCCGTGGAGTTGGCTGTAGAGGGTGGGGCATACCTCTTCGATGTCGGTAAAGTCGTCAACATCGAGATCGCGCGTCACGCCAACGGTTGCGAGGAACGGCGGTAGTTGCTGCATCAACTCAAACGCGGCGTCGGGATCGATGTAGCGTGGGGATTCAGCGGCAAAGACAAAGCCGATCGCGTGCGCACCGGCGTCAGCGGCGGCGTGAGCCGCTTCGAGCGTGGTGATGCCGCAGATTTTGATGCGAGTGTGGGCTGTCATTGCCCAGCGTACGCGAGTCAGGCTCGTGAGCGACGGCGCGTGCCGACCACAGCGATGCCTGCGACGCAGAGCAGCGCGCTGCCCGGCGCGGGAATGAACTGTGCGTGACGGATCTCCGTCAGGTCGGCGTTGGCCAGAATGGTGCCGTCGCCCCACCAGCCACTCGCTCCACCTCCGGCACCAGTACCCAGTGCCAGTGTCAGTTGTTGAACGCCATCAACGAGCAGACGAGCGCCGGTTGGCCCGGCTTCCAGGCGGACCATGTGAAACGCCGTGTGAAGGTCAAACGCCGCAGAGGGGTCGGAGAGTCGCGTGTTGTCGTTGCCGAGCGAAATGTTGTTGCTGCCCAAGTCGGCGATGATGTAGCGACCGAAGTCGTCTTCGAGATAGAGCGAGAATCCGCCGCGACGGAAGCCGCTGAAGTTGCCATAGTCACAACCGGTGAGGCGTAGTTCGGCTTCTATGAAAACGGTGTCAGTGGAAAAATCGATTGAATCTACCGGATTGTGGCTCCAGAAGGTGGTGCCGCCCACGGTGGTTGGGCCATAATGGAGCTGACCACCCGGTACAGACATCGGAGCGCTGTAGGAACCAGCGAAGTCCCAGCCCTGGGCTTGGGGAAGGGTGCTCAATCCCGGTTGATAGAGCAGCACGTTGCCAAAGGACGATGCACAAAGACCGAACGCCAAAGCTGCGCCAAAACGAATTCGCGTTGTCATTTTTTCCTCTCTCTCACTCTCACCAAAGCCGCAACCAACAGCCTGGAACGACAGGCGCGGCTCGGTGGGAAAAGTACCCGATTTGGGCGTGAAATGCAAGTGACTGCCGCGATAGAAGTTGGCTATGGGGCCTGCTGTTTTCGATTAAATGGACGAGTTTGGGGTTTCCAGACCAAAGGGCGGACTTCTGGCAATCTTCGCCCGACATTTCTATAGTGCGCACGCCTTCTCCCAACGCGGGCGCAAGGTACAACGCTCTGGGCCCGGGGTTGATTCCGGGGCACAGAACCACCGCATGGAACGGCGCGGGACGCGACGGACGTGCTTGACGTAGAAAGACACAAGGTTTCTTATGACGTACTCCAAAGGTCTCGAAGGCATTGTCGCGGCGGACACCAAGATTTCGTTCATTGACGGCGAGAAGGGCGTGCTTGAGTTCATCGGGATTCCCATTGGCGAGCTCGCGAGCAACAGCACGTTCGAGGAGACGGTGTTCTTTTTGTGGAACGGTCGCTTGCCCAAGAAGGGCGAGCTGTCTGACTTTGAATCGTCGATCCGCGCGCGGTATGACATGCCGGCGTACATCCAGCAATTGGTGATGGGCATGCCCAAGGACGCGCAGCCCATGCATGTGCTGCGGACGGCGGTCTCGGCGATGGGGCTGATTGACCCCAAGCCCAACGCGACCGACCTCCCAAGCGTGCGCGACAAGGCGCTGACGCTGCTCGCGGTGACGCCCACGATCCTGGGCGCGTTCCATCGTCATCGTCAGGGCAAGCCGATCATCGCGCCCGACAAGAGCCTGCCGATCGCGGCGAACGTACTGTACATGATTTCGGGCAACAAGCCCACGGCGACGATGGCGAAGGCGCTGGACGTGTGCCTTGTGCTGCACACCGATCACGGGTTGAACAACTCGACGTTCAGCGCTCGCGTTGTGATCAGCACGCTGAGTGATATCTACTCAGCGATCACGGCGGCCATCGGCTCGCTCCGCGGCCCGCTGCACGGCGGCGCGAACGAGGGCGTGATGGTCATGCTCAATGAAATTGCCAGCCCCGAAGCGGCGGAAAAGTACACGCTGGACAAACTCGCCAAGAAAGACAAGATCATGGGCTTCGGGCACCGCGTCTATAAGGCGTATGACCCGCGCGCGACGCACCTCAAGGTGCTCGCCAAGCAACTCGCGCAAGACACGGGCAACATGGCGCTGTACGACAAGTCCACGGCGATCGAAAAGACCATGGCAACAGCGGTCGCGGCGAAGGGCATCTACCCCAACGTCGACTTCTACAGCGCGACAACGTATCACTGCATTGGCCTGCCGCTGGACTTGTTCACCCCCATGTTTGTCGTTGGGCGCATCGGCGGCTGGAGCGCACATGTGCTCGAGCAACTGGGCGACAACCGTTTGTTCCGGCCTGATGTGAATTACACTGGGCCGCATGATGTGCGGTATACGCCGATCGACAAGCGCTAATCGAACAATGAAATGGAACCACAAAGACCCGCAGCGATGCGGGTCATTTACTTTGCTTGCACAAGGCTCGAACAATTCAAGGTGAGCCGCTGGGTGCAAAAACTCGGTATGTGGTGGTTGCGCATCTGGCTGTCCATCGTCGCGATCTTGTTTTGTGTTGCGCTCGTTGTTATCTTGAAGTGGTGGGTATTCGTTCCGCTCGCTGTCGTTGCAATCGTTTGGTGGTGGCGTCGTCGCGTGCCTGATGTGAGAGTCAGCGTGCCGACGACAAAGCCTCAATGGTCGTGTGACAAGTGTGGGTACTCCCTTGACGAGATTCCGGAGCAAGAGGGAATTGCGGAGGGCGTGCGTGTCGTGCGCCCGACGTGCCCAGAGTGCGGGCATCGGCAGTTGGAATAGTGTCAATACCCCATTGACAACTCATGCATTTTCGGAGATATTGGGCACCTTCCAGAGCAGATGCGTTCGTGGTGGGTTTGAGTGTCAAACCTTCCCTGCCCTGATTGACCCGCGTCGCGTCGTTCGTTCTGAGCCGCGACGATAGTGTGCCGGAGGTTTGCATGACGATGCAGCGTATTGCTCGGGCGTATCTCTCGAACGTTGGTGTGTTTAGCCTGTTGGCGATGACATGTGTTGCCGGGACAGCGGTGCGAGCGGATGAGACAGTGCCGCCCGGGAATCAACAGGCAGTCGGCAACGCAAAGCACGATGTGAACCCCGACGGCAGCGGGTACAGCCCCGACGCGGGAACGTGGAAGGCGCGGTGGCGTGCGAAGCGCGACGCGATTGTGGATGCTGACCCAACGCTGAAGTATGACCCCACCTCGCTGCTCGTGAAGTTCACGAATGGCGCGACGGCGGCAGATCAAGCCGCGTTGCTGAATCTTGTTGGTGGTGACGTGATCGCGGACTTTGGGACATTCCTACCCAACACGTTTCACATCACGACTGACCTGCCGGTTGAACAAGCTGTGAAGCTGCTTAACACGATCGGCGAGAATGGCGGCGGGGTCGAGTATGCAGAGCCGGACTATCTGTATCACCTCAAAGCAACGCCAAACGATACATACTACAGCCTGCTGTGGGGCATGAACAACACCGGGCAGACTGTTGGCGGTGACCCCGGCGCAGCGAACCACGACATCGACGCGAACCTCGCGTGGGACCTAGTCACTGGCAGCAGCACGTTTGTTGTCGGCATGGCGGACTCAGGTATTCGTCAGGCCCACCAGGACTTTGCAGGCAACATCTGGGCGAACTCAGGCGAGATCGCAGGCGACCGTATCGACAACGACGGCAACGGGCGCGTCGATGACACGTGGGGCTGGGACTTCTACAACAATGACAACAACCCCAACGACGACAACGGGCACGGCTCGCACACCGCGGGCACTGTCGGCGCACGCGGCAACAACGCGGTGGGCGTGACGGGCGTTGCGTGGACCGTTAAACTCGCGGGCCTCAAGATCGCCAGCCGCACCGGCGCGATTTCTGTGTCCGCCGCGGCCAGTTCGCTGGGCTATTGCACGGGCAAGGGCATCAGGGTGAGCAATCACAGCTGGGGCGGCGGCGCGTTCAGCACGACGATGAGCAATGCCGTGAGCGCAGCACGCACGGCCGGGCACATGTTGGTGTGCGCGTCGGGCAATGGCGGCGCGGATGGAGTCGCTGACAACAACGACAGCATCCCACAGTACCCTGCGGGTTACAACTTTGACAACGTCATCAGCGTGATGGCGATTGACAACGACGGTGCTCGCGCCACGTTTGCAAACTACGGCGCAACGAGCGTTGACCTCGCGGCACCGGGCGTGACCATCGCAAGCTGCTACAACAGTAGCAACACGAGCTATGTGTACCTCAACGGCACCAGCATGGCAACACCACACGTGACCGGTGTCGCGGCGCTCGTGTGGATACGCAACCCGACGTGGACGTACAGCCAGGTGCGCTCGCGGCTCTTGACCACGACGCGCGCAAACGCAAACCTGACTGGGCGTTGTGTCACGGGGGGCGTGGTGAATGCTTGGAACGCGGTGCAGTAACCTCTGGGTAGATTGGCGGTCCCCGCCAAATCTCCCGTCTTCGTCGGCGGTCTCCGCCGGCGAGCAAGCAAGTCACTCAAAAATACCAACCAAAACGGGCCACCAAGGCCCGTTTTTTCTTTTTCGGATTTCGAGTTGCGGCTCTATCCTCCCGCCATGAGCGGAACCACGGGCGAATTCGTGCTTGCAGCGGTGTTGTTTGTGCTGATCTTCGGATCGTTCTTCGCAGGGCGCATTTTGGGGCGCGTCCATGAGAGCGAAGAGCCGCACCTCAGTGTCGTGCAGGGTGCGGCACTGGGCATACTTGGATTGATGATGGGCTTCTCGTACTCGGGCGCGATGAGCCGGTTCGGAGATCGGCAGACTGTCTTGGTCAATGAAGCAAACTCGCTGAGCTCCGCTTGGATGCACGCGGACTTGCTGCCCGACGTGCAACGGACTGAACTGCGGAAACTTCTCAAACAATACACAAACAAGCGGATTGATTTGGTGCATACCACGGAGAAGGGCGCGACGGAGAAGCTGGTCACGGAGTTGTACGACATGCAGCAGCAGATGTGGGATGTTGCTATCGCAGGTACAAAGCTCTCGCCCGGATCAGACAAACTGGTGCTGCCGCTCTTGGACGAAGTGTTCGATCAGCTCGGAACCCGCAACTCGCTCACCAAGCGACACATCCCGGTGGCGGTGTTCGTCGTGATGGTGCTCAGCGCGATGCTGAGCGTCGCGATGATCAGTTATGGCCAGGCAAAGCGGAAAATGCCGGTGCTGATGCCCGCGCTGGGCCTGAACGTGCTCATCTGGGCGGTCATGTGGGTCACGATTGACCTTGACCTGCCCCAGCAGGGCGTCATTCGCATCGACGACGCGCCGCTCGTCGAGGCATTATCGCAGATGCGGGAGTAAGCCTGTGACGAACGTGCACTTTGACGTGTGCGAGAGTGTGTTCATTGTGTTGGGGGTCAAGTCGTCACGAATCCGGTTCTGGCTGTCCGTGGCTGGAGCGATTGATGCTGCACTCGCAAAGCGCAGCACGGAACGTCATGTCATGTTGGCATCGCGTGCATTTGGAGTTGATATCACGTTGATATCACGTTTATGTCACGTTGATATCATGCGCGATGGCCATAGCATGCAAAGTTCGATCGACAAAGACTGTGGCGATGTGCGCTGCGATTGTGATCATGCAGGTTGCGTGCTCAGCACTGCCTCGCACCAGCGTTCCTGACAACGTTGTCAACGACGCTGTCGTCGCCGGTCTACCTGACATTCGCACGTGGGGTGACGACGCCAACGAAGCGATCGTCGCGTGGATGACAGAGCGAATCGAGCGTGAGCGGGCCTTGATGCGCGATCAAGGCATCGATCCCGAGCGGTTGCCGCCAGCGTCGTACCTTGCGATTTCCGGCGGAGGAGAGAACGGCGCCTACAGCGCAGGGCTGGTCTGCGGATGGACGCACGCCGGCAATCGTCCTGAGTTTCGTGTCGTGACTGGCGTCTCGGCTGGTGCGCTCGTCGCGCCTTTCGTGTTTGCTGGTCAGGAGTACGACCACGTGCTTCGTGACGTCTTCACGTCGATTCGCACCCGCGACATCGCTTCCGAGAACACGGTGTTTTCAGGCTTGATCGGCGAATCGATGTATGACTCCAAGCCTCTGCACAAACTACTTGAGAAGTACATCGACGAAGCGTTCATCGCGAAAGTCGCGATCGAGTATCGCAAAGGTCGCAATCTGTTTATCGCGACGACCAACCTCGATTGCCAGCGCCCGGTGATCTGGGCGATGGGCAGGCTCGCCAACGAGGGCGGCCCCGATGCGACGGAGTTGTTTCGCGACATTCTCGTTGCATCCGCGTCGATTCCGGGCGTGTTCCCACCTGTGATGATCGATGTCGAAGCGGACGGGCATCGCTATCAGGAAATGCACGTTGATGGCGGCGCGACATCGCAGGTGTTTTTGTATCCACCGTCGTTCGACGCGCACAAGTTTTCGCAAACCATGCACGCGCAGCGAGATCGCACCGTGTACGTCATTCGCAACGCTCAGTTGAAGCAGGCATACGCACCCGTGAAGCGTCGCACCCTCGCGATCGCCCAGCGAGCGGTCTCGAGCCTTATTGCCAGTCAGGGCGTCGGTGACCTTTATCGAATCTATCTCGAATGCAAGCGGGATGGCATGCAGTTTAGATTGGCAACGATTCCGCCCACCATCGCAAAGGAAACCGAAGAGTTCTTCGACACGGCGTACATGACGTCGCTGTTTGAGGATGGCTACGCGTCGGCAAAGAATGGGTACGCGTGGGTGAAGGCTCCGCCAGGGTTTGAAGGGGATGCGGAAGCAACGGAGCGATGAAAGGCCGGTGTTGTGCAGGCTGGGTGTGTTGTTTGATCAGGTTGGAATGCGCAACTCCTTCACGAAGCGACACATTCCAGCGGCGTTGTTCGTCGTGATGGCGCTCAGCGCGATGCTCAGCGATGCGTCGTTGGTCGAGGCGTTGTTTCGGATGAAATAACAGTTCTTGCTCAGCGATGCTGTACCAGGGCACGCCGTCGCACGGTGCTACTTCTTGACTTCTTCCTTCGGCGCCGCCGCGGGTTTGCTCGCAACAATGCCGTCTCTTGCAGCGAGGCGTTGGGCGAGTTCAGCGCCGCTGCTGAGGGCGCCTTCCATGTAGCCGACGAACTTGTAGCAGCAGTGTTCGCCCGCGAAGTGGATTTTGCCCAGGCCGTTTCGGAGCGTCGGGCCCATGGAGGTGACTTGTCCGGGAGCTGGGAACGAGTAGCTGGCCTGGACCCATTGGTCGCCCGGCCAATCCATGAAGCGGCTTTCGACGAAGGCTTCTTTGAAACCGGGGTAGAGGGCTTCGAGGGCAGCGGCGAACTTGTCTTTGCGCATCGCGGGGTCGAAGGAGCGGGCTTCGGCGGCGGCGTTGCCACCGGAGAAACTGTTGAAGGCGAATTCGCCTTCAGCCCCTTGTGCGTCGGTGGCGTCCCACGTCATGGAGACGAGGCCGTTGGTGAGCGCATCAGGCGTGAGGTTTTTGGCTTCCCAGAACTTGGACTTCACGCGGCTGATGTACTTGGTGTTGATGCCCATTTGCGGGCTGAGAGAAGCTGGGAGCGCGGGCTTGAAGTTGATCTTCTTCCAGACCGTCGGCGGCACAGCGACGATGACGTCGTCGCATTCGATGGTGCGCCCGTCTTTGCACGTGACGACCATGCCGCCACCTTTGGGCGCGACTTCGGTGACGGGGAGGCCCAGGACGATGCGGTCCATGGTGATGACTTGCGCGAGCTTGTGGGCGAGTTGGTCATTGCCACCGATGCAGCGGTAGACCTCGCTGTCGGTCCAGAATTTTTCGAGGCCGCCGCCTTTGATCATGGCGAGGTTGCCGAGGTAACTTTGCTGGGCAGCTTCGACGCCATTGTCGACGGAGAGGACGAGGTCCAAGGCTTTCTTGCCGAGTTCGCCCACGTCGAGCGACATGATCCACGATTGCAGATTCTTCTTATCAAGGGCGACGGCGTCTTTGCTCTTCCAGGGTTCGTCGGCGTCGATGTCGGCGGCGGCGGCGTTCATGGAGTTGCAGGCTTCGTCCATTTCTTCGTACAGCGCGTCGGCCTCTGCGTCAGAGAGCAGTTTGCCGTCGAAGGCGATGAGGGAGTCGAGTTCTTCGTTTTCGGTGATGTCGTGGAATTCGAGGTCGAACTTTTTGGCGTAGGTCATCCACATGGGATGGTTGCTGCCGACGAGTTCGCCGCCGCCTTCAACGTTTTTGCCGGGGACGAACTCGCTGAAGGACTTGTTGAAGGAGAGGACGCGGCCTCCCACGCGGGAGCGGGCTTCGACGATGGTGACGTCGTAGCCGACGGCAAGCAGTTCGTACGCGGCGGCGAGGCCTGCGAAGCCGGCGCCGATGATGACGATGCGCTTGCCTTTGGGTTTGCCAGCCACTTGCAGAGCGCGGGCGGGGCCTGAGAGAAGAAGGGTGCCGGTCAACGCTGCTGACGCAGCGATGAAGTGTCGGCGTGAAATCGGATCAATGCGATCTGGTTCGCAGCGGCGGACGAGGCGTGAAAAGAGAGACGATGTCATGGAACTCCCTCCAACTCCGCAGGTTCGCTGCGGCGTGATGTGAAATCGTCGCGAAAGCCGTCAGACCTCCGCGACGTTGTTGTTACTCGTCATTGATCGGGCCGATGCCGATGAGCCAGAGTTTGAAGAAGTTCATCACTTGCTGCTTGGTGAGTTTGTTGGCGTGCAGGTGGTATTCAACCTTGCTTGAGATGGGCAGGTCGCTGCCGCTCTTGAAGGTGTCGACGTAGGTCACTTTGCCGGTGAGGCAGGCGACGGAGTTGTCAACGGCGAAGAAGGCGTCTTCGGAGGACATGCTGTCGAAGGCGGCGGATTCGCTGGAGGCTTTGGAGCTACCTTCTTCGTTGAAGCGGAGATTAAACTCGTAGGCACCTTTGCCGTTGGCTTCGCGGTCCTGGTCTTCAACCCACTTGATGGTGCCGGTGACGGTGTCTTCCATTTCCTTGCCATCAAGCATGTAGCGGAACTTGATGCCGTCGGTGATCCAGTTGCCGGTTTCGTAGTCATAGTCGAGGCGGCCCGTGACTGTCGTCCGCGGGTAGACCTCTGCGGGACCCTTGGCGAGGATCAGATTTTCGAAGCGCATCGGGTCAGAACGCTTGACGACGAAACTGACTTCCTTGTTGCCCACAAGACGCTTGTAGGTGTACGCAGCAAGGCCTTCCTTCTTCTCGGCTTTGCCTTTGAGGACGCCGCCGAACTTTTCTTCGAAGCCTTTGGCCTGACCAACCGTGTCGATCTGGATGCGGAGCGGGCTTTGCATGCTGCTGCCTGCGCCAAGATCAAATGCGCCGGTGGTGTTGTTGATCGGCACGGTGCCGACCCACTTGCCGACCACGCGCTTCTGCTTGAGGTCCTTGGGGTTCATGACGGCAAGGTCGATGGAGTAGCCCAGGAGCGCGTCCTGCTTTTTGCGGGAGAGGGTTTTGGTGTAGAGGTTGGGTTGGCGGGTGATTTCGCCGGTGAAGTTGGTCGTCTTGGCGACGCTGATGTTGAACTTGTACTTGTCCTTGGCGCCGATTGCCGGTGAACCTTCTTTGAGGTCGCCGGAGGCGTCGAGAGTGCTGCGTGTGTTGAATTCGATGTCCATCGTACCGGTGATGACATCGTCTTCGGTGAGGGTTTCGCTTTGCGCGAACGCGGGTGCGCTTAGAAGCGCGAGCGAGGTGCATGCCGAGAGCACGAGGGTGCTGGCGAATTTGAACAGTGATTTCATGGCTTTGGGTCTCCTTCGGGAAAAGCCAGTTGCGAGAAACGGCAAGGAACTGACATTGGCACGCACCAAGTCGCTTGCCTGACAGGACCGGCTAAAGCATAGCCGGTTGTCATTGCGCGCCGAAAAGAACAAAGAACGCGGCTACAACAGTTTGGAAATCGGTTTTAGGAGTTTCATGGGTGGAAAGTGCGCCGCGGGGCGCGCCCATAAACAAACAACCACATGCTGGTGGCACAGGCGTCCTCGCCTGTGACCGATTACCCATGCACTCCCGTCACAGGCGAGGACGCCTGTGCCACCAAATCCAAGGCATCGAGGGGGACGCGAGTACCATTGAGGATGAGCAAGCGAGTGAAGCGTGGAATGGTGGTTGTGGTAGCGGCCTGCGTGATGGGGCTATGCGGCTGCTATGAACGCACCGTCAGCGCAAAGGGCCTTGGGGCCAAGGGGACGACGGTGCAGGAGGGGTATCGGAGTGACACGGCGCTGGATCGGGCGTGGGATTCGTTGTTTAGTAGTCCGAAGGAGGCCAAGCCCGTGCCGCGGAATACCGGGATTGGGAAGTAGGCGTATCTATTTGTCGTTCGCTGTCGTGTGGAACGATGTTCCAAAGGCCGCCTGGGACGACCTGATTTGAGCAGCGTTGTACCCGGCGCATGTTGCAATTGTGAGCAGAAGAAGCGCAAGCCCGATGAGTCCGATCGTCGTGAGCGAGGTGTGGGACGTGAGCGAGCCAGCATATTCAGTGTGAGCTGCCATGATGAGCATCCTTTTCTTCAAACGGAAGCGAGAGCTTTCGCTCATTGCCTCCGCATCCGCAGTCCTCAGCGGTTTTAAGGTCGATGGTCAGGCCTTGTGCGGCGCTGGTTTGGCTTTGGATTGGACAGCGGCCTGTACTCGATTCCAGGCGTCGCGGGTGGCTTGCCTAGCTTGTTCCCAGG
>CAZEZV010000058.1:0-17448 GCA_964516725.1 uncultured Phycisphaeraceae bacterium
CAACCAAGTAGTCGTCGTTCGTGGCTTCGCCGCGGCGACGGACTGCGACTCGATCGACTTCAACAACGACGGCTCGTTCTTTGATCCGCAGGACATCGACGCGTTCCTCAGCGTGTACAGCGAAGGCCCTTGCATTCCGGAAACCGCGACGTGCAACGACATTGACTTCAACAACAACGGCTCGTGCTTTGATCCTCAGGACATCGACTCGCTTTTGAGCGTGTATGGGGAAGGGCCGTGCATTTAAGAAAGCGGCAAGGGCAAGGTGAAAGGCGAAAATGAGGGGGTGCGTATGCTGGGGGACGCATGGAAGCTCTCGTCATCGCATCGTTGATCGCGATCCCGGTCTTGTGGATTTTCACTTGGCTGGCGATGCCAAAGTGCCACCGATATGTCGCTGCGGTTGTCGAGACCGGGAAGTGCAGAGCATGTGGATACGACTTGATGGGATTGGAAGTGTGGGCGAAGTGTCCGGAGTGTGGCAGCGAGTTGCGAGGTATTCGCAAAGCTGGCGCTCCTGGTGTCCAAGTGTGGGCATTGATCGGGACGGCGTTCACTGCGGCGATTTGTTTAGGTGTGATCACGGTGGCAATGTTTGGAGAAGGTCGCCACTTGATGTTTGCAATGCTGATCGCGAGCATTCTGTACTTGATTATGCTTATTCCTTGGCTTGTGTTCGCTCTTGCAGCGCTGAATAGCCGGACGTGTCACCCTAGAAATGTGATTGTGGTGAGCTTCGCGCAAGGTGTCGGCATGTTTGGCGGCGTGATACTCGTGTTTGCGATGGTGTCGGGCAGCATGGGGTACTTCATGACGCTCTTCGTCGCTCCGCTGCTCAGTTCGATATGTGCGTTGATCGCAGCTTGCGGCTGTCGACTTTGGCAGACATGAGTTTGTCGCGCAGCAACCAGTCCGTATCGCCTGATCAACGTGTACACTTCAATACAGATGGGGATGGCTGTACTCGTCATCGTGCCTTTGTTTTGGCTGCTCACTTGGGTACTTGTTCCCAAGCCCTATCGACCTCGCGTGAAGGTGCGTGAGGTCGGCACGTGTGGTGTATGCGGGTATGACTTGCAGGGGTTGGGGGAAAAGGCCCCTTGCCCGGAATGCGGTGGGAGGGTTCGCGGCAAATTTATTGATCCGCTTGCGACGAAAACGTTTCTTCGATTTTCAATCATGTCGCTGGCGGGGGCGTTGGTGCTTGCCCTGGCAGTTGCAGCAGCCGCGGCCGATGCCGGAAAGTTCATCGAAGCAATAGGCGCCGCGAGTGGGATGTTCACAATGGCGATGGCACCGTGGCTCGCTTTTCTCGTTCTGTCACTCAACAGCCGACGCTGTTATGAAGAGCACATTGCTGTGATTGGAGTTGCGAACTTCGCTGGGATGCTTGGAGTGACGATTCTTGCGATTCCGCTCCTTCGCGATCCCTTCGGAATGATCTCGGTTCCTATATTGGCGACGGCGGGCGGTTCGTTGCTGGCGTTGATTGCAGCAGGGGGCTGCAGATACTGGGAATCCTGATGCGGACTCCGTCGCCTATGGTCGCCCATGCCCAAAGGCAGCCCGCGACAATCCAAAGCACCCGTGCGAGTCACCGCCAGGTCCGCCGCGTGCTTTGCGTTGCTCCAGCAGGCGAAGGCCTGGCCTGACTTGCAGCCTCTGGAGCCTGAGACGGCGGGGCTTGAACCTCGAGACGCGGCGTTGGCGCACGCGATTTATGAGCAGGGGGTGCGGCGGTGGATCACGCTGGCGTTTTTGTTTGAGTTGGCGCTGGATCGGCCTTGGGCGAACATCGACAAGCCCGCGCAGGCGGCGCTGATCGCGGGCGGGGCGCAGGTGTTGTTCTTATCGCGCGTGCCGGCGTATGCGGCGATAGATGAGACGGTTGGTTGGATCAAGAGCGGCCCACCCCGCGCGGCGAAGGCGGCGGGGCTGGTGAACGCCGGGCTGCGCGGGCTGACGCGGATGCTGGGGATGGACAAGGGCGAGATGGTGAAGCGGCCATCTTGGAATGACGCACGCGATGCGGTGCCGCTCAGTGATGGTTCGGCGGTCGCGTTTGTTGCGCCGGTGTTGCCCGCAGAGGAAGCGCTGCGCCGGAGTGTGGCGTGCGGCGTTCCCTTGACGTTGTATCACGATTGGATCGCGAAGTTCTCACCGGGCGAGGCAGCGGGGATTGCATCGCACATGCTGATGGACGCGCCTGTGACGCTCAACACGGAGTTTGCGAGTGAGAGTGATATCGCTCAAGCCAGTGACGTGCTCGTGCCGCATTCGCAGCCGGGGTGTCATGTGTATGTTGGGGAGGGATCGCAGATTGGTGCGTTCTTGAAGGAGCGGCGGAGCATGTGGGTGCAGGATGCGAGCAGCACACGGGCGATACGGGGGGCGGCGAGAGTGCTCAGTGAAAAGAGTCGTGAGTGGCATCGAGCGAGTGAAGGCGGAGGGAAGCACCAACCGCTTTCGGCAGTCGATGGCACCGTGAGTGATTCGCCAGAGTTGATGATTATCGATTTGTGTGCGGGTCAGGGGACAAAGACGCGGCAACTGCTGCAAACTTTTCCGAATGCGAGAGTCGTTGCCTCGGACACCGATGAGAAACGCATGAGCGCACTGCGCGACTTGGCGCACAGTGAATCCGGAACGCGGCGATTGGAAGTTGTCTCGCACGAAAATGTCGGGGCGCTTGTGGGAAAGGCTGACCTCGTACTGCTCGACGTGCCTTGCTCAAATACAGGCGTGCTTGCGAGGCGGCCCGAAGCCGCGGCTCGGGCACTCACGGATCAACTCACGCGGCTGGTGGAGTTGCAGCGAGAGATCATCGGCAAGGGTGTGCAGCTGCTGTCGCCCACAGGCAAACTGCTCTACTCAACGTGTTCGATCGACGCCCGCGAGAACGAAAAGCAGGCCGAGTGGATGAGCCGGGAGTTTGGGCTCAAGGTTGAACACATGGAGAGCGTCGTGCCCAGCGGTGTGCCGGGCGATCCGAAGACGGCGTACACGGATGGTGCGTTCAGTGTGCTGCTCGGCAGGCAATGAAAAAGACCAGCCATGCGGCTGGTCCTTTATGCTGGTGTTTGAAAGCGGTTTACTGCCCGCAAAGAGTGCACGGCCCTTCGCTGAAGACGATGAGGAACGAATCGATGTCGCAGGGGTCAAAGAGAGACGAGTCGTTGTTGAAGTCGATATCGTCGCAGGTTGCGGTGTCCGGTATGCAGCCGCCCTCGGAGTAGACGCTGAGGAAAGCGTCGATGTCCTGCGGGTCAAAGAGCGAGCCATCGTTGTTGAAGTCGATGTCGTTGCAGATCGGAGCTGTGACAGTTGTGAGCGAGATGCTCAGGAAGGCCTGCGCGTTCAGCGCCACGCCCGCGCTGTCGCGGAGGTCCGCCTGGAAGTAGAGACGATCATTGGTCAGGAAGCAGTCGTCGTTGTTGAAGACGCTGACGTATGTGTTGTCGTCGTCGACGCCGTTGTCGTTCATGTCGACGTAGTCGCCCTCGCGAACGAGGACGCGTGTGCCGTTCAGGACGAGCACCGCGTTGGTGTTGGCGTCGGCGTTGTTGGTGGTGCCGCCGACGACGTAGTCGCCATTGTTGTTGATGGGATTCAGGAAGAAAGTCGTGGCGAAGGGCGCATCGTCAAAGAGCTCGGTTTCGCCCACCTGGTTGGTGATCGGCGTATCGGTCTGCGCGACAACAGTGCCGTTCTTCAGCACAACGTCGGTCGCGGTGTTGCCGCTGCCATCAGCAAGGGCGGTGCGGAAGATCCAGTGGTTGCCGTTGTGAGAGATCAGGTTGCTGCCCGCATCGCCGCTGATCGTGCTGACGTTCGCGAGGCCAGAGGTGCCCGGGAGTTGTGCGCCTTCCTGCGCGACGATCGAGCCGTCCACCATCACGAAGGCATCGGTGGTGGTGGGGCCGTTGAGATCGCCGAACGCAATCCAGTGTGAAGCATCGGCACTTGTGCGGAAGCGATCGGTGGTGGTCCACGTATCGAGGGTCTGGTCAGGCGCAACGAGCTGCCCGACCGGGGTCGTCACGTCGGTCTCGCCCAGGATCGTGCTGTTGATGTAGATGACCTGCTTGGTGGCACCGCCGGTGCCCGTGAAGGTTGAAGCACGGCCCGCGATGGAGCCATCGGCGAGGATGTTGGCATCGGAGTTGACAGATCCCCAGTTCGATGATGGAATGCCGGAACTGGTGAACGGATGCGGGCTTCCTTCCCGCGCGGGCGCGTCCCAGGTGTTGGTGAGCGCGTTGAAACGGACGATCATTTCGTCGGCGGTGGTCGCTGCAGTGGTGTCGCACGAGAACGCGAATGACCCGTCGTTGTTGATGCTTGCGAACGTGCGAATGAACGTGCCGAAGTTTGCCGTGTTCTCAAAGGGCAGGGGCGTGCCTTCCTGCACCACCAGGCTGCCTGTGAAGGGGCTGATCGTGCCTGTCACGATGACTTCGTTGTCGGTTTCGCTCGCGCCAACGTCGAAGCTTGCGACGATGAGGTAGTGATTGCCGTCGGGGCTGACGTGGGGGCGATCAAACTGCGTCTGGGTGCCGTTGTCAAAGAGCAACCCGCCCGAGTTTGGGATGACGCTGCTTGGATGCGTCGCGACGTTGCTGTACACGACTTTCACTTGCGCGAACGCTGCGGAACCGATTGAAAGTGCAGCGGTGCAACCGACGAGCGAGACGAGTGAGCGGGGACTAAGCATGATTCAACTCTCCGTTTCCTTTTCCCTGTGCACCGGCAGACCACCTGCCGCGCGCACGCTGGTCAAGATTGTTCGAGGTGTCTGTATCTCTCAAGTTACCCGAGATTGCGAAAAACACAAGAGCAAACAAACACCCCAACATCAACATTGACGCGGCGTTTGCAGTTTGGATGGCCACACAGTCGGCTGCTACAGCTCCAAGGACCGGGAAAGTTCCGCTTCCTGACTCACCGAGGTGTGTACACTCGCGTCTATCGCGCCAAAGTGGTGCGAGGTGGGTGGTTTCTGGAGCGTGTTTTGGCATGAATCTGCTCGACATAGTTTCACCAGAGAGTTTCCGTTTTCCTCTCAACGCGACGACGAAGCGCGGCGCGATCGAGGAACTTGTCGACATGCTTGCCGCGATCGGCAAGGTGCAGGACGCCTCCGTGCTGAAGGACGCCGTGTGGCAGCGCGAACAGACCAAGACGACCGGCATAGGGCTGGGCCTGGCCATTCCGCACGGCAAGTGCCTAGGGATCAACGCGATTTCGATGGCGATCGGCAAGCCCGCGACGCCCATGGAGTTCGACGCAATTGACGGCAAGCCGGTTCGATTGATCGTGCTGCTGGCGAGTCCGCCCGACAAGCAGAGCGACCATATTCAGGCGCTGGCGCGCATCAGCCGGTTAATGTACGACAGCGAGTTCCGCGAGCAGATGTACAGCGCGGCGACGGCGGGCGAGATGTATGAGTTGGTGCGCGGGAAGGAAAAGCCGTGAGCGATGGGGGGAGCGCGACGGAGGCTTTAGGTGGCTCGAGTACATGGAGGCACAGAGTCACAGAGAGAAATGAGAGGGGAACAGAGCATGGGTTGCGGTTTCGGACAGGCTCGCGTAGTTCTCTACTCTTTTTCTTTCTCCCATTGATCTTCTCTGATTTTCTCTGTGCCCGTGTGGTGAGTGAGTCACCAAGTGTTTTCGCTCGTGGACGTTTGGTTCAACGAGACTCGGCCATGATCGACCATGCAACCATTTTCGATCCTGTGCCGGTGATTGAGAAGGAACTGGCGCGGATAGTGCGGCTGGCACACGCCGGGGACAAACAAATCGCAGCGATGGAGTATGCCGTGCTTGGCGGAGGGAAGCGGCTGCGGCCGCTTTTGTCGTGGCGCGCGTGTGAGGCGGTGGGGGGCTTGGGTGAGGCGAGTCTGATCGCCGGTGTCGCGGTTGAGTTGGTGCATTGCTTCAGTTTGGTGCATGACGACTTGCCCGCGCTGGACAATGACGACCTCCGGCGAGGCAAGCCCACGCTGCACAAGCACGCTGGTGAAGCGATGGCGATTCTGACTGGTGATGCGCTGCTCACCTTGGCGTTCGAGCACTTGACGAATGGCAGTGTGGTGCACGGCGGCACGTGCTCTGATCATGTGCGCCTCGCGCTGGTGCGAGAGTTGTCCAGTGCGACGAATCACATGATCCACGGTCAAGTGTGCGACACGCTGGGCGACTTCCCGGGCGGGCTGTCTGATGAAGAGCGATTAGTGAGGACGCACGCGGGCAAGACCGGCGCTCTGCTGTCGGCGGCGTGCCGCATGGGGGCGATGATCGGGTTGGATTCGAACGACGAATCATCGCTCAAGCCGATTTCGGACTACGCGAAGGCGGTCGGGATTTTGTTTCAGGCTGTGGATGATCTTTTGGATGTGACCCAGTCCAGCGAACAGATTGGCAAACGCACAAACAAGGACGCGTCAGCGGGCAAACTGACGTTTCCGGGGTTGTACGGCGTCGAGGGCACGCGCCGGCACATCGACCGATATCTGGGCGAAGCGATCGGTGCGTTGAGCGTGCTGCCAGCGGTACGGCGAATAGAATTGGAACGGATTGCGAACTTTCTGGCTCGGCGGACGAAGTAGGATGCAATAAACATGCAGCCCCCGCCATCCCCCCCGACCACCGTCAAGGAGGGCTTCCGCAGGAGCCAGTCGGACTTTTGGCGTGCAATTCGTAAGCGGTGAAAGCGAACTCGTGCGGAATCGAATGACAAGTGTGAAACTCGCCCACCCCAGCCGCTCGCACGCACGACCGCGAGAGGCAATGAGAAACACCGCGCCTATACTTTCAAGAATCATTGAAAGTTCGTCCGACATTCATACGCTCTATTCAGGGGTGATTTTGGATGTGTGGCTTTGAGAGATTTCAGTTGGTTTGCGTGACTTGGCGGTTGTGCAGGTTCGAGGGCGGGGGTTCAGGACGAAGCATCAACGATGGCAATTTTGGAACATATCAAGACCCCCCGGGACCTGAGAGCTCTAAGTGTGTCGCAGTTGCCGACGCTCGCGCAGGAGATTCGCGACACGATTGTCGGGCAGGTGGTGCAGACGGGCGGGCACCTTGCGCCAAACCTGGGCGTGGTGGAACTGACCATCGCCATGCACTATGTGTTTGACTTTGGATACGACCGCCTGCTTTTTGACGTTGGACATCAGTGCTATCCGCACAAACTGCTGACCGGGCGTGCCCACTTGCTCGGCAAGTTGCGGACACGAGACGGCATGGCCGGGTTTCCGGAGCCTCGCGAGAGTGAGTTTGACTTGTTCAGCGTTGGGCACGCCGGCACCGGCATTTCGACCGCTGTGGGCATGGCCCGCGGCGACACGCTGAACAAGGAAGCGTTTGATCCGACGACCAATCCGAATGGCCGTCGCGTGGTCTCGCTCATCGGCGACGCAAGCATCGTCAACGGCGTGGCGATGGAGGGCCTCAATAACGCCGGCACGCTCAAGCGCCAGTTCCTCGTGATCCTCAACGACAACGGAATGAGCATCAGCAAGCCACAGGGGGCGGTCGCGCAGTACTTTGACAAGTTGCGCGTGAGCCACTTGTACAGCGACGTCAAGAAGAGCGCAAAGAAGCGGCTGGAAACAATGCTGGGCGGACACACCATTCGTCAAGCAGTTCACGCCGCAGGCGAAGCGACCAAGGCAATGTACCACGAGGACGCCTGGTTCGAGCACTTTGGCCTGAAAACCGTCGGCCCGATCGACGGGCACGACTTTGACCAGTTGATCCACTTCCTGCGCGAAGCCCGCGACTTTGATCGCCCGATGGTGCTGCACGTCAAGACCATCAAGGGCAAGGGTTTTTCATTCGCCGAGCAGGACGCGACAAAGTTCCACTCGCCCAACGCGTTCAACAAGGTTGAGGGCGAACTTGATGAGGAAGGATGCCGGGTTGAACTCAAGAGCGAAGGCCGCTCGTTCACGCAGGCAGTTGGTGACGCGACGTTGTCGCTGATGGAACGCGATCCGAAAGTTGTTGTCTGCACCGCAGCAATGCCCGACGGCACGGGCCTCACGCGGGCGCTCGTGAAGTATCCGGAGCGTGCGTGGGACGTTGGCATCTGCGAAAGCCACGCGATGGACATGATGGCTGGCCTTGCCAAGACCGGCTGGAAGCCATTTTTCGCCGTGTATTGCACGTTTTTGCAGCGCGCGTTCGATCAGGCGTTCCAAGAGGCGGCGTTGCAGGGGTTGCCTGTGCGCCTCCTGCTCGATCGCGCGGGGCTTGTGGGTGGCGACGGCGCAGTGCATCACGGTTTCTGCGATGTGTCGCTGTTGCGCACGCTGCCCGGCGCGGCAATCATGGCGGCGATGGACGAACCCAGCCTGATCGCGGCGATGGAGTTCATGCGAGGGTTTGACAGCGGCTTGTCGAGCGTGCGATATCCGCGGGACACTGTGAATGGTCGCTTTGCGAATGTGTGCCCGAAGTTTGAGTTGGGCAAAGCACGCTGCTTGACGCCGGAGTTGGTTGTGAGAGTGGAGAATGACGGCAATTCTTCACGCGCGGAGCGAGGGGGTACGCAAGTACACGTTGCCGTGATGGCGTTTGGAACGCCTGCGATCACAGCGATCGAAGCGGCGGAACTTGCGGGCAATGTGAAGACGACTGTGTATGACGCGCGATTTGCGAAGCCAGTGGATCGCGAACTCATCCGCGTGATTCTGGAGCGGGGGTTGCCCCTCATCACCATCGAAGACCACAGCATCGTGGGCGGCTTCGGCAGCGCGGTGCTGGAAGCGGCCCAGGAAATGGGCCTCGACGCGTCGCTCGTGACGCGCCTCGGCTTGCCTGATCGCTGGGTATATCAGGATTCGCGTGCAAAGCAGCTTGCAGAGGTCGGGCTTGATGTCGCGGCCATCGCGAAGGCCATCAAAGACGCGGCGGCTCTACGCGAACCCGGACTTGTCAACGAACGCGCAAAGCGCTGATGGAGCCGATGGCGCAAGCCATCGGGACGGGGTTCTCTTTGTCCTGGGTTGATTGAGGTATTGACGCACCGTGTCCCGACGGATTGCGCCGTCGGCTCAGAGACGTGCTGCGATTCACACTCGCGCCAACACTCGCAACGAGTCATACTTCAACTCGTCCGCCGCGAACATCGTCTTCAACAGCAGTTTCCACGCCAATCCCGCATTCGGCACGCTCGCGCTCGGTCGAGGATTCGCCCTCTGCGGATTGCAGCGTTGCTGATGCGCAAGCGCCTGTTGCTCGGCCCACACCCATGTTGGCGCGACCTGGCGGGTGTACCCATACATGCGCACGCGCTCAACGTTGAGCTGCGCTCGCCCGAAAAGCCCCAGCAGGCTCTGCTTCGTGAAAAAATTGATGTGCCGCGGCGTGTCGAGCCAGTACCACGTTGGTCCCGCGTACTGAAGACTCAACGCCGTGCTGCAAGGCACGTCGCACAGATATGCGCCGCCGGGCTTCAGGAGGCTCTTCACGTTCGCCAGCGTGCAGTGCAGGTCCTTGCAATGCTCAAGCACGTGCTGCATGATCACAAGATCAAACGAGTTTCGCCAGACTTCGTTGGGCAGGTCTTCGGCGGTGCCGTCATACGCCGTGACGCCCTTCGCCGCGGCTTCTTTGCGCCCGCCCGGGCTTGGCTCGACACCTAGGACAGTTTCAGCACCCGCGGCTTTGAGTTTCGCGAGCAGGCCGCCATTGCCGCAACCCAGATCGAGGATGCGCATGCCGGCGAAGGCGTTGGCCGGCGCTTTGCCGAGCATGTCTGCGACTGTGTTCGCGTCGTGATAGATGTCGCGGCCCTTATCAAATCGCCATGCGATCCGCGTTCGCATGTCATCAAGCCACGTCTTGGGTCGCTGCGGATTGTCGGCGCGATCGCCGTAGTAGCCCGCGATATCGTGCGCCGCGACGGTCTGCTCGTGCGTGGGCCGGGGCGTGAGGAAACCAAACTGGCAGGCGTCGCACCAGTCGAGACTTGAGGTGTCGTTGGCATTGGGCATGCCGATCCGGCGGTAATCTCCATGCACCTGCATCCACGCACGGATGTCCGTGGAGCCGCAGGCGGGGCAGGGGTCAGAGCCGTGGCGAGGGGTGGGCACGATGGAATATCGGCGAATGCGAGCGTGTAAGTGAATTGGCTCAAAAACAAGGCTGAATGTGCGCAAGAATCACGAACAGAAAGCGTGCCGGGCGATGCAGCACTTCATGCGAGCGGCGCGCATGAAACAAAACAACCCGAGTCGCGTAATCTGATGCACTTTTCAGCATCCAAGTTCCACCGACCTACCTTCACACATGCCCCGCAACGTCGTCATGCTGGTCAACAACGAGAAGCCAGACGCTCTGCACGCGGCGTCGGAGCTGCGGCGGGTGATTGCGCAGCACGGGACGCTGTTGGGCGAATATTCAGCAGAGAATTCCGCTCTGCCGGATGCGGCAAAGCAGGCCGACCTGTTTGTCGTGCTGGGCGGCGACGGCACGTTGCTCTCTCAGGCACGGCGCTGCGTCGGGCTGAGGGCTCCGATGCTGGGCGTGAATCTCGGGCGACTGGGGTTTCTGACGGCGTTTGACCTTGCAACCGTCATGCTCCAAGGCCGCGCTTTGTTTGGCGATGGCACGCTCGACACGATCGAACTCGAATTACTGGGCGTGCGCATGCAGGACGCGACTGGGGCGACGAAGTTTGAAAATGTTGCGCTCAACGATGTTGTCATCACGGCTGGACCGCCCTATCGATTGATCACGCTCGCGCTTTCGATCGACGGCATGTCCGGCCCCACAGTCCGCGGCGACGGCCTCATCATCTCCAGCCCCGTCGGCAGCACAGCCTACAACCTCTCGGCGGGCGGCCCCATTCTTGCTCCGATGGTTGGTGCAATTGCTGTGACGCCAATCGCCGCGCAGAGCTTGAGTTTTAGGCCCGTCGTCGTTTCGTCCAAGAGCAAGATCGAGGTCACGGCACTTCGCGTGAATCAGCCTGCATCGCCGCAACTCGTCGGGCAGGCTGAACGCCGCGCGTCTGGCGGCGGCACCACACTCGTGATCGACGGCCAGATGCACGTGCCGATCCGGTCTGGCGACAGAATCACCGTCACTCGGCACCGCGATAGCGTCCGCTTCGTGCAGAATCCCGCGAGCGACTGGTGGGCGCGCCTCATCGGCAAGTTCAACTGGGCGCAGGCACCGAAGTTGTCGTAGCGACTTCGGGCCGCATGATCGTCGTCTCATAGGTCTAAAAAAAAGGTCGGTCCTCTCGGACCGACCTGCTGCTGCATGTGCTTTCCGCTCCTTCGATGCGGCATCTTGCATCGATCGCTTCATCAGACCGGGCACAACTCGCATGCGCCTTCGGCGTACACCTGCAGGAAGCTGCTGATGTCGCACGGGTCAAACACGCTCGTGTCGTTGTTGAAGTCGATGTCGTTGCAGGTTGATGTCTCAGGAATGCACGGGCCTTCCGAGTACACGGAGAGGAACGCGTCGATGTCCTGAGGATCGAAGAACGACGTGTCGTTGTTGAAGTCGATGCTGTCGCAGACCGGGCCGCCGCCGGCGAGCAGGGTGACGCACTGCGTGCCGGGCACGGTGCCGAAGTCGACCTGGCTTGATTCGCCCAGGTTGTTTTCAAAGAACCCGACGCTCTCGATGCCGCCCAGGACCTGGTTGGAGATGTTGGTATAGTCGGCGCTCATGATGAAGCCGGCGACCTTGATCGGTGTCGTGCCGTTCCACCCGAGTTCGCTCGCGCGAATGCGGATTTCAACGCCAGTCGCGACATCAGCCGCGCCTGCGACGCTCGCGCCGACGCCCGTGCCTGTGACGCCGGCGATGTTGTTGTTGTCAACATCGATGACGATCACGCTGGGTGTCAGCGTGCCCGGATCAATCGGTGCGAAGGGGGTTGGGTTTTGAAGTGTGGTTGTGCGCGGGGCCGCGTTGGTTTCAAGCGGGTCTGCCGCGTTGAGGAACTCTTGGTAATCCGCGAAGGTGCCGGGGAAGTCCACCGGGCTGTTGTCCGGGTACTTCTCGCCGCCGTTGTAGGACGTGAACTCGGTCTGGAAGCCGCTGACTTCAAGACGGCCGTTCGCTCGGATGCACACGGCGTTCCCGTACACCTCGCTGGAACTATTGCCGACTCGGATCACGTAGTCAGCCGTGAAGCCAGGCTCAAACGTGAGGCCCGGG
Source organism: uncultured Phycisphaeraceae bacterium (assembly GCA_964516725.1). Classification (GTDB taxonomy): domain Bacteria; phylum Planctomycetota; class Phycisphaerae; order Phycisphaerales; family UBA1924; genus BJHL01. The sequence goes on from CAZEZV010000058.1 coordinate 12,193, forward strand.
GTCGTGATGTCCGGGTCCGGGTCCGGAACGTCGATCACAACTGAGCCCATGCGGTTGAGACCGTTGCCCGAGTCAAAGAACGGGTTGGGGGGCGTCGCGCCCCCGCCGCGGATGACGTTCTGGCCTTCGGTTGCATCAGCGTCGAAGAACAGCACGAGGCTGTTGAAGTTGTTCTCAAGGTTTGCGCCCAGGAACAGGTGAATCTGGTCGTCGCTCGCATCGCCCGGCGTACCGGCATTGTCGATGTAGCTCCACAGGTTGTCCAGTTCGCTACCACCGCACAGGTCGCGGCTGGGAATCAGGCTGCCACCGACCGGTGCGTTGCCGACGCCTTCGCTGTTGCTGTTGTTGATCGCGGCGAGGAGGGTGCCGCCGGTGGGGATCGCGCCCGCAGAGCCTTCGAGAATCGCACCGCCCACATCGCCATAGTTCACGTTGCCCAAGTACGTGCCCTGCCCGGTGCCCACCGGAGTCGTCGGCAATCTGAACCAGTCGTAGTAGCTCTGGTCTGTGGTATTGCCGTTGCAGATGAGCATTGCGTCCGGCTCGAAGCCGGCGTCCCACGTCAGGCCGTCGGTGCTTGAGGCGTTCGCCGCGCTGATGCCTGCGATAAACCCGAAGCCCCAATTCTCGCCAGGATTTGTTGTGTTGTTGAACAGCGTGCGATTCTGCCCGCCCGCTTCATAGTCAACGAATAAAGCAAGACGGTGATAGCTGTTGTAGTTGCCCGCGACGAACAGGCAGAGCATGTCGTCGGAACCATCGCCTGGCGTGCCGTTGTCCGACACACGAATATAGAGGTTGTCGAGTTCTGAGTTCGCAAGGCTTGAGTAGTTCGTTTGGATCCACGAGCGAGCGCCGGCCCACCAGCCGCCCGCGCCGTTGTTGCCGTTGAGGCCGTCGAGCTGGCCGTCGAGCGTCGGCATGCCCGAATCACGGCTTGCCACAGCGGGGATCGCGATCGTGAGGTACTGATTGCCCGGGAACACAGCATTGTTGCTGAAGTTCACGGCGCGGCCTTGGCCCAGGTTCGGAAAGCCGCCGCTGAACGGCACGGCGTTGTATGTGCCGCTCAGTGGAAGCGGGTCTGCACCGATCACCTGATTGCTCAGGTTGCTGCCGTTGCCGAAGACGCCGGCGAGTTTGATCGTGCCGCCGGTCGGGCTGCCGAACGCGGCGAGGGGGATTGCGAGTTCGAGGCCGAACACAACCGCCTCGGGGTTGCCCGTCGTGCCGATCGAGCCCGGGACGTTGTCGCCGTAGCTTGTCGGCTGATTCTGCGCCCACACCAGCGCGTACGGCTCGCTGCCAGCGCGAGCGCCATCGACTGTCACTTGACCCACGGCCTGGCCGGCAATCGCCGCCAGACACAAAGCAGAAACACGCATCACATTCTTCATTTCAACCTCCAAATAGTCCCAGCGAGCAACTCTCTCGATGACGCGTTGCGGCACAGACTTGCGCCGCAACGTCGGAACAGCAACAACTGCGCGCACAAGGAGGCGACTGGCCGCGATCTGCGCACAACAATGCCGATGCCGGGCTTGGCACCGGAACACAAAATATACCACACTCGACCCCCCAAAAGCGAGCATATTTTTGCGAGAATCTCAGAATTGGGGAAAGAGGTTCTCCGTTTCCGGACCGCCCGCTCAGATTTGATGCTGACGCAGCATTTGGGGCGATTGCGAAGCAATTCAAGCGGACAAAGCAAAGCCGCCAAAGCGTTCATGCAGGCTCCGGTGAAGCCCCCCCCCTTTGTGTCGCTGTGAAAACGTCGTTCGAATTGAAACCACGCTCCGATGTACGAACCTGTTAGGTGGTTGAGTTGAAGCCCCACCCAAAGTTGAGTGACTCCTGCAATTTCTTCTGCGCCGGTTGCTGGACTTGCCTACAAATACAGGTCCGGCAAATGCCCGCACCCTGCCTCGCACGCCCCGATGACGCCCCCGATGACGCCCCCGATCCGATCCCGCACGATTGTCCGCGAGAATCGCAATGCAAAATCTCCCGCTCCGTATCCAATCAATGGTGAACACGAAGAACGCTCGTCAACAGCGACCAGCAAAGGCGTTCACACTCATCGAATTGCTTGTGGTGATCGCGATCATCGCGCTGCTGATTGGCATTCTGATTCCAGCCCTGCTGAAAGCGCGCGAGTCTGGCTGCAAGCTCAAGTGCCTTTCAAACGTGCGCGGCATGGGGCAGTCGATGACCATGTACGCCAACGACTGGAAGAGCTGGTACCCGGCTGTGCCGGAGGATCTGAGCGACAGCTACTTGGGCAGTCAGCATGTTCGCGGCGGGGTTGCCGCACTCTTCAGCCTGAACCAGATCGGCAGCAAGAATGGCGACGGCGTCAATGAAGAAGATGGACAGATCAAGCGTTGGGAAGGCATTCCCGGGCAGGAAGGCGATGCAGACGCGTTGGAGGCGTATCCCAACGGCAATCGCAAGCCGGTCATGAGAGATTACGTCACAGCGCTCGATCTGCTCGTCTGTCCCTGCGACAAAGACGATTATTACTACGGGCAGGCACAGGCACCAAGCGGGCAGCCGCTCGCCACTTTCACGACTCCCACAGCATTCACCGCCCAGCGACGCAGAGTTCGCGTGCCTTCTGCTGAGCGAGAAGTCGTTGGCACCAACATCAGCTATCTCTATATGGCTGGCCTGCGCACAGACGAGCCACAAGTCCCGTATCCGCCGCCCATGTGGGGCGACGAAACGTCAGGCAAAGACATCGGGACCGATGCTTGGTACGGTGCATCAGTCGCGACCGACGGCACCGTGACGTTCAATGTGCCCGCCGCAATGCAGTCGTACCTGAACATCGGCACCAGCGGCTACTCACAGCTCGATAACCACGGTAGCAAGGGCGCAAACTTCGTGTATGCCGATGGCCACGGCGCGTTCATCATCGAGAACATCCCGCGAGAGTTCTTCGCCCGCTCAACACCCGCGTACTCGGCGCAGAAGAGCATCAACGCCGTGAACCCAAACCGTACGAATCGCATCCAGACGATCGACTGAGCCGGGTGGCTGACTCATACAGACTTGGTTTTATGTTTCGCGTGTGAGAATGTTCACAGTGAAGCTGTCTAGGTGAATAGCGGTGGGTCGCCGCGAACGCGGCACCCGCGGAACGGTGCCGAATAGACCAATCACCACGAAGTGGTGAAGGTGCTTTTTAGCACACGCACCACTTCGTGGTGCAATCGCGCGTCGCGTGTGCACCGTGAGTGTCGCATTCGCGACTGTCCACGGCTATTCGACCTTGCCGCGTTGCGGCAAGAACATTGCGGTCGGCTGCCGCTTGCAGCAATGGACCACTTTTCGCACCGCAAGTGCCACCGACGGCGCAATGCCGCCCCCGTAGTCGGTGGCACGACTTCATTTTCGCACCTATATTCTCGTCCCTCCAACAACACTCGTGCAGCCTTCCCCATCCAATTCCGCGCGACCCCACACGCTTCTCAAACGCCTGTTCATCGCACAGGAGTCCGGGCTTGTGCTCGTCATCGCGCTGCTGATGACCATCCTCACCATCTTCAGCGGCAAGAAGGATCAGCGAGATTACATCCCGCTTGACGTTGGAACGCAGGCAGCCGAAGTTTCGGGTACCATCACCGCGACCATCAAGGGCCAGTCACGCACGTTTGCCGCGAGCGAAGGTTGGGAACTTCGGGGTGCCGCAGGGGGTGACAACCAGAGCGTGCAGCGGACGCGGCAGGTCAACAAGTTTCTCAACCTCGAAAACCTGATGCAGATTCTGCTGTTCGCGAGTTTCATCGCCATCATGGCGGTGGGCATCACGGCTGTCATCATCATGAGCGGGATTGACTTGTCGGTGGGGAGCACGTACGCGCTCGCGGCGTTGATTGCGGCGATTGCGCTGCGATATCCGTGGGGGCAATCTGGTTTTCCCCACGCGAAGTTCTTTGGCGAGCGAACGAAGCTGTGGCAAAAGGTACTCGGTGCGGACGCAAGCAATCCAGATATCGTGAGTCGATGGGCGAATGGTCTTTGGTGGGTGTTGCTCGGTGCCGGTGCCGGTGCGTTTATTGCGAGCATGACAATCGGTCGAATCGCTGCTCGAAAAGCCTCTTTGAGCGCAAGTTCGGTTGAAAGCCGGAACACGAAGTGGAAAGCAATCCAACACGCCATGATGTGGGCCGCCGTCGGGATTCTTGTTGCCGTCGTTTGGCAATTCATCGCCGCGATGCACGAAACAGGTCGGCAGGTTGAAGGTGGGTTGCTTCCCAAGTCCACGATGGGCGCGTTTGGGTCGCTGGGCCTGGGCCTCATCGTCTGCCTCATCATCGGCGCCTTCTGCGGCTGGCTCAACGGGAAAATGGTTGTGGGCCTGCGCGTGCATCCCTTCATCATCACGCTGGGGACGATGGCGGCGTTTCGGGGCATTACGGCGTTGCCGACGCAGGCGCAGAGCGTTGGAAACTTTCCGGAGAGTTTTCAGAAGGTCATCAAGTGGGACGCGGGCGACGGCATCACGCCTGTGCCGATTCTCATCATGATCGTGACGTGCCTCGCGGGCGTGATTGTGCTGAGCCGGACTGTCATTGGCCGGCAGGTCTACGCGATCGGCGGCAACGAGACCGCGGCGACGTACGCGGGCATTCCGGTTGGAAAGGTGAAGACGATCGTCTACACGGTGATGGGTGCGCTCGCGGGGCTGTCGGCGTTTGCATACTTGGGCTACTTCGGCGGCGCAGCTCCGAACGCGGGTGAGGGGTATGAACTGAAAGCGATCGCGGCAGCGGTGATTGGCGGGGCGAGTCTTTCGGGTGGGCGGGGCAGTGCGCTGGGGGCGGTGCTGGGCGCGATCCTCGTGCAACTCATCGATAACGCGATGGTCATTCTGGAGATTGACCAGAGCTACAACAAGGTTGTGCTGGGCGGGGCGATTATCATTGCGGTGGTATTGGATCAACTAAAAACCCGGCTGGTGCCGGTTGGGAAGTGAAGTTTTGGTGACTCGTGCGGGGTACGGGGGGGGGGGTAATTTGAACGCAGAGGAAAACAGAGAGAAGGAGAGGAAGGCGGAGGATTTGTTGGGGTAGCATTTGATAATCTCTTTGTGCTTGGCAGAAGGTGGTAGTGCCAACCATCGTCGATTCCAACTGCTCCCAACACACTCTCTGTCTTCCTTTCTTTTTCCCTCTGTCTTCCTCTGCGTTCATTGCCTTTCTCTTCCGCTCATATCCTGACCCTTTCGGAGTTTCACTATGCGAAGCA
>CAZEZV010000059.1:0-17426 GCA_964516725.1 uncultured Phycisphaeraceae bacterium
TGTGCGTAGCGGTGAAGGCGCCTGGCTACGGAGATCGTCGCAAGGCGATGATGGGCGATATTGCTGTGCTCACGGGCGGCACGTTCATCAGCGAGGACTTGGGCCGCGAACTCGAGAGCGTCGAGATGACGGAACTTGGCCGAGCCAAGAAGGTTGTCATCACCAAGGACGACACGACAATCATCGAAGGCGCAGGCAAGAAGGCCGAGATCAATGGGCGAGCGGCGCAAATCAAGAGCCAGTATGACAAGTCCACCAGCGACTACGACCGTGAAAAGCTCATGGAGCGCCTCGCGAAGCTCACGAGCGGCGTGGCGATGATCGCCGTGGGCGGCGCGACTGAGACGGCGATGAAGGCGACGAAGGACCTCGTCGACGACGCGCTCAAGAGCACTCGCGCTGCGGCGAAGGAAGGCTACGTGCCCGGCGGCGGCGTTGCGCTGCTTCGCACGCAGGACGCGATTGCAACCGCAAAGAAGAAGGCCAAGACCGACGATGAGAAGCAGGGCTTTGACATCGTGTCGAGGGCTGTTGAAGCATGCTGCAGGCAGATTGCGGAGAACGCCGGCTATGACGGGAACCTTGTCGTCGAGAAGGTCAAAGAGTCTGCCGCCAAACCCAACATGGGCTTCAACGCCGCGACGGGCGACTACGAAGACCTTGTGAAGGCGGGCATCATTGATGCAGCGCTGGTCGCGAAGACGGCGCTCATCAACGCGGCTTCAGTGGCTGGCTTGATGTTGACGACGGATGTTTTGATTACTGACCTCAAGGAAGAGAAGAAGGCGGAGGTTGGGGCGGTGGCCTAAGAAGGCATTAGGGATTGGGCATTGGGCACTAGTAAAGAGTGCTTCATGACCAGTGGTGGCACAGGCGTTCTCGCATGTGCTCGAACCACCCACGACTTCCGGCACAGGCGAGGACGCCTGTGCCACCAATCGAGCTAGTTGCAAGCCCTTGGATGGAAGTTCAGGGGCTTGATTGATGTCGCGGCCGCTGGATACCAAATTCGCAACCGAGAAAGTTGTTTGGGTATTCCACTCAGATGACGCGACGAGTGTCCACCCGTGCGGTGTGTGGAGTTCGAGGGAACGAGCCGAGGCTTGGATAAAACGCGTAGATGCGGCGGGCGTTCTTTCCGCGTACGTGCTTGACGAATCTGCGTATGACTCCAACGTCCGCCTCAACTTGCTGAAAATCACGAAGCCTGAACGCTTGACTGCGGAATTTCAGCGACGCTTCACAACGGCGGTCGACCACGAACATTATCATCGCGACGAATCTTCATCTGCTAGTGCCCAATCCCCAGCCCCCAGTGCCTAACCCATGCCCACCACCCGCGACTATTACGAAGTTCTTGGCGTCGACAAAAAAGCCGACGTTGACGAGATCAAACGCGCGTATCGCAGGCTTGCGATGAAGCATCATCCGGATCGCAACCCAGGCAGTGCCGAAGCCGAGAAAGCGTTCAAAGAGTGCGCCGAGGCGTACGAAGTTCTCGCCGACGACCAGAAGCGGAAGATTTATGACCAGTTCGGGCACGATGGCCTCAAGCGGGGCGGCGGGCCGGCGACCCATGACTTCTCGCGCATGGACCCCAACGACATCGCCTCGATGTTCAATGACATCTTTGAGGGGATGGGGTTCAATGTCGGGGGGGGCGGCGGGCGCGGTGGACGCAGAGGCGGTCCACCTCGCGGCTACGACCTTGAAACAGAAGTTGTCGTCTCGCTCGAAGATGTTCTGAAGGGCTGCGAGCGCGATGTTGAGTTCACGCGCATGGACGTATGCAAAAAGTGTACTGGCAGCGGCGCAAAGCCGGGCAGCAAGCCCAGCAAGTGTCCGACGTGCGGCGGGCAAGGTCGCGTGCAGCAGGCGGGGCTGGGCGGCATGTTCCGCATGGTGACGACGTGCCCGGCGTGCGCTGGTCGCGGCGAAATCATTCGTGACTTCTGCGACGCGTGCCGCGGCAAGGGGCGCGTGCCGAGCAAGCGCGAGCTGCAGGTGAAGGTGCCGCCGGGAATTTCAGATGGACAGGCGATTCGTGTGCCCAGCGAAGGCGAGCCACCTCCTCCCGAGGCGAGCCCGAGTGGCGAAGGCATCAAGGGTGACTTGCATGTTGTTGTGCGAGTAAAGCCGCACTCGGTGTTTCAGCGCGAGGGTGATCATCTCGTCATCGAGATGCCCATCAGCTTTACGCAAGCCGCGCTTGGGGCAAAGGTGCTGGCTCCGACGCTTGATGGCGGTGCGGAACTGGAAATACCCAAGGGAACGCAGCACGGCAAGGTGTTCAGAATCGCCGGGAAGGGCTTGCCGAACTTGCGAAACGAGCGCAGGGGCGACCTAGGCGTTGTTGTGAAGCTTGAAGTGCCGACGAAGCTCACGAAGAAACAGGAAGAGATGCTGCGGGAGTTTGCGGCGAGCGAAGACAAGGCGGTGATGCCGGAGAGTACGGGGTTTTGGAAGAAGGTGAGTGGGTTTTTGGGGGATTGAGGGCGGCAGTCTAATGCGCGGCGTGATGATGACTTGTGTTGTGTGTGCTGCGTGAGTTGAAGCCGAGGATTATTTTTGAACGCTGAGGAAAACAGAGAGAAGAAGAGAGAAACAGAGGAGTGATGGGATGTTGGAGATCATGGTCGCAGGGAAACCGATTGCGATACTGAACAAACGATCACCTCAACACTCGTTTGACCTCTTTCACCACTTCCCTTCTCTGTCTTCCTCTTTCTTCTCTCCGCCTTCCTCTGCGTTCAAAACAGCGGTTCAAAACAGCACCACGCATTCCGGGCATCTCTGAGGCCAACACGACAAACCTTGTCGCAACACCAACCACTTTGAGACGGTACCATGAGACCAATGGCTGAAAGCAACGATCAACCTCGTCCGGAAGACCTTGACACCGCGAGAGCGGCGGATGCGCGGGAGCGTGCGGCGCGAGGTGAGGCCCCCGAACCTTCCGAGTGGGACATTTCTGATGCGGACGGCGACGCGATCAATGGTGGACTGCGTGGCGGAGCGAGCGGCGATTCAACTCGCTTGCGGCATGAACTTGCAGAAGAGCGCAGCCGCAACCTTCGTTTGATGGCGGACTACCAGAACTTTCAGCGGCGCGCAGCGTCGAACGAAGTTGTGGCGCGGCACATGGGCGTGAGCAGCGTCGTGTCCACGATCGCGACCGTGATCGACCACTTTGACATCGCCCTCTCACAGACGTCCACCAAGACCGACCCGCAGCAGATCATCGAAGGCGTCAAGCTCATCCGCGAAGAACTCGTCCGCAGCCTGAGCAAGCACGGCGTACACATCGAAGCCCCCGGCGTGAATTCGTTGTTCATCCCGGGCAAGCATGAAGCGCTGATGCAGCAAGCCGCGGAAGGCGTTGATCCGGGGCACATCGTGATGACGTTCCAGGCAGGGTTCATTCTCCGCGATGGCGATGTCGAGCGAGTGATCCGTCCCGCCAAAGTCAGTGTGGCGCCGTAAGAGGCATTGGGGATCAGGCTTTGGGCATTGGCCAAGGCACTTGCCACTTGCATGACGCAGCAACACTGCCTCACCATCTCACCGTCTTACTCTCGCACTCCCTCGCACTTTCGCACATACCCCATGCCCACCTACGAATACCGCTGCAAGTCGTGCGCTCATGAGTTCGAGCACTTTCAGTCCATGAAAGACGCGGCGCTGCGCAAGTGTCCTGCGTGTGGCAAGAACATGCTGGAGCGATTGATCGGCACGGGCGCAGCGGTGATCTTCAAGGGGTCGGGGTTCTATCAGACCGATTACCGCAACGAGGCGTACAAGAAAGCGGCGGAAGCCGACAAGCCCAAGAGCGAGAGTGCTTCGAGCGACGCGTCGGCGTCGGATAAGTCGGGAACGGTGAAGCAGTCGCTTGACGTTGGCAAGGCAGAAGCCAAGCCAGAGCCAAAGATTGAAAAGACGCCCGGCGAGTCGTCGAATAAGCCCGTCACATCGTCGAAGAACAACGCTTCGACGCCGAGAGCAAAGTCCACCAAGAAGCCTTCGAAGTAACCTCTCGAACCCAGACGGCTTATGCTTTCGCATGGCGATCATCGGCATCGGCATCGACATCGTCGAAGTCTCCCGCGTCGAAGCGCTGCTCTCGCAGCACGAAGAGCGTTTTCTTGAGCGCGTCTTCACGCCCAGCGAGCAGTCGCACAGCGCGGATCGCAAGAGCAGGTCGCTGCATCTAGCCGCGAGATTCGCGGCTAAGGAAGCCGCGATGAAGGCGCTGGGCACGGGCCTATCTTCGGGGATTTCTTGGCAGGATGTGGAGGTTGTGACGCTCCCGACCGGCGCACCGACGCTTGCGCTGCACGCAAAGGCGCTGGAGCGGTCTATTGCGATTGGTGCGAGGAACTGGACGATGTCGCTCACACACACTGATGCCTACGCCGGGGCGGTTGTCATCGCGGAAGCGTAAACCACTTCGTTTCGCGGAGCGAATCTAGTACTTGATGACCGAATGCACCCGCCCGCAATTCGCGACCTTGCGGATGCCTCCCAGCGCACTGAGTTCAATCAACACCGATGCGCCCATCAATTCACACTCCGGCGCGGTTTCGCGTACGAGCCGGACGCACGCTTCGAGCGTTCCGCCTGTTGCGAGCAAGTCGTCAACCAACAGCACCCGCTTCTTGCCCGCTAGCGCGTCGGCGTGCATCTCCAGACGATCCGTGCCGTATTCGAGCGCGTACTGCACACCCCGCACCGCCCGCGGCAACTTCCCGGCTTTCCGCACCGGCACAAACCCCGCCGACAACGACTGCGCGACGGCGATGCCGAAGATGAAGCCGCGTGATTCGGCGCCGACGACAACGTCAATCCCGATTCCGCGGAACGGATTCGCCATGAGTTCGACGGCGAGCGCGAGGCCCGCCGGGTCCGCGAGAAGGGGCGTGAAGTCCTTGAAGATGATGCCTGGCTTGGGAAAGTTCGGCACGTCGCGGATGAGGGCCTTGAGCGATTCCATTGGTCGAGGGTAGGGGTGGAAAGTGCGAGGGAAGTGCTTCGTGCAACCGACTACTCAAAGCCGTAGCCGATGGCACGACTTTGACTCACTTCTTCGCCACCTCCAGAATCTTGGCCAGCACGTTTTCGTTCTCCACCTTCCAATTCCGCACCAACTTCCCGTTCACATAGATCGCCGGAATGCTCGTCAGATTCAGCGGCTTCGCGGCGTGTACATCCGCCTCGACTTGCTCCCGCACCCACGGCTGCGCCAGCGCATCCTGATACACCGCCATGTCCACGCCGCCCTCTGGGGCAATCAACGCTGCGGTCAGGTGTGCAAGCCCGAGCCGGTTATTCATCAGCACTTCGTGAATCTTCCAGAACGCATCAGGCCCTCCAGCAAGGTCCGCGGCCTCCGCGAAAAACGCGGCATTGCACGCGTTGGCGTGCTTTGTAAATGGCACGACAGAGTTGCACGCCTGATTGACCGGGAAGTGAACGAAGTTATAGCGGATGATTGGCAGGCCCGTCGTTTCCTTCGTGTACGACCGAAGCAAGCCGTCAACCTCCGCGCTGCCTTGCTCTTCGTAATCACCAACGACAACGACTTCGATTGTCGCATTCGCTGGTCCGAGCCAACGCCGCCTGTAGCGCTCCGGCAGGGACACGGGCACTTCGTTCTGCCACTCCGCGATGAATCGCTCCGCCGCGCTCGCTGGCTTGTCAGCTTCAGCAGTCGCGAGTGCAGGTCCGCTTGCTTCGATTGCTTTCACCGTCCGCATCAGCGCATCGGACGCGTTCCAGCCTTTGAGTTCAACGCCGTTGATAAAGACCATGGGTGTCTGCCGCAGGCCGAGCGCGATCGCTTGGGCGATATCCGCCTTCACACGCGCGCGAATGCCTTCGTCGTCCATCTTTGCGATGAGCGCCTGACCGTCTACGCCGAGCGTCTTCGCAAAATCGCTGATCTGCTCGGGGGTGAAGGTGCCTGAGCGATCAAAGAGCCAGCGATGCGTCGCCCAGAACGCCGCTGACTTCGCGGCCGCCACGTCCGCTTGCACGACTTGCGGTGACTGTGCTACGTCGGCGGCGACTGCGCTCGCCAACTCCCCCACCGCTTCCGCCGCGAACGCGCCGAAGCACGCGTCGGGGTGCATGTCTTCGGTCAGGTTTGAATTGCAGTACGTCGAAAACGGGAAGTGCCGAATCGTCGCGTTGAGTTCGAGGTTTCGTTCTCTCGCATACGCGAATACTTCATCCAGTTGCTTCTCGACACTCTTGCAGTCCGGACACTGATAGTCGGTCCACATCAAGATGCGCACTTTGGCTTGTGCGGGGCCGTATCGGTATCGCCCTTCGAGGCCCAGAGGGCCGCTGGTTGCAACGCTTGTTGAACTGGCCTGTGTCGCTGTACTTTCAGACGTCGTATTGGTCCTACTTGACCTGTCTGCCACTTCAGTCGTCGCTTTCGCAATGCTCTCCCGCAATGTCGCTTCCGCTTCCGCCTTCGCCGCGCTGCGAACTCGTGATTCCGCGCTCCACAATCCGACAAACATCATCCCCGCGATCGCCGCCGCCGCGATCATTGCGCCCTTGCCCTCAAGCCCGGATCGGTGCACGCGCAACTCGCCGCCGATCCGACCGTCCCCGCCGATGCGCATCGTCGGCGTCATGTCCTGCGACGCGCGCTTGCTCGCAATCGCCCTCAGCGCAAACGCGCACCCGGCGAACATCAAACTCCCACCGTGTGCCGCAATGCAGTACTTGCAGAACAACTGTTCTGACACCATCACCAACAAAAACACCAGCGACGCAACTGCGCCGACCATCGCCGCACCCACCAACAGCAACGACGGCACAAACTTCGTATCTCCACCCCCTCCCGGCCCTTTGCTGCCAAAGTCCAACGCCTTTGACCCCGAACTTGTCACCCCAGAAATCCCGCGCCCTGCGGCTTGTCGCCTGGTCTGGCTCGCAGCATTTTGACTTGACGATTTTGGATTCACCCCAATCTGCACCATCCGCGCCCCACCCCGCGCCCCCAGCAGACTACGCGCTTTGGCTCCAAGATATTCCCCAATCCACCACACGAACAACCCGACGAACCACGCCAGCCCAAGGCTCGCCGTGGAAATCGCCAAAAACGCAACATTTCCCCATGCGCTCTTAGCCACCCGATCACAAGGACTTCCCTCACCGCAGCCGGGCAGCGCCGCGCCCGCGACATTCTTGAGTACAAGCGCTGCCGACGCGCCTATCGCGAAAATAAGTGCGAGGATTGCAAGCCACGTCAGGATGGAGCGTTTGGCGGTCACGGGGCGGTTCAAAAGTGCGGGCCAACGGTATTCCCCGCAACGCACCGAGAGCATTTCTCGGCTTCAACCGGCTACAAACCAGAAATTAGACTTGCAAAAACTGACAACATTGGAGACAATAGAACAGGTCACGATGCAGTGCCAGGAAGCCCGGGCTGATCGCCCAGCACGCCACTTGAATCGCTTTCAAGTCTGCAGTTGTCAACGAACGTGTCGTTTTCTTGTCCGCGGCATAGGTCGGGTTCGCCGCAGTGTACCGAGGCGTTGGGCAGAACGCCTGCAATGAGGAGATTGTGTATGAAGCGTGGACTCTCTCGTTTGATTCAATGTTGTTGTAGTGCTGCCGCCGCCCTTGTCGTCAGCTTGATCGGCGCTCAAAGCGCTCATGCTCAAACCCAAACCGGTGCTTGCTGCATCACCAGCCCAGCGGGCGTTGTGTGTGTGCAAGTGACCGAGGCACAGTGCGTCGCTGAAAGTGGCCAGTGGCGCGGAGCGGGCACGCTCTGCTCAAACATCATCTGCGCCAACACAACCACCGGCGGCTGCTGCTTCACACCACCAGGCCAGACGCAGCGTATCTGCCAGATCATGTCGCAGGCCATGTGCGCCGAGCGCAACGGCACGTTCCGCGGCCCGGGCTCAAACTGCAATGAACCCTGCGCACAGCCCACGCCAACTGGCGGCTGCTGCTTCACGCCGCCGGGCAGCGTTCTTCGCATCTGCCAGATTCTCACCCAAGCCCAGTGCACCGAACGCAACGGCATCTATCGCGGCAACGGCTCAAATTGCGTGGAACCGTGCCCGCAACCCACACCCGTTGGCGGCTGCTGCTTCACCAACCCCAACGGCGTTCGCGTCTGCGAAGTCATCAGCGCCGCTGACTGTCTCGCTCGACAAGGTGTGTTCCGTGGGGCAGGCTCCAACTGCGTTGAACCCTGCCCGCAGCCCACACCCACTGGCGGCTGCTGCTTCACGCCGCCCGGCAGTGTTCTTCGCGTCTGCCAGATTCTCACCCAAGCCCAGTGCGCCGAACGCAACGGCCAGTATCGCGGCAACGGTTCCAACTGCGTTGAGCCATGCCCGCAGAACACCCCCACCGGCGGCTGCTGCTTCACCAACCCCAACGGCGTTCGCGTCTGCGAAGTCATCAGCGCTGCCCAATGCTCCGAACGCAACGGCCAGTATCGCGGTAATGGTTCCAACTGCAACGAACCCTGCCCGACACCCACACCTGTTGGTGGCTGCTGCTTCACACCGCCGGGCAGCGTTCTTCGCATCTGCCAGGTGATGTCGGCCGCACAGTGCGCCGAGCGCAGCGGCACGTATCGCGGCAACGGCTCCAACTGCGCCGAGCCTTGCCAGCAGCCCACCCCCACCGGCGGCTGCTGCTTCACCAACCCTGACGGCCAGCGCGTCTGCGAAATTCGCACCGCCGCTGGCTGTGCAGAAGTCGAAGGCATCTGGCGCGGCCCCAACTCCAACTGCAACGAACCGTGCGCTCCGCCCGCTTCTCGCGGCGGCTGCTGCTACCGCGTCCCGGGAACTACGGAAGTCACCTGTCAAGTTCTGACACTCCGGGAATGCCGCATGCGTCGCGGTGTTTGGCGCGGTGCCGACACCAACTGCGAAACGCCATGCCCGCAGCCCGCCCCACGAGGCTCATGCTGCATCACGGTCAACAATCAGCCTCGCTGCGTTGTGCTGACCGAAGCGCAGTGCACCGCAGAAAACGGCGCATGGGGCGGCGCGAACACGCTCTGCCAACCCTCAACATGCCGCCCGTCGGATGATGAGTGCCCGTGCGATCGCGATGGCGATGGCGACGCCGATCAGGAGGACATCGCGTCCTTCATGGAGGCCTACGCCGCGGGCAACGCCGACTTCAACGGCGACGGCGTGACGGACTTCCGCGACCTCGAGGCGTTCATCCGGTGCTTCCACACGGATCCTGATTGCTAATGTGGATCGGTCGTCAAGTTGATGCAACACACCCGCGCGACAGTGCGGGTGTTTTTTCTTGAAGCCCCTCCCGCGCAGGGTGGAGTGGGCGCGCCGCCAAACACTTGCAGTTTTTTCACCGTCTCACCGGCTCAAACGCTCACATCGACGGAGACCGCCAATCTACTACCCTCGAACCCGGACCCCCCCAACACTCTGCGCTTGCCTCCGTCGATGCCCCAAAGAAACTCCTCCACCTCTCCCGACGGCTCAAACTCCGTCCTCACCGCCCTCCGCGCGCCGCTCCTCCTCACCGGCCTCATCGCTCTCGCGCGGCTGCTCTACCTAGCGTTCTTCTGCCCTTACACGCTGATCGAAGACGAAGCCCAGTACTGGGTCTGGGCTCAGAATCTCGATCTCAGTTACTACACCAAAGGCCCGGGCGTCGCGTGGGTCATAGCGGCTTCAACCACACTCTTCGGCAACGCGGAGTGGGCCGTGCGTTTGCCCGCCGTGATCGCGAGCGCGATCGGCGCGATCTCACTCGCTGGTCTTGCGTTCGACATCACCAAGTCTCGTCGCGTCGCATTCCTCACCGCAATCGCCTTCCACATCATTCCTGCGTTCCTTGGGCTCGCGCTGCTGATGACTATTGATGGCCCGCTCATCGCCTGCTGGGCCGTCGCCTCGTGGTGCGCGTGGCGGGGACTTGCGATGCAGCGTCTAACTTGGCTGTTCGGCTTGGCTCTTGCTCTGGGCATCGGCACGCTCTTCAAGTACACGATGCTGCTCGCCTTGCCTGGGCTCATCGCTTGGCTCGTCTTCTGGCGGCGCGACGCATTCGCACAGCGCGGAACTGTCTTTACTCTTCTGATTGCCATGTTGCTGTTCGTGGGGTGCCTGCTCCCCATCATCATTTGGAACGATCGCAACGGCTGGCCCACCATCGCGCACCAACTCGGCCACCTCGGGATCGCCGGAGGCGACGTCAAGCCCACGCAAGGCTCCGGCACAGGCTGGCACTACAACCCGCTCTGGACGCTCACTTTTCTTGGCACACAACTGGGCCTCATCGGTCCGATCCTCATCATTGCGCTGCGTCACGCGTTCCAGAGCATCCAACGCCGCAGCCAACTCGACACGACGACATGGAAAGGCGAGTCACTGTGTCTCGCGCTCTCGCTCCCTGTACTCATCTTCTATCTCGTCATCAGTTTCATCACCGAGCCCGAGGGCAACTGGCCCATCGCCGGCTCCGTGACTCTGATCCCGCTCGCCGCGACGCATGTCGCACGCGCACTCGGGTCGCCCGATCGCTTCCAATGGCGACATATTCGCTTTCTCTGGTCCTTCGCGTTGATCGTTGGCGTCATTCTGAGCGTGGGAGTTCTGCGCGTCGACTTGCTTTCGAAGCTGCCGGTTCTGGGCAAACTCGTCCCCGTCGGCAGAATCACCGGCGCCCGCACCATGGGCCAGCACGCCTCGCGCATCGTTGATGATATTCGCAAAGAAACCAATCAAGACCCCTTCATCATCACGCACCACTACGGCAGAGCCAGCCAACTCTGGTATTACACGCCGAGTGCAGCGTCCGACACACAAGAAGTCCAACTACATACACCCGTGTACTGTGCCAGCAGCCTCATGGACAACGGTCGCACCACACCCTGGGACTTCTGGCCCGCAATGAACTTGCACTCGCCGACAGTCAACGCGAATCTGTTGGGCCGCCCCGCCCTCGCCGTTGGGCTCACGCGTGAAGACTGGCTCTCGCACTTTGAACGAGTCGAGGAAGTGGGCGCACTCGACGGCGATCACAAACGCAACAAGCAAGGCATCCCCAGCCGTCCCGCGTTCCGCTGCTACAACTTTCGTGGGTACCCCCCCACTCCGCGTGGGGCGAACAGCCAACCGGCTTCCACTCCTCCAACATCGACAATACAACCAACAACAACCGGAGATACCAAGTGAACTACCTCTCCCCACACGAGCGATCTCTCCGCCGTCGGCGCGCACTGTGGATCACGCTTCTGCTCACTCTCGCCCTCCTCATCTTCACCATCCTCGACAAACCGCTCTGGAAACTCCTCCTCCTCGATCCCCAGAAATCACTTGAGCAAAAAGACTGGTGGCAACTGCTCCGCCAGTTTGGCTCGCTCATTCTGTGGATGATCGTCGCGTCGTTGTACATCATCCATGATCACTCGCGCCGCCGTCCCGGCGCGTGGCATCGCGGCCTCATGATCTTCCTCGCCGCCGCCATCGCGGGCGGCCTTGCCGAAGCGTTGAAGGGCATCGTGGGCCGCGCCCGCCCGCTGACCTCCGGCGAGTATCAGTTCAAGTGGCTCGAACCGCACTTGCACCTCCCGGGCGGCCTCGCGAGCAGCCACACCGCCGTCGCGTTTGGCGGAGCGATCATGCTCAGTTGGTTCATGCCCGCGTGGCGCATTCCACTCATGCTCCTCGCGTTCCTCTGCGCAATGACCCGCATCGTTGTTGGCGCGCACTTCGTCACGGACGTGTACGTCGCCATTCTCCTCGCCTGGCTCACCTGCATCGCCCTCTGGAAGTGCTTTAGCACAAATCTCGGCGGTGAAAATCACCCGCTCACCCCCCGCTAATCGCTACTCTTCTTTCTCACCTTGATCCTCTCCCGCTACATCTCCCGCCAGTTCCTGATGAACGCCTTCCTCCTCATGGCGTTCCTCCTCATCATGATCGTCGGGGTCGACTTCTCGCTCAACCTTGACGAATACGTCAAGCAAGCGAAAATCTCCATCGCCCAGTCTGCCGCCGCAGGACTTCCGCCAGATCAGGCACGCGCGGCGTCTGACGCCGCAGTGAAGAACGCCAGCAGCATCACGGTTGGAGTGCGCGCCGTGTGGGGCGTCGTTGACTTGTGGTGGCCCCGCATATTCGTTCTGTACGGCTTTCTGCTTGGCCCAGTCCTCGTCGGCGCACTGGGCTTTACCTGTGCCCACATGGTCAAGCACCGCGAGATGATCGCCGTGCTCGCCAGCGGCCAATCACTGTGGCGAATCGCGCGCCCCATGCTCATCTGCACCCTCGCACTGCTCACGCTGCACGTTATCAACCGCGAGTTCGTCATTCCAAAGCTCGCGCCGCTGCTCACGCGCGAAGTGACCAAGCGCGACGCACGATCACCCAAGGACTTCACGCTCGATGCGCAGGGCCGCCTCATGTACCTCCGCGAAATCCGCATCGATCAATCCAAGAACGAAGGCGAAGTGCGTGGTTTCTACGCATGGGAGCGCGACGAGCAGGGGCTGTTCACGCGCCGTATTCTCGCCGATCGCGCCGTGTGGCAGAACGACGAATGGTCGCTCGAGAATGGCGTCGCGACACCGCTCACGCCTGTTGAGAACGCAGGTCCAGGTTCGCGCATCATCTCAACTCCCATCATCCGCCTCGAAACCGACATCGACCCCACCGCGCTGCGTCTGCGTCGTTTCGAGGGACTCGCCAACAACCTCAGCACAAGGCAACTCTCGCAGCTCATCGCGCGATACAAGTCGCAACCCGGCACGCTCACCATCGAACGCCGGATCGCGAGCTACGAACGCATCCGCTGGGGGCGCCTCGCGAGCATCGTCGGCATCTTTCTTGCCGTGGTTGTCTGCGTTCCATTTTTCCTTAAAAAAGAACCAGCGAACATGCTCAGGCAGAGCCTGTACGCCGCGCCTGTTGGCCTGGGCGCGTTTGCAGCGACCATCGTGGGCACGAGCACAGCGATCCCAGGTCTGCCGCCGCAACTGAGCGTGTTTGTGCCGGTGCTGGCGATGATTCCGCTGGCGATCGCGGCGGTAACGAGTGTGCGAAGCTGATCGCAGTGGTGGCACAGGCGTCCTCGCCTGTGCCCGAGCCACACTGCACTTCCGTCACAGGCGAGGACGCCTGTGCCACCTGAGTTACAGCAATGGAAATCCAACCAGAGCATTCACGACTCCTCGCACGCTCTCCATCGCCGCGTTGATCGCGCGTTCCACGGCGAGCAACCCAAGTCCCTCGATCGTGAGGAACACGTTGCGAGTTGCGAGGGTCTGCATGTGCAGCAGCAGCTTCGCTTGCTCCTGCGACACCGCCCCACTGCTGGTGTGCTCCGCAAGCATGCGCATCCACGCGGCGAAGTGCTCAAACTCGGTCCTTGCGTACGCCGCGATGATCGGCAGGCTGTTGCCGAGCGAGCCAAGAAATGCCTGGCTCATCATTGAACCAACTTGCACGACATCAAACTTGTTCATACTTCCCCCTTTGCATACGGATGCTCGTTGACACACGCGCGTACGACCCAGACCTTCTTGCGAAGACTCGCTCGGATTCGGCGTGGTCAAAGTCTGAAACTCCACGGTGATCGGCATGATTCCAGCCACGCTCTGCACCCACCGCCTTGGGCAGTCGGTGGCACGTTCATCGCACGTCTCACCGCTCCAACTTCGCCAACTCAAAGGTCCAGATCGCTCGAACGCTCGTGCGGATGCTGTCTCGCGCAAGTTCGAGTGCCTGGATGCTCAGCAGCTGCGCGGGCACGCCGGGCAGTGGCGGTGCGTCGGTTCTCGCCCGCTCGTGCGCGCGGTGCATCGATTCCAGCGTTTCAATCTGTCCCGCGAGGTTTGCCAGCTGCTTCGCGGTGATCGAGTTGCCCGGCATCGCCTGCACGCGCGTGGCGAGCACGCGCAGCGACATTTGCTGCTCTCGAAAGAACGGCTCGTACTGCACCATGCCCGCGCTGCGAGTATCTGCGGCAAGGTCCCTTGACACGCCGTCGAAGTACCGTTCGCATGCGGCATGCACCGCCCAGACGCCGTCGTCCACGCGCGGGTCGTATGCACCGACCATTTGTGCCCGACACCCAGCAATCTCGCAGAGCGCGATGAACACCAGAACGGCAAGCCCGACGGATTGGGCCTTTCTCAGGCACATCCCAAGCCAAACCATCCCACAACACTGAACACGATCCATGTCTACCCCCTTGAACTACACACATCTCACCCACCGCCCCCGGCCCCCCACCCCCCGTCCCACCCCCCACGCCCCCACGCTCCACCACCATACCCGCGGGCCAAGATTTTGCAAGCCGTCTCTGGGGAGTGACCGTCCAATAGCGCACAACGACGGTCGATCGACTACGAATATGGGCCTTGAGTCTGGTTCTATGGGCGGATTCAGGCCGGTCCCGCGGCATAAACCCCCTATTTGCAGACTCCAGCGAGTGCAACGACAATTATCACAGAACCTTTTCCCGATTCCGGCATATAATGAGTGTGGGCCTGACTGGCACCGCGGGGTGTCGCATTGGCCCGTTCCGAATGATCTTTTTCCAAGGAGTGTTCCAATGCGTAAGTTTGGCATGATCGGTTTGGCGGCAGTCGCGGCTCTGGCTCTGGCTGGCTGCAAGTCCACGAGCAACGGCAACATGGGCGCCACCAGCGGCGCTTGTAGCAAAGGCGAAGCCTGCTGCAGCAAAGACAAAGCAGCCATGGGCGCAGTGAGCGGCGAGAAGAGCTGCTCGCAGAAGACTGAATGCAGCAGCAAGGGCGCGATGGGCGCGGTCAGCGGCGAGAAGAGCTGCTCACAGAAGACCGAGTGCACCAAGGGCGCGATGGGCGCCGTCAGCGGCAAGAGCTGCAGCACTCCCTGCAACAAGTAATTCGTTTTTCAGAACGATTGACCAAGCCCGTGGCGAAAGCTGCGGGCTGTGTTTTTTTGGGAACGGGAAGCGGAAAGCGGTACAGACAATTGTGCGTGGCACTTGTGTTGCGTTGAGTTTTGACATGAACTCCGTCGTCGCACTCGCAAACTCACTTCATAAAACAGGTTGCGCTAGCGGACTTCGCCGGTTTATCCACTACGCGCAATACTTGCTCGTTGGTTGCACGTTGCTTTTATGCGCATCACTTGCGCGTGGCGGCACGATCAAGGAACTGACTCGCATCGAGGGGCAGGGCGAGAGCGTTTTGCGGGGTGTGGGGTTGGTGGTGGGGTTGCAGGGGACGGGGGACTCATCCAAGGACATTGCGGTGGCTCGGCCGTTGGTTGCGCTCATGAAGAACAACGGGCAGGGGATTGGGCTGCCCGAAGAAGTTACGAAGTCCAAGACCGAGATTCGCACTATTGCATTGGTGAGCATTACGGCGACGATTCGGCGCGAGGGGGCGCGGGTGGATGACACGGTGGATGTGAATGTCGCGACGATCAACTCGGCGACGAGTCTGCGGGGTGGTCGGTTGTATCTGACCAGCCTTCAGGGGCCTTCGCCCAACAGTCCGGTGTTTGCGATTGCCGAGGGTGAGATTGAACTGGACGACACGAATGTGCCAACGGTCGGCCGCGTGCGGGGCGGGGCGCGGCTGATCAAGGACATTTTGATGCCCGAGATTGGCGACTCGTTCAAGCTTGTGCTGGAGCCGCCTTTTGCGGGGTGGGGCAGTGCGTCGGCGGTTGCGGAGGCGATTCAAGACAGCGTTGTGGTTGCGGGTAGAGCCAATCCGGATGCGCCTGTTGTTGCGAAAGTGCTGGATGAACGCAAGATTGAGATCACTATTCCGCGGGAAGAGCGGACGAATAAGGGGTTGTTTCTCGCGCAGGTGCTTGGGACGGAAGTGAAGACAGAATTTCTGGACCTTCCTGCACAAGTCATTGTGAACTCTCGTACGGGGGCGATCATCGTGACGGGCAACGTGACGATTTCGCCTGTGGCGATCACGCACAAGGACTTGCAGAAATCAACGACGGGTTCGTCGTCGGGTGGTGGTGCGCGCGGCAAGTGGACGGATGTTGCGACTGCGGCGAAGGCGGGTGAAGCGGCGAAGCTGACGGACCTTCTCGCGGCGCTTGATAAGTTGAGCGTGTCGGCGCAGGACCAGATCAGCATTTTGCAGATGCTGCATAAGACGGGGAAGTTGGAGGCGAGGTTGGTGGTGGACTAGGGAAAACGACACAGCGAAAAGCGATAAAGCGATGAATAGGACATGAAGGTGAACCACGATGCCACTGATTTCTTCGTCTCATCCGATCTCCCCCACTACTCCCATCACGGGCAACCCGTGGGAGCGCGGCATCTCTGCACGAGATGAGTCGCGGTTGAATGACCGGCGGATTTTTTCGTCGGTGCTTTCGCGAGCGAAGCAGGATGCGCCGATTGACCCAGAGCAAGCGGCGACCGAAGGCGCAGAGAACCTGATTTCCGTCGCGTTAGTGCAGCCGATTCTCGCGAAAATGCGGGAGTCTTCGTTTGCGGTCGAGCCTTTCAAGCAGACGTCGGGGCAGAAGAGTTTCAATGGGATGATGGACAACGCGCTTGCGCTCAAGATGGTCCGGAGTGGGAATTGGCCGCTGGTTGACAAGGTGAAGGAGAGGGTTTTGTCGAAGTCGAAGGCGGGAGAGGTTGGGACTGCTGCTGTGCCGGTCGATCTGAGGGGTGATGATGCACGCAAGGGTGGCGACGTGGCGCGACAGGCGTTTGAAGCTCGTCCACAGTTCAATTCGCGATTTGGAGTGAAGTGAGTGCGTTGGACTGATTCGAGCTGAGAAACGATGCGTTTGAGATATCAGCGGCTGGGATGAGAACGAAGCCCTCCCTGACGGTCGGGCTACATGTCTGGGACACAAATGGACCCACAGCAACTCGCAACAACTTTGGAAGCACTCCTGGCCGACTTCACGCGGCACTATGAACGCGTGGAAGCTTCGCTCGGGGCGCAGCGGGAGGGGATTCGGACGGCGGACTCGCAGGCGATCGCGCTGGCTCAGCAACAGCACGAGGGGCTCGCTCGCAGTATCGCGCAGTGCGATCAGCGGCGGCGGGAATTGGTGGCGCGGGCGCGGAGTGCGTTTGCAAACTTGGCTGGGATTCCGGGCGAAAAGGTGACACTCAGTGATCTTGCTCGTTGTGCACCGGAAGCGCAGCGGAATGAACTGCTGAACGGCGCGGCGGCGCTGCGGGTGCTTGTGTCGCGAGTTGCGACTGAATCGGCGAGCCTCAAGTCTGCGACGATGACGCTCGTGGCGCACATGGAAGGATTGATTCGCCAGGTGGGGCGGACGTTGAGCCATTCGGGGGTGTATTCAAAGCGCGGGGTTGTCGAGCCGGGCGGGATGGTGGTTTCGGCGGTGGATGTGAGGATGTGAGGGAAGAGACGGAGTGGGGAAGTAACGAAGTGACGAAGTAGCAAAAAGCAGAAT
>CAZEZV010000060.1:0-17274 GCA_964516725.1 uncultured Phycisphaeraceae bacterium
CGACACGCACTACGAGTTGCCCGCCGGCGCGGTGCGAGCGGAAGTGCGTGTGTTCCATCAGACGACGACGAAGGAGTACATCGAGTTTTTGCGTGATGCGAACACGACGAATACGGCGGGGCAGCTTGCGTATGACCAGTGGGTTTTGCACGGCAAGAGCGAGCCGACGCTGATGGACTTCAGGGCGATTGATATTCCCACGCCGCGCGTGTGCGACTCGATTGACTTCAACAACGACGGATCGATCTTTGATCCACAGGATATCGACGCGTTCCTGAGCGTGTATTCGCAGGGGCCATGTGTGCCAGCGAGCGCGACGTGCAACGACGTTGACTTCAACAATGACGGGGCGATCTTTGATCCGATGGATATCGACGCGTTCCTGAGCGTGTATTCGGAAGGACCGTGCTTCTGAGTTGACTTGCCATGTCGACGACGAGCGAGTCTACGAGCGAATAGTCGCGCTTGATGTTCACCGTGCGCACATTTGAAAGGCATTGAACGCAGAGGAAGACAGAGCAGAAAAGAGAGAGAAAACAGAGGGGATAGTCGGTAAGCATCGAGATCAAGCTCTGGTTGCTTGTGACACCTCAACGGCTGATTCTCAACTCGTCCGAGCTTGACACAACCACGCTCTTCTCTGTTTTCCTCTCTTCTTCCCTCTGTCTTCCTCTGCGTTCAATGCCCTTCGAGTGCGCGCGGCGAAACTCGAGCGAGACGGTTCGCAAAGCCTCATGGTCGGCATGGAGTTGTAGTTACTTCACCAACTTGGCCACAACTTCGGCGAACTGCTTGACGTCGCGGGTGTCGCAAATTCTGGCGACGACTTGCGGGTCGACCTTGCACTTGGTGAGATACTCGCGGGCGGACTTCCAGAGCTTGTCGCGTTCCTTGTCGGTTGAGGCGAGGGCGATGCTGCCGACGAGGTCGCTGAGTTTGGTGGTGTGAATTGTGTCCTTGTGCTCGTAGAAGCGGTTGATGACCTTTTTCTGGTATGCGGAGTATTCCTGGCCTTTGGACATGGGGGATGGTAGAAGCTATCTCAAAACCAAATTCACCACAAGGGCACGATGAGCACAAAGCAGAGAAAGCACTCGAAGATCAGAAGAGAGCAATTCGTAGAGTTTTCTAGTGGTGGTTTGGGACAGGCTCTGCGGAGTCTTGCTGTCGCTGCACTTTACTTGCCGACGCAGAATGATGCAAAGACTCGGCCTATGACGTCGTCGGGGCTGATGGTGCCGACGAGTTCGCTGATGGCTTTGAGGGCTGTGCGGAGGTGTTCGGCGATGTTTTCGGGATTTGCCAGAGCGTGAGAGTGTGGAGTGATGGCCGCGCGGGCGCTGCGTAGTGCTGCGACAGCGTCGTGGATGGCGCGGCGGTGTCTTGGGAGGAGGCTGGCGATGCCGGAGCCGTGCTTGGCGAGGGCGTGGTCGGCGATGGCGCGGCGGAGAGCGGCGAGGTTCCAGCCGTCGAGGGCGCAGATGGAGAGGGAGATCGGGTTTGTTGAGTTGATGTTGTGCGCATGGGCTGGAAGCCCGTGCCACGATTGGCGGTCGCCGAAGGTTTGAGTGCGGATGGTTGGCCGGGTGCTGAGCGGCAAGGTTCGTTCGTCGAAGCGGCCGGTTGGATCGCACCAGATGAGAAGGTCGGCGCGGGCGAGCGTTTCGTGTGCGGCGTGTTGCGCGGCTTGGTCGCTGGGAGAGTTTGTGATCGCTGCGTCGAGGCCTGGGAGGTCTGCGAGGAGGACTTGACCTGCGCCGGGGGCGTCGATTGAGAGGTCGAGGCGTTCGATGATGGCGTCGCGCGTGGTGCCGGCAACAGGGGAGGCGATAGTGCGGGATTCGCCGAGTAGCGCGTTGAAGAGTGTGCTTTTGCCAGAGTTTGGTTGGCCCACGAGCGCAACGAGCGGGAACGATGATTCAGCGTCGGCTTCGCGGCCTGTGTGGCTGCCTGAGTAGTGCGCGAGTTGATGGGCGAGCGCGTCTATGCGGGCTGCGAGGGAGTGGGGGGCGATTGGGACGACGTCTTCCTGGTCGGTGAAGTCGATGCCGGCTTCGACGAGGGCGAGGAGCATGGTGAGTTCGTCAGCCCAGGTGCGATACTCGCGGCCGGTTGCGCCCGTCAGGAGTTGCTTGGCGGCGAGGAGTTGCTCGTGGCTTTGCGCGGCGATGGTTGCGGCGACGCCTTCGGCCTGTTCGAGCGTGAGTTTGCCTCGCAGGAACGCACGGGCGGTGAACTCGCCGGGCTGAGCGAGGCGGACGTGGTCGTGCGAGGTGAGCCAGGCGAGCACTCTTTCGATGAGATGGGGGTTGCTCGGGAGGAGGAGTTCGGCTGTATCTTCGCCTGTGTAGGAATTGGGAGCGGGGAAGGAGAGGACGACGAGGGGGAGTTGGGAGTTTGGAGTGAGTTGGAGGAGTGCGGAGTGGATGCCGCGAGAGAGTGGCGTGGTGGGGATCAACTTGCTGAGGATTGCCTTCGATGCTGGACCACTGATGCGGATGGCGGCACGAAGGGCGGTCGCGCTCGCGGGTGGGGCGGTGGCGCGGGCGACGTTGGTGTGGTTGTGGGCGAACATGGGGGGCGGGGGTGGGTATGAAAGCGACGAAGCGATAAATAGCTGTGGCTATTCATCGTTTCATCGCTTCGTCGGTGTATCGTTTGCTTACTTCTTCTTCAACTGATCACGTTGCACCTGCTTTGATCGTTCCTCGGCGACGCGTTGGATGCGTTCGATGAAGGACTCGCCGCCTTTGCCGGTGGTGCGCTTGGCGTTGCGGTCGGCTTTCATTTTGTCCAGGTCCAAGAGGCCGTGCTTGTCCATGTGGCGCTTGATCCACTTGCTTTCGAGGATACCCAGGACGCTGTTCGCGATGAAGTAAATGGCCAGGCCACTGGGGGCGCTGTACATGAGCAGCGGGAACATGATGACCATCATCCACTTCATCATGGTCTGCTGCATTTCCATTTCTGGGGTCATGGGTGCGCTGGTAGGGGGCGTCATGTACTTCTGTTGGACGAAGAAGACTGCGCCCAGGATGAGGGGCAGGATGTTGAAGCTGTCGATCGGGCCCAGCATGGGCAGGTTGACGAGCGACCTGCCAAAGTAGATCAGGCGGTCGGGCTCGGCGAGGTCGCCCAGGAACTGCCAGAAGGGTGAAGATGTGGGCTGGATTTTCTGGAAGACGCCGTAGAACGCGCCTTCGTGGCGGAGTTCGAAGGCGAAGTAGAGGGTTGCGTAGAGGGCGATCCAGACCGGGGTCTGGAGGAACATGGGAATGCAGCCAAGCATGCCGGCGGGGTTGATGCCTTCCTCGCGCCAGAGGCGGGCCATCTCGGCCTTGGACTTGGCGGGATCATCCTTGTACTTTTCCTGGATTTCCTTCTGCTTGGGAGCGAGTGCGCCCATCTGCTTGCCGAATCGCTGCATGCGGATCTGGCTCCACTTGGTGACGGGGTGGAGAATCGTGCGAACCACGACGACGAGCAGGATGATGGCGATGGCCCAGTCGAAGACGACGTAGTCGTGGAGGAATCGCAGGAGGGCGATGAGCAGCCCCGTCATCCAACCGAAGGTGCAGAAGCCGCAGGGGCCGCCGAAGTTGTAGACGATGAGGCCTTCCAGGCCCATGCTCTTTCGAACCGGGTCCTGCGTGATGGTCGACTTGTGCGAGGGACCTGCGTAGACGTTGAGCCAGAGGTTTGCGGTGGCGTTGGGATCGAGTTGGAGCGATCGGCTGTCGAGGCGGAGGCCTACGACGGGTTTCTTGGTGTCGGGATGGATGGAGTACACACGGACGACACGATCAACCCACGACAGAGTCTTGGCGACATCGATTGCTTTTTCATCAGCCCAGGGAAATGCCGCGATGCTGAAGTAGCGGTTGGTCAGGCCCGTCCAGACCAGCGCATGTCCGTTGGTTGTTGAAAGAGCGTTTGGCCAATGAACCTGCAAGGCCGGATAAGTCTGCGTTGTTTTGTCCAGGTCGCCTAAGACGGTTTCGTGTGGGATGACGTAATCATCTGAAACAACGGCGGCGCGCGTTGGGTCGTGCGCGGCGTCGAGCAGGTGTCCGAAGCGGAGTCGGCGCTTGTCGCCGCCGTAGCTGGCGGCGTCCTGGGGCAGATCGACTTGAGCCATCTGGTGCCATTGAAAGGTCATCGGCACGTCGGTGAGGTTGATGATGTCCTGGGCGAGGCCGATGCTGCCTGTGCTGTCTTTGAGCGAGTAGGCGCGGGTGATGCGGAGGACGGGCTGGCTTTTGCTGTCGACGATGAGGGCTTCGAAGTGGCCCGGCTTGTTGTCAACCGGTTTCCAGAACTGGCTGCCGGCGTTGTCAACAAGCGGGACGATGACGGGCGACAGACCCTTGGGCGTGACGTCGATCCACATCGCGGAGAAGGGGACCATGCCGGTGGTCGGGTCGCCGGGCTGCTGGGGGACTTCGGCCTGGAGTTGGACGTGGACATCTTCTTTAATGCTGGCGAAGTGCTGGGAGAGTTTGAGGGATTCAAGCCCGGCACCTTTGGGCGAGAAGACCAGTTCCATCGGGTCGGTGCTGCCTTGGGCGATGGAGCCTAGCGGGGCGGAGGTTGCGGATGTTGATGCCCAGACTTGCGCGCGCAGCGTCGGCCAGTCGATGGTGCTGAAGGGCGTCGTGGTCGCTGGGGTTGCAGGAGTTGTTGAAGGAGCGTTGTTGGAGGGTGTGGGCTGAGGTGAGTTCGCGGCGTTGGCGGTGCCGTCTGTTGAAGTGGGCTGCGTGTTTGGCTGCGTTGCCGTCTGGGCAGGTTGAGTGCTCTGCCCCGCAGTGGTGGGGCTTGTTGTCGGCAGCGTTTGCGGCGTGGTGTTTTTGCCCGATGTCTTGAAGAAAGACATTGCGACCGCGACTCCCAAGCCGATGGCGGCGATGGGGACGATGATCCGGAGCATGGTGTTTTTTTCTTGGGGCATTCGCGATTCCGTCGCCGCTGGAATGAATTCCGGCTGGGCCTTCCGTGGGTTTTGCTTCGTGCGGGTTTTGTTCCCATCACGAGAACAAGTTGGGTCAATTGGGCAAGCGGCAAGGATACGCGCTAGGGTTCCCCATGCCCATTCCTCGCGTTGCAATCGTCGGTCGCCCAAATGTCGGTAAGTCGAGCCTCATGAACATGATCGCGGGGGCGAAGGTGTCGATTGTTGATCCGACTCCCGGCGTGACGCGCGATCGCGTGTCGGCAATTGTGGATCTGTTGCCGCCGTTTCGAGATATGGGCGAGGCGAAGACGGTGGAGTTCGTCGATACGGGCGGATTTGGTGTGTATGTGTCGCAAGGTGGTCGGTTTGATGAGGTGGGGAATGATCTTGCGAAGTTGACGGGGAGCATTGAGTTTCAGATTCAGCAGGCTGTTGAGGGCGCGGACCTGATTTTGTTCTGCGTGGATGTGCAGGATGGGGTGACGCCGCACGATCGGCAGATTGCGCAGTTGCTACGGCAGGGCGGTTTCAAGCGAGACAACAAGGGTGAGGGCAAGGGAGACGGCAAGCCTCGGAAGAACCCGCCGGTGCGCATTGTGGCGACAAAGGTGGATGGGCCAAAGTGGGAAGCGCACGCGATGGAATTGGCGGAGTTGGGATTCGGCGTGCCCATGATGGTGTCGGCGAAGGTCAATTACATGCGCCGGGATTTTCAGGACGGCGTGTACGCGCTTGTGCCCGCGGCGACGAATCAGGATCGCGAGGACGCACGGGCGGACATCATGCTCGCGATCATCGGGAAGCGCAATGCGGGCAAGAGCACGCTGGTCAATACGCTTGCGGGCGAAGAGCGGGTGATTGCGAGCGAAATTCCGGGGACAACGCGCGACGCTATTGACGTGCGGTTTGAGATGGATGGGAAGAGCATTCTGGCGATCGACACGGCGGGGCTTCGCAAGAAAAAGTCGTTCCAGAACATGATCGAGCACTTCGCGTATGACCGCGTGCAGCGAAGCGTGGATCGTGCGGACGTGATTTTGCTTTTGCTGGATGCCATCGAGGGCATCAGCCAGGTTGATGAGCAGTTGGCGATGCTGGCGCAGAAGTCGTACAAGCCCTGCATCATCGTGGTGAACAAGTGGGACCTTGCGCAAGGGCAGCGGACATCAAAGGGGCAGATCGTCACGCCCAAGATGTTTGAGAAGTACATCCGAGATCAGTTGCGTGGTCTGTGGTACGCGCCGATTTCATTTATCAGCGGGTCATCCGGGAAGAACGTGGTTGCGACGATGCGATTAGCGATGGAATTGCGTGCGCAATCGGCGCAGCGCGTGACCACAGGCAAGCTCAATCGACTGGTGCGAGACATCGTGACGCAGCGCGGGCCCAGCGACCTGCACGGGCGATTTGCGAAGGTGTATTACGTGGCGCAGACGGGGGTGGAGCCGCCGACAATTACGATGGTGGTCAATCACCCGGAGATGTTTACGCCCAATTACTTGCGGTTTTTGTCGAATCGGTTCCGCGAGGAGTTGCCGTTCCCGGAAGTGCCGATGCGGATTGTCGTGCGTGCGCGCCGACAGCAGGAAGATGATCTTGTCGAGGCAGCCGAGGGCGGCGAGGGTGCGACGATTCGTGTGACGAAGGGGCGCAAGGGTGTCACGCAGCGCGTGGGCGGGAAGCGCGTTGAGACCTTGTCTGATACCGATGATGCGTGGCTGAGTGATGAGCACAGTGTGCCAACCGAAGAAATGCATGGTGGCGAGGTGTCGGATGCTGGATTTGAACCTGACGGCGAAGAGGCTGAGGGGGCCGCGACGAAGCGGTGGGTTGATGAGCTTGAGAGTTCGGATACGTCAAGTGAACGCGGCGATGACAGCGAGTATGACGACGGCGAGAGCGACACGACCGGTGCTGAACACGAAACTGGCGAGCAACATGGCGAGGCAGATGTGAAGCCAAGCGGTCGCCGCGTCACGAAGAAAGTTGTTGGCGCAAAGAAGCCTGCGGCGGCGCGGAAGAAGCGCACAAAGGAAGTGGCTGAGAAGCAGGCTTCGAAAGTCGGCTCGAGCAAGCCAACGCGCAGCGCGAAGAAACCGGTGGTGAAGCCAGCGCTGAAGAAAGTCTCGAAAAAGACGAAAAAGCCAGCCCAAAAAGGCGCACCGAAGAGAGTGGTGAAGAAGGCGAGCAAGAAGGGTCGTTGAGAGCACGCTGTGAGTGCATGTAAAGCGTGCCGCCAACTACTGCTTCGAGTAGTTGGTGGCACGATGAGCAACGAGTATGCTCAACGTCTTGATCTATTGCTTCGATACTCGAATCCCTCTTCGCGGAAGTACAAGATAGAGTCGCTCTGTTGACGCAAGTTCACGCGACGGACGTTGTCGAGGGACGGGCGGTGGTGGCGGGGCCAACTCGCGCGAGCGATTTCTGTGGGCAATGGACGGATGTTGAGCGAGTCGTCGCGCCAGGTGGCGACCTTTGTGCCTTGGGGCAGAGCTTCGACCATCGCGGGTGAGTCGAAGACCAGTTCGGCGCTGTGGCCTTGATCGCCGACGACGATGCCGGGAGAGTATCGAGGGACTTCGCGGGCGCAGGCTGTCACGAGCGTACACGCGAGTGAACCCACGACGAACATAAAGGTGCGTCGCAGTGTGGCCGAGCGGCCAGCGTGATGACGAGTCTTTGGATGTGTCATGACTCAGCACGAGATGCAACAGCCGTGCCGTGTGGGTGTGAAACGCAGGTGAAGGCTTGGGGTGACGTGCCGGGCTTTATTATCGCGCTGTTTCGGGGAGTGAACGGACAGACGGCATCGCGTGTGCATGTTGTTGCAAAGCATCAACGAACAACCCCTCGCTCTGCGACACAAGAAACGTGCGGCGAAACGAGGGGTGTGCGCGAACCAGTCCGAGCGGATGATTACTTGGTCTTCTTCTTGGCGACCTTCTTCTTGGCCTTCTTCTTTCCAGCCTTCTTGCCGGCCTTTTTCTTGGCTGCTTTTTCAGCCTTGGAGCGGACGGCAAGGTCTGCCTGGAAGACGTTTTCGTGCGTCTGGATGTCTTTGAAGCTGCCGTCCGTGTTGCGGACTGCGTAGAGCTTTTTGCCTGCTGAGGAACGGTGCGTCGTGCGTTTGGCCATCTGAAAAATCCTTCTTTCGCCATACCCGCGGCACCCAACACAGGCCCAACGGCGGCGGTGTGCATATAGGCTATCGGAACTCAAACGATTTTGCAAGTGTGATTGAAGCAGTTCCGAGAAGAATCTGCGCGAGCGGTTTGGTGACAATTCGAACGACTTTGACACTTATTCCGGCATTTTGGTTGGCATTCCCTGATTCCTGTTGCACCTTCTTTCTCAGCATGTGTTCGCGCTGGTTCGGTGCGCCCGTGGGGCGGACCGGGAGGGCGGAGTGTGTGCGCACCTCCCGCGATGTTTGTGGAGGGGTTGTTCGCGTGCGCGTGGACCTGTTCGTTTCACAACGCAGGTATGGGTTTGAACAAGAGAAGAGAAGGGAAGTTCGATGAAGTACAACGCTCTATTCGTGGTGACGGCGGCGGGGTTGGCACTGGGTGCGCCGGCGTTCGCCGGGCCTGACTGGCAGGAAGAAGGCGACGCTGGGCCTTCGATTTCCAACGCACAGATCACGCGTGGCAACGCGGAGATTCGCTCGATCTCAGGGTCGTTTTCGGAAGGCGTGGGCTTGCCCGACTATGAAGACGTGTACTTGATCCGCGTGCTGAATCCGTCCACGTTCCGTATCGAAGTGACGACGAGCGTTGGAACGGTTGGCTTGTTTATGTTCAACGTGACACTTGCCGGTGAAGGCTTTGGCCTTCTGGGGAGCGTTGAGTCGCCGGTTGAGTTGCCCAATGCGCTGACACCAGTGGCGACGGACGGCACGCAGGCTCAACTCAGCAATCCGGGCATTTATGCGATTGCGATCACGGTGCCGGGGTGGCGGCCATGGAGCCGGACCGGGAGCATTTTCAGCTTTGATGGTCCGGAGATTTCGGGTCCGGATGGGCCGGGTGGACTTAATCCGCTGGAAAGCTGGAACGGGCAGCCCGGGCCGGTGGGAGAATACGGGATTGATCTGATCGGGTGCGGATTTGTGGAAGTGCCGGCACCGGGTGCGGCGGTGATTCTGGGGGTCGGGTTGATTGGGATGGCCCGGCGTCGGCGGTGAGTGACGGACGTGAACAATTGAAAGCACATCAAGCCTCCCGGCGGCGGGAGGTTTTTTACTTTTGCTTGGCGCGCACCTTGTCGAGACGCTGCTCGATGTCATGAACGAGTTTGCTCTTTGCTCCGCGAGCTTCGACAGCGATGCTTCGGGCTGCGGTAAGTTCAGCGATGCCGTCGGCGTGCTTGCCTGCGGTGTTCAGGACTTCGCCAAGTTTTGCGCGGACGAGCGCGAACTGGACCTTGGGCGGGTTGGTTGAGTCCTGCATGCTCTTGACCGCCTTGTTGAGGACTTCAAGGCCTTGCGTCATGTCTCCAGTCGCGATGAGAGCTTCGCCCCGCACGGCGTCTGCGTCTGCGAGATCGAATTCGCCTTCGTACTTCACGCTGTTGTACGTCGTGGTTGCTTCTGTGGCGAGTTGCAAGGCGAGTTCGGGGTTGCCCAGTAAGATCTCCGTGCGAGCGAGGCCCACCATGGTGTTTGCGATAAGCGGATGGCTGCTCGTTTGGAAGAGGTCCTTGCGAATGTCGAGGGCCTGCTGGAATCGTTCCCTGGCCTGCTCTAACTTACCTTGTTCAAAAAGGCACTGAGCCAGATTCTGTGCTGTGGCTGCAGAGCCGCCGTGGTTGCGACCTTTCAGCTCGACAATCATGTC
The DNA here is from genome assembly GCA_964516725.1 of uncultured Phycisphaeraceae bacterium. GTDB lineage: Bacteria > Planctomycetota > Phycisphaerae > Phycisphaerales > UBA1924 > BJHL01. The sequence goes on from CAZEZV010000060.1 coordinate 9,790, forward strand.
AAAGGCTTGCTGGTAGAGTTTTTCAGCGTTGGCGTAGTCTTCAAGTTCGGTGTCGGTCTTGGCGACGCTGTTCAAAGCCTGCGCGACTAGTTCGTGCTTGTCGCCAAAGAGCTGCTTTCGCATGGTCAACGCCTGGTTCGCGTATTCATGCGCTTCGTCGACACGATCCATGTTGAGCAGACATGCGCTCAGGTGCATCAGACTGGTTGATATCTCATGATTGTTGCCTGAGTATGACTCTCTGCGAATTTTTAGAGATTCGATGTAGAGAGCTTCGGCACTTTGGAAGTCGCGTAGCCACCACAGCGTTGCGGCAAGAGAATGCATGGTCGTTGCGAGCTGCAATCGTGTCTTTGCGTCATCGGTTACGAGTGATTTCCGTAACTCAAGCGCTTTTTCGTAGTTTTCTTTCGCACCTTTGTAGCGACCTAGGCGTTGATACACCGTTCCAAGGTTCTCGCGAACGACTGCTTCTGTTCTTTTGCTTTCAAGAGGGGTTCTGTTTAGTCGCTTTGTGGCGAGATCGAGCATTTGAAGCACTGAAAACTCGCCTTTGTCTCGCATCTCAACTGGAGAAAAAACGTCAGTGAATGTGCCGAGCGCAGCCATCGCTTCTAATTCATTCTTCAGCGCGGTTTGTAGATTTTCGTTGGCACGCTTGGCGTTCTCGCTTGCTTCGGTGGCCTTGGTCTGAGCGATCTTCGCGTTCTTTTCGCTTTCCGCTGCGTTCGCATTCGCGCGGTCGCGTTCACTAATTATGCGTGACACGAGTGTGCCGGAGACGATCGTCAACGTCATGACAGCCGCAGCGATTGTGGCGGTGAGTGTTTTGTTCCGGCGCGTCCAGCGAATGGCGCGCTCGGTTGCGCCCACGGGGCGGGCGAGGATTGGCTCGTCGGCGAGGTAGCGCTTGAGGTCCGCAGCGAACTCGCCTGCTGTCGCATATCGCGCGTCGGGTTGTTTTTCGAGGGACTTGAGGAATATGGCGTCGATGTCTCGGCCGAACGCGGCATTAAGTTTTGACGGGGGCGTTGGTTCCTTATCAGCAATCCACGTCAGCACTTCGCGGAGCGAGCCTGTCATGCTGATGGGTAGTTTGCCGGTGAGCAGCAGGTAGCCCATCACGCCCAGCGAGTAGACGTCGCTGCGGACGCTGGTGAGGTTTGCGTTGCCGGCGGCTTGTTCGGGGGACATGAACGCAACGGTGCCCAGCAATTGGCCTGCGCCGGCGATCGTGATGTTGGTATTTTCCGGCGTGAGTGCGGAGGACGAGTTTTCGCCGGTTTGCTTGGCGAGGCCAAAGTCCAGGAGGTGCGGGCGGCCTTGTTTGTCGACGATGACGTTGCTAGGTTTGAGGTCTCTGTGCAGCACGCCTCGCTGGTGGGCGTAATCGACGCTTTCGCAGATCGCGATCATCGTTTCGATGGCTTTGCGATGGTCGCATTTGCCGGGCGGGAGGACTTGGTCGAGCGCTTCGCCTTCGACAAAGTCCATGACGTAGAAGTACAGGCCCTTGCGAACGCCCGAATCGATGATTGGAACGATGCCGGGGTGGGAGAGTCGTGCGATGACTTCGACTTCGCGGGCGAAGCGCTGGCGCGCGAGTTCGTTGATGAGCGCGGCTTCCGGAAGCAGTTTGATCGCGACGCGCCGGCCTGTGGCAAGCTGTGTTGCCTCGAAGACTTCGCCCATGCCGCCCTTGCCAGCGCGGCGGACGATGTGGTAGCCTTCGATGATGGGGAAGCCGTCGGAGGTGACGCTGGGAGCGCCGGTGGTGGATTGGCCGTGGACGCTGCCGATGGCGGCGGAGACCGGGAGGCGCGTGATGGGAGTTGCGGCGGGGGCATTGGAGCCGCTGGGTGGTTGGGGGTTGCCGTGTTGGGTTGGAACGTCAGGGCCTGCGAACGATGAACCCTCCGAGCCGGGGGACTTGCCTTGCCAGTCGATGGTGCGATCGACGCCGCTGTGCCAGGCGTCGGCGCGGGGGAGATCGAGAGTGGGGCCGTCGAAGCTTGGCGGGTTTGGTTGCGACGCGCTGCTGGGCAATGGCTTTTTCGTGCCAGCGCCGGACGAACTACCGCCGGAGCGTTCATCGCCCGGAGCGAGGTTCATCTGATGGCATCTGCTTGCAGGCACAAAACATTCCTCGCGCTGACACCATCAACTGGCGATCGCGCATTGCGGCGATGCGCCACGTACTATGGCGCATCCTTCCGCGACTTCCTTTACTTCCCATATCATCGTACGTGCCTCCCACGGATGCGGGTTTGTGAGTTTGTCCGGGAAGTACGGAAGTTGGTGGAATTGGGCGGGAAGTTGGCAATAGCAGGCTGTTTTTGCGTGTTTGTGCCTTTGAGTGGGATCTACCGAGAATCTCATTGACAATGGAGCCGCCGTGCAGGATTGAAGTTTTACGTACGGTTGGGCTGTTTGCAATGTCGGAACGATTGTGGTGGATCAAACCCCTCCCCGACGGTCGGGCTGCATGCAGGGATTGATGTCGCGCATTGTGACTACAACGAAACCTATGGCTACTTCGAATTCAATTGTGCTCACTGGCAAGGACCTTTCGATTGAAGGCCTCGTCGCCATCGCGAGAAATCCATCGATCAAGTTGACGATCGCTCCAACTGCACAGAAGCGTGTGAAGCGGTGCCGCGAGTTTTTGGAGCGCGAGGTCATTCGCGCGTACAAGCGGCTCTCGAAGAACGCGAGTGCGGAGGCGCTGCGGGTTGCGATGGCGTATGGCGTCACGACTGGGTTTGGGGAGTTCAAGACGATTCGGATTGACGCGGCGGACATCATCGCGCTGCAGAAGAACATACTAGTGAGTCATGCGACGGGTGTTGGTGAAAATGAGAATCCGGATGATCCGGTGAATTACTTTTCGCCGGAAGTTGTGCGCGCGACATTGGTCATTCGCATCAATGCGTTTTTGCGTGGGCATTCGGGGATTCGGTGGGAGATGGTGCAGGCGCTGGTTGCGATGGTGAACAAGGGGGTTGTGCCGCTGGTGCCGACGCGCGGGTCGGTGGGAAGCAGTGGGGACTTGTGCCCGTTGTCCCACTTGTTTTTGCCGCTGGTGGGGCATGGGCGGTTTTATGTGGTGCGAAATGAGACGGAGTGCGCGGAGGGGATGCTTAGTGCGCTGAAGCGTGGAGCGATCAAAGAGGGTGGGGCGATTGCGAAGGTGCTTGGAGTGCGCGAGGAGCGGTTGCAGCCGAGTTATAAGGAAGGATTGGCGCTGACGAATGGTGCGACGTTCTGTGCAGCGCTGCTGGGGCTTGGTGTGCATGATGCCCGCGTGCTGGCGGATACGGCTGACGCAGCGGCAGCGCTGACGCTCGAAGCGATGTGTGGGCGGACTCGTGCGCTGACGGCGCAGATTCATGAGGCGCGAGGGATGAAGGGGCAGCAGGTGAGTGCTGCGAATATTCTGCGGCTGGTGAAAGGCAGCAAACTGGTGGACCGTACGAATGAAGTGCAGGATGTGTATTCGCTGCGGTGTGCGCCGCAGGTGCATGGGGCGAGCCGGGACGCGATTGAATATGCGGCGGGTGTTGCGACGGCGGAGATCAACGCGGCGACGGATAATCCGCTGTTTTTTGAGGACTTGTCGCGGAATGGGAGCATCGAGAAGAATCGCGTGCATGAGCCGCATGCGTTTAGTGCGGGGAATTTCCATGGGCAGCCGATCGGGCTTGCGGCGGACTTTTTGGCGATTGCGGTTGCGGAGTTGGCGAACATTTCAGAGCGGCGGACGCAGTTGATGCTGGATGCGGATCACAATCGAGGGCTGCCAGCGAACTTGATTGCGAATCCGGGGCTCAATTCAGGATTCATGATTGCGCAGTATTCGGCGGCGAGTCTGGTGAGCGAGAACAAGGTGTTGTGCCATCCATCGTCGGTTGATTCAATTCCAACTTCGGCGAACAGCGAAGATCATGTTGCGATGGCGACGACGGCGGCGCGGAAGGCGCGGACGGTCATCAACAACACGCGGGCGGTGTTGGCGATTGAGTTGATGTGCGGGGCGCAGGGAGTCGAGTGGCGAGTGGGGACGCCCAGAGAGGTTGATGCTGTGGGGATGAAGCAACTGCGTGAGCGTGGGTACAAGACTCAGGCATTTGTCGAGTCGACTCGCAGGTCGAAGGCCGTGATGCTTGATATTGAAGTAAGTCCGAATGCGAACGAACGCGATGCGGGAGCGGTTGCTTCGGGCAAAGGTGAGAGCGTTCGTGAGCGGGCGATTTCTCGCGAGAAGCAGTTTGACTCTTTGTACGGACCATCGAGGTCCACGAATGTGGGTCGAGGTGCGGCGACGCTGGTGCAGTTCCTCGGCGGAAAGACAAATGCGAATCCGGGGACGGCGGGGGTGTACTTCTTTGTGCGAAGCGCGGCACAGGCGATGGTGCGGGATGATCAGCGTGTGCTGAGTGAGTTGATGCGAGAGGTAAGGGAGATGGTGGGCTCAGGGGTGATTGCGGATGTTGTGTGCGCGTGACGAGACCCGCGCGCCAGCGTGGGCGGACACCACGTGCGCGAACACAGCACAAGAGTTTGCTCACGCTTGCGCGTGGGGTTCGTTAGAGGGATTTTTTGATTTCTTCGACGAGGGATGCTTCCGGAACTTCGCGTTGGGCGAAGCCGCCGGGTGTTCTTTGGTCTTTGCTGGTGGCGACGCTGAGTTGTTTGCCAGCGATGAGGTCTTTGATCTGAACCACGCCTTTGTCGAGTTCGTTGCCGCCGGCGACGACGGCGAGAGGAATGCCGAGTTTGTCGGCGTACTTGAGTTGTGCTTTGAATCCACCTTCGCCCAAGTACATCTCGGTCGGGATACCAGCGCGGCGGAGTTTTTGGGTGGTTTGCAGGTACCACGGCATGCGAGGGGGATCGATGACGAGGACGAGGACTTTGGCGGTTGCTTGCGGGCGCGGGCCTCGGATGAGTTTCATGGCTTCGAGCATGCGGTCGACGCCGATGGATGCGCCGGTCGCGGGGACTTTTACGCCCGTGAAACGTTCGACGAGGTCGTCGTAGCGGCCGCCGCCGTAGACGCTGCCGAACTGGCGTTTCTGGCCTTCGCCGTCGGTGATTTGTTTCGTGATGACGCCTTCGAAGACGGGGCCTGTGTAGTAGGCGAGGCCGCGGACGATGGTGGGGTCGAAGGCGACCATGGTTTCGTCGTAGCCCATGGTGTTGAGGGCTTCGTTGATCTGGCGGAGTTCAGAAATTCCGGCTGCGCCGGTGGCGGTGTTGCCGACGAGTTTGTCGAGATTAGTGAGGACATCGGCACGCGAGGTTGTGTTGTTGCCGGCTTGCAGGTAGCCGATCACGACGTCGATTTGTTTTGTCGAGAGGCCTGCGCCTGCTGTGAAGTCGCCTGATTCGTCTTTGCGACCACTGCCGAGCAGTTCTGACACGCCCTTGATGCCCAGGCGATCGAGTTTGTCGATGGCGCGCAGGATGACGAGTCCGCGATCATCGGGCTCGGCTTGAGTGCCGGATTGCTGACCAGATTTATCATTTATGAAGCCGCAGGATTCGAGGACGCCGGTCAAAATCTTGCGATCGTTGACGCGCACGCTGTATTCGCCTCGATCAAAGCCCAGTGCGCTGAATGCATCGCAAATCACGGCGCAGACTTCGGCGTCTGCAAGCACACTCGGGACGCCGACGGCATCAAAGTCAAACTGCATGAATTCGCGGAAGCGGCCTGGGCCTGGCTTTTCGTAGCGATACACACTGCCGACCTGATAGCGGCGGAAGGGCTTGGGCAGTTCTTGCTGATACTGCGCGGCGACACGCGCCAGAGGCGCGGTGAGGTCGTAGCGGAGGCTGAGCCACTTTTCGGTTTCAGCTTGTCCTTCGGCGAAGTCTGGATTGCGGAAAGAGAAGATGCCGCCAGCGGGCGTGGCGGACTCCGGGAGGAACTTGCCCAGCACGTCGACGTATTCGAGCGCGGGAGTTTCCAGGGGCATGTAGCCGTAGCGCTCGTAGACGGCGCGCACGGTGTCGATCATCTCGCGTTTGAGCGAGGCGTCTTGGGCGAACAAATCACGGAAACCTTTCACCAACCTCGGTTCTGGCCGGGGTTCGGGGCGAGGGGAAGCCATAGGTCAATCTCCAGAAGCTGAACTGAATTTAGGGGGTGCACTGCGACAGAGGCCTCATTCATGAGCGACGGGGGGCGCTGTGAGGAGTGCAATGCAGATGATGGGAAAGGGCCGAGAACAGCACAAGTACGGTTGGCGGGGCTCGAACCCGCGACCTTCGGAATCACAATCCGACGCTCTAGCCAACTGAGCTACAACCGCGAACGCAAGCAGTATAGGGGGGATTTCATGCTTGCAAAGTGGGGTGATCGGGCGAGTTGGTGGCTAACCCGGACCTTCGCTCGCAGACTCGCTCAGGTCCAGCGTTGGTTGTAAGTGATTTCGGTACGGGTTGGCGTGACAGACGGTGGTTATTCGGTTGATAACGTGCGGTTGCGCTGAATCTGCGGGCGATTTCGAACGATGGTGTCAGCGGGCTCTCACCACGCACTTTGTGTGCGCGTGGTCGGGGGGCCGGGAGTTGCACTATGTCCCAATCGCCGCGTGTCGGGCCGCCCATCTTCAGCGAAGCACTTGATGATCCGGACATGATTGAACTTGTCATGATGTTTGTGGACGAGATGCCCGGGCGAGCGGACATTATTCTGTCGTCGCTTGCGAAGAAGGATTGGAAGCACTTGGCGGGCGAAGCGCACAAGCTTCGTGGCAGCGCGGGCGGGCATGGATTTCAGGTCGTGGGTGACGCCGCGGGCGTGGTTGAGGATGCGATTCGTTCCGTGAGTGGGCGCGAGGAAGCGGCCCTTGAGAACATTCAGCAGCAGGTGAACGAACTGGTCAGTTTGTGCCGGCGCGTTTCGTTCAAGCAGTGAGGTTGTCGAGTCGTGGTCGGATGGGGGGTGAAGTAGCAGCGGAATGCAACAGGGCAAGTCCATCCCGGATGACAATCGCTCTCGCGTGCTGATCGTGGATGATTCGCCCGATCTGCACCAGTTGCTGCGCGTGCGTCTCAAGCACGACGAGCTGGACTTTGAATCCGCGTACAACGACGAGGAAGGATTTGCCAAGGCGATCTCGTGGCAGCCTGAACTGATTCTGCTGGACTTGTCGATGCCGGGCGAGGACGGGTTGGTGCTGCTGCACAAGTTGAAAGAAGACGCACGGACGCGCAGCATCCCGGTGATCGTGCTGTCTGCGCATCAGGCACCGCGGTACAAGGTCGCGGCGTTTGACATGGGCGCGGTGGACTATGTGACCAAGCCGTTTGAGCTGATTGAGTTGCGTGTGCGCATTCGCAGTGCGCTTCGGATGTATCAACTGGTGCAGATGCTGGCGCAGCGGGCGCAGATTGATGGCCTCACTGGGCTTTGGAACCGCACGTACTTTGACAAGCGCTGGCACGAGGAGTTTTCACGCTGTCAGCGGCATGGGC
>CAZEZV010000061.1:0-16954 GCA_964516725.1 uncultured Phycisphaeraceae bacterium
GGGGGCGGGGGGCGGGCCCAGAGGCCCACCCCACGTAAGCGCTTTCCAACTCAACCGTGGCGTTCATGCGACTGCTCTCGATGCGCCGTCGCCAAAATCCCGCGAAGCAACCCGGGTTTCTTGTCATACCCTGGTTCACCCGGCGCGATCGCATCGATCTCCGGCACGCGCCACGTGAGCATGATGGCTCCAACCAGCACCAGCGCAATCGAGCACACCCCAAGCCCTGCGTGTGCGCCTACGCCCTCGTCGCTCTTCCCAGCAACCACTTCACCGATCGCGCCAGCTCCGACGGCGCCCAGCGCCATCGCGCCGAATGAAATGGTGTTGCAAATCGCCAGCACGCGCCCGCGAATGCGATCATCAACCAGCAACTGCAGCGCAGAAAACGCTGCGTTGAACGACCACATCCAGAACACGCCCGTCACCAGCACCGCTGCGCCCGCGACGTACACGTTGGTCGACACCGAGTACCAGCACAAACATAATCCACACAGCGTGATGCACAGCGGCACAAAGTGGTGCTTGGGATACCACGCCGGAATCCTCTTGAGACCGAGCGCACCAATGACCGCGCCGACACCCATCAACCCAAGCAGTAGGCCAAACGTGCGTTCCTGAACTTCTTCCGGCCTGCCCGGCAAGTACGTTTCCTTGACGATAATCGGCATCATGCGCAGCAAGGGCGTCGCGAGCATGCTGAAGATGCTGATGGCAATAATGAGGTACAACGGCGCGCGATGATGCAGCAAGTACTTCCACGCCTCGCGCACCAGCGACCAGGGGCTGTATCCGGGCGGATGTTCAGGCGCCGCGGCATCAGGCGTGAAGCAAATCGCGACAAGAATGAACAAGTAACTGATCGTGTTCAGCAAAAACAACAGCCACGGATTGTCCTGCCCAGGCAAACTCAGCAGCACCCCGCCGATCGCCGGTCCAACCGCTCGCGCGAGATTAAATTGCAACCCATTCAGCGTGATCGCCGCGATCAAGTCTTCGCGTGGCACCAATCGAGGCGTCAGCACCTGCCACGCTGGGATATTGAACGCCATCGCGCATCCATCCAGCCCGCCCAGCAGGATCAAGAGCCAAGGCGAAATCACACCGCGAAACGCCAGCACACACAGCACCGCCGCGATCGCCATGCGCGCTGCCTGCGTGACAAGCAATAGTCTCTTGCGGTTGAACATATCCGCGCATACGCCGCCCACAAGCCCAAGAAACAACTGCGGCGAAAGCTGAGCCGCGCCGAGGTAGCCCATCATGATCGGCGCCGAGAGCGAGTTGCTCGCAACCCACTCCGGCGCGAGCGTGGCCTTCGTCATCGCCCACTGCACGCCGACGATTTCCATCCACCCGCCCAGCGATGAAATAAACGCCGCGATCCAGACGTTTCGAAAGTCCTTGTGACGCAGCACGCCAAACGTCGACGGGCGCGAAGGAGGTGGTGGCGGGGGTGGGGTGGAAGGAGTTGAGTCGGTCGGTGTCGACATAGTCGCCGCGGCTTGCGGGTCTGTGGCAAAGGTATGAAAGCAGTGGGGCAGTCTCCTACGCGTGAAAACGCACAGGTGTTACCTGCAACAGCGTAATCGCAACACGACCCGTTGCGACCTTCCGGGTCGAAAATCACGGCGAGCCGCCTCAAACTTTCTGCACACTCGCCGCAATCCCCCTCGGCGTCCACCGCTTCAGGTCCGCCGCCCACGGATCATTTGCCCCGATTGGCACCGTCCCCGTCATCACCGCGTGCCGCTGAATCGCGCTCGCGACCAATCCCATAAACAGCGGCTGCGGGCGCAAAGGCCGGCTGGTCAACTCTGGGTGGAACTGCGCACCAATGAAGAACGGATGCGTCACCCCATGCCGCTGTTCGCCCGCGTTTGTTGCTCCTGCAAGAGTTCGCACCCCGCCGCCACTGGTTGGGGCGACGGTGCGAGGAAGTTCCAGCACCTGCATGATGGGCCGCGTCGGGTGCCGACCTGAGAAAATCATCCCGGCCTGCTCCAGCGGCGCGATGAACGCCGGCTCAACTTCATATCGATGCCGGAATCGCTCGCGAATCGACGTCTGGTTGTTGTACAAAAAACTTGCAAGCGTGTTGGGTGTAATGAGTACGTGCTGCCCGCCCAATCGCATCGTCCCGCCAAGGCCCTCGATGCGTTTCTGCTCCGGCAACTCGCTGATCACCGCGTTCTTCGTGTTCGCGTCAAACTCTGTCGAGTCCGCGTCCTTGATGCCAACGACGTTTCGTGCGAACTCGATGACTGCGACCTGAAAGCCCAAGCAAATCCCCAAGTACGGCACCTGCTTCTCCCTGCAGTACTTCACGCACGCAATTTTCCCCTCAACACCCCGACTCCCAAACCCGCCCGGCACGACCACGCCATGCATGTCGCCCAGCATCGATGCAACGTTGTGGTCCGTGATGTCGCTGGTCTCAATCCAACTCGTGTCAATATCTACGCCAAGTTGTGCCGCACAATGTTCCAGCGCCTTGTCAATGCTCGCGTATGCGTCCTTGAGATTCGCATACTTGCCCGCAATCCCCAGATTGATCTTGCGAGGCTTGGGTGCAGTCAATCGCCTCGCAAACGTGTTCCACCGCTCGCGTTGCTGATCTTCCTGCCCGACATTCACGCGATCATGCAGCCCCAGCATCGACAGAATCTCACGATCCAACCCCTCGCCCCGCATCTCCTCGGGAATCGTGTAGATGCTGTCCCGATCGTGCATCGAGAAGACCCGCTTCATCGGCACGTTGCTGAACATCGCGATCTTCTCTTTGATCTTTTCTCCAACCGGATTGCTCGCCCTGCACGCAATGATGTGCGGCTGAATCCCCGCTTCCATCAGGCGCTTGATGCCAAGTTGTGCCGCTTTGCTCTTTTGTTCCCCCAGCGCGGGCGGCTCAATCACATACGTGAGCGCGACAAAGCACACATTCCCGGGCCCTTCTTCAAACGCGAGTTCGCGCATCGCTTCGATGTAGTATCCGTTTTCGTAATCGCCAACCGTGCCGCCCACTTCAACAAACACCACATCCGCCGGCCGGCGCCCATCACCATTCACCGCAAGTTCGCGCAGTTTGCGTTTTACTTCGCCAGTCACATGCGGAATCATCTGCACATCGCGCCCCAAGTACTCGCCCTTGCGTTCGCGTTTCAGAATCGTGTCAAAGATTCTGCCGCTGGTTGTGAAGTTTGACTGGGTCAGGTCCTGGTCGAGTAACCGCTCATACGTGCCAAGGTCCATGTCGCATTCGGTGCCGTCTTCCAGCACGAACACCTCGCCATGCCTATATGGATTCAGCGTGCCTGAATCCATATTCAGGTACCCCTCCATCTTGATGGGCGCAACGCACAGCCCCTTGTCCTTCAGCATCTTCGCCAGACTGCTCGAAAAAATCCCCTTGCCCAAGCCGCTCATGACGGTGCCGAGGATGATGATGTACTTGTGATGACCTTTGCGATAGTTTGAAGGGATGGGGCTATAGAACTCGCTTTCACTCGCGCCCGGCGAAATCTCCGCCAAGTCCTGCGGCCGATGTCCCCGAAACAGTTCACTCGCCACATTGGGCGTGCCGCCATTCCCGCCCGGACTTCCGGGTGTGTGTCTGGGCCCGCCGATGCCGCTCAGCACCTCGACGGGCAAATCTGATCGCTCACGCATGGGTGATTGTCCATGCTGCTGCGGCTCTGGAGAGGAGGCGGTGGGCATGGAGGCCATCATAGCCGAGTTGGCGTCGTTTAGCCTGCAAAGCAGGCAAAGGTTGCTAGCCACCCGCGAAGCCGGTGGAAAGCGATCTGTTTTTCGACAGAGCCAGCGAAGCGGGCGAAGGAAGAAAGTCAGGCTGGCGTCTCGCAGGGCACCCCAGTCTGCCGCTGTTTGCCGCCCAGCGAGACGCCCGGCCTACGACCAATACGCCGTTTCGTGACTGCCAGCCGCGTGCGGCTCACGTTCGCCCCACTGCCAGCCCGCTTATCGTACGATTCGCGGATACAGAGGAGACCTCTCAATGCGTCTGCACACCTGGCTCGTCACTGCCGTCGCACTTTTTGCAACATTCGGCATAGCGCTCGCGGCGTTGGCCTCAAGCGAACTTTCGACACAGGACTCAAACGCGCCCGCGGCGCAAGCTTCGAGCACGCCTTCGACTCAGCCCGACCTGCGCGCCTTGGACGGCGAGTGGATCTTCTTCGATGACAAAACCGAAGGCCGCACCCTCGAGCAATTAGGCCCGCCCATGGCCTCGAAGTTCTGGATGAAAGTTGAGGAAGGAGCGGTTGTCCTCAACGGCCACGGCTCGGGCCACAAAGACGTGCGAGTCGCCATCGACGGCAAAGTCACCGAAGTTCTCGAATCCAACGGCAGGGTTGTTCGCTACCGCGGCTCGTGGAAAGACAGCACGTTCGAGTACAAAGTCGAGTTCGACAGCGGCTCGATCAGTTGGATTAAGAGAAGTTTCCGCATGACGCCCGACGGCCTGCTCGTGCGTGTTTCGAGCGACCTGTCGGCAGAGTCCGAAGCGGTCGGGCTCTATCGTCACGCCGAAGACATCCCGATGCCCACGCCAGCTAAGGCTGCCATCTCAGATATCGCGTGGCTGGCCGGCGCTTGGGTGGGAACGAGGGTCGAGACAGGGTCTTCGAACGAGGAACGCTGGAGCCCACCGTTGGGCGGCGCGATGCTCGCCGTATCGCGATCTGTCAACAAAGCGGGCAAAATGTTCGCGTTCGAATACCTGCGAATCGTCGAGCGCGAGGGCGGCCTCGTGTACATCGCGCAGCCCGGCGGCGCAAAGGGAACCGAGTTCGTCCTCACCGAGCTCACCACAACGCGAGCAGTCTTCGAGAACCCGCGCCACGACTACCCCAAGCGCATCGTGTACGAGCTCTCGCCAGAGGGCGGCCTCTCCGCCACGATCGGTCAGCACAAGGGAGGCACCCCCCGGCGCTACGAGTGGAAGCGAGAAGCCAAGTAGACGTGGTGTGCAACCGACGTCTCCACGGAAGGTCAAGCCACGGCTGGAGTGCCCCAGACCCACACAAAGGTAGATTTGTTGAGCCGCCGGACGTGCTTACGCTCCGCGCTCCTATGTACACGTACCCACGCTGTTTCCTTGGTCTGTTGGCCTCATGCCTGTTGCCCGCGTTCGGGGTCGGCGCTGCGTGGGCAGGCGAAGGCTGTCGCCACCATGATCACCATGATCACCATGATCAACATGATCAACACGATGAACATGACGAAGAAAAGGGCATCGCAATCCCCGCCCTGCTTTCCGCGACCGGTGCAGAGAACATCGCATGGCGAAAAGACCAGTTGGTCGACTGGAAGCACACCACAATCGAACTCGACATTCCCGACGTCTCGCAGCCCGTCCTCTCAGGCGTCGTGACGCACACCGGCACAGTCTGCAATGTGGGCTTGCCGATGGGCGAACTGATTCTCGATTGCAATGGCCCCGATGTGACTTCGGTGTCAGTTGACGGCGCACTCGTGCCACGCGCGGGCGTTGCCAACGGCTGGCTGCAACGACCCGGCACACTCCGCGTCGGCAAGACCGACCATTACGAACCAGGTGGCGAAGGACAAGGCCAAGTTGGCGGCAAGTTGATCGTGCCGTTGCCAGCCGCGCGAGGCGATGCTCGCGGGCAGGCAATCACCATCACGATCAAGTACAACCTGAACTTTGGCGGCTTCAAGGGCAACGGCTTGGTGCTCGCCCCGCCCGCCTCGGCACCGGTGGAGGGCGAAACGAACGACAATTACATCCAAAGCCCGTCAAGCGCGTTCCCGATGATTCACGCGCAAGGCGAGGCCGAGTTTAACAGCCGCTGGTTCCCGTGCTTCGATTCACCCCAGGAACGAGCAACCAGCGACATGATCGTCTCGGTGGACTCCGGGTATGAAGTTGTGTCCAACGGCGCGCTGTTCGCCAAAGCGCCAACAACCGCCGGGTCAGTCGGGCAACCAAGAACACGCTGGCACTGGAGCATGCCCGCTGAGCACGCGCCGTACTTAATCACCCTCGCTATCGGCAAGTTTGACGTCGTTGACGTTTCAGGCAGCGGCGTGCCGATGCCCGTCTACACACCAGTCGGCACCGCCCAGCACGCAAAGGAGTTGTTTGCCAACACGCCCGGGATGATGCGGTTCATGGAGTCGCTCACGGGCGAGCCGTACCCATGGCCTCAGTACGCACAAGTCATGGCTCGCGGCTTCCGTTGGGGCGGCATGGAAAACACCGGCGCGACGCTGCTGCGCGAAACGACGATCAAAAAGAACTTTCCCGAGTCTGACGGCCTGATCGTCCACGAACTCGCCCATCAATGGTTCGGCGATCTGATCACCTGCCGACACTGGGATCACCTCTGGCTCAACGAAGGCTTCGCGACCTACGCCGAGGCCCTGTGGTTTGAGCACGCCAAACGTGAAGGCATCGTGACGTCGGGCGAGTATCAGAAAGAAATCAACGCGTGGCTGCGCGAGTTGATCGGCAAGTCAAAGCAGATGTCGGTTGATCCCACCCGCCCCGAGCCTTCGCTCGTGAGCGCACGCTACGACATTGCGGACGACACCTTCGAAAAGCGCGACAATCCTTACTCAAAGGGCCCCCTGATGCTGCACGCGATCCGCATGCGTGTGGGCGACAGCGTGTTCTTTGAAGGCCTCAAGCAGTACGTCGCAAAGCACAAGGGCAAAGCCGTCGAGACCGATGACTTTCGCCGCACCATCGAAGCGGTCTACGGCCGCAGCCTGGAGCGAGCATTTGATCAGTGGACGCTTCGCCCAGGCGTGCCGTTCGTGAGCGTGCAGGCACAATGGGACGACAACTACTCGCAACTGCGAGTCAGCATGACCCAGACGCAGGCAATCGACGCCAAGAACCCGGCCCATGTACTCCGTGTTCCCATCACCGTGACCGACTCCAGCGGCGGCGTCTCTCAGGTGATGTTTGAGACCAACGCCAAAGAAGCAACCGCCGCGTTTTCGATGAGTTCAAGGCCCACCCGGATCGACATTGACCCTCTCGTGACCGAGATCGCATCATTCCAGCCCCGTGCGATCGACCCCAGCGGCAACATCGCTTTGCCTGATGTGATCGAAACAGCACCGGTTGAAACTCCCGCAGAACAATCAGAGCCAGTCGCCGAACCGGTTCCTGTTCCACCAACTGAACCCGTGCACGTCTATCCAGACACAGAGATTAACTCAGCCAGCTCCGGAAACGGGAAGTAGCATTGCCCTCTAGGCCACGCGATCACCTGCAACAAAGACGACCAACGCGTGCAAATGGACTTGCCGCGTACGCTTGAGATTCGGGGAATCGACGAAGGATTCGAATATGAACGCCAATGGTCTCAATGCACGGAATACTGGGTGGAGCACGCGGCTCGGCAGGCTCCGGATCGGTGCCGCAATCGTCGGCTATGCCGGCTTGGCAATGTCAAGCGCTCTCGCCGCCGATATCGATGGTGCGGACGCCTGCTGCAACGCCAAGAGCGAAGGCCTCTACTGGGAGTCACTCGCTGCAGCCACTCCCGGCTTCGATGAAGCGACTGGCAAGGACCTCCGCAACTTTCCCCGCGACCGCATCGTCGACTACCAGCACATGTTGCTCGACGTCTTCGTCCCCGATATGGAAAGGCCAAAGGCCTACGTCACACAGACACTCACCCTCGCGCCCATCAGCGAAACCGTTTCCACCCTCACGCTCGACGCCCGCGCCATGACCATCAAGTCTGTCGCCGCCCAGGGATATCAAACCACCTACACCTACGACGGCAGAAAACTCGCGATCTCCTTCGTGCCCAGCCTGACACCGGGTGAAAAAGTCGATGTGGTCACGACCTACGAACTGAACGACCCACCCCGCGGTCTCATCTGGACGCTGCCCGATCAGGAATTCGCTGAACGCACCGCACAGATTCACACGCAAGGCCAGCCCGAGACGAATTCATACTGGTTCCCGTGTCACGACTTTCCCAATGAACGCCTCACTACCGAAGTCATCGCGACAGTGCCCGCCGGGTACATCGCGAGCAGCAACGGGTTCCTGAAAGACAAGTCTCGCACCGTCCGCGAAGCCCCCGGCGCAAAGTCACCCTCAGGCAAACTCGGCCCCGCGCTCCTTCGTCCCTTTGACAAGTTCCACTGGGTCCAGGATCGCGAGCACGTCAATTACCTCGTGACCCTCGTCGTCGGAAAGTTCGACGTCGTTGATGTCGGCGACAAACAACTCTCCTGTCCCGTGTACGTTCCCGTCGGTCGTGGCGACGACGTCATGCACACGTACGGCAACACCCTATCGATGATCCGCGCTTTCGAAAAACTCTTCGACGAACCCTACCCCTGGGCACGCTACGCGCAGCTCGTCGTGCAAAACTTCGAGGCCGGCGGCATGGAGAACACGTCAGCGACAAGCATGTTCGACACCGCGATTTACTCAAAGTCCGCCGACCTCGACCACGATCTCGACGGCCTGATCTCGCACGAACTGGGACACCAGTGGTGGGGCGACTTCCTGACCTGCAATTCCTGGGAACACATCTGGCTCAACGAAGGCTTCGCGACCTATAGCACCGCGCTGTGGTTCGAGCAACGCGACGGCGCGAACGGCTACGCCGATCAAGTCGTGAGCCTGTTTGATCGCGTTTCCGGCGCAGACAACGGCCGCGCTCCGCAAGCCCAGGGCTTTGTCAGCAAAGTCTGGACAAATCCGTGGGAAGCCTTCCGCCGCGGCGCGAATCCATATCCCAAGGGCGCGTTCACGCTGCATATGCTGCGCAAGCGTCTGGGCGACGAGAACTTCTTCAAGGCAATCGCAACCTACATCGACCGTCACAAAAACACAACCGTCGAAACCAGCGACTTCCGGCGCGTCATGGAAGAGGTCAGCGGATTGCAACTCGAACAGTTCTTCAAGCAGTGGACCACACGCCCCGGCATCCCCAACCTCAGCGTCAAGTTCTCCTACGACCCTTCCCGAAACAAAATCCGCTTTGATATCGAGCAGACGCAGGAAATCGACGCCGACAACCCGGCGTTCGAGTTTCCGTTGAACATCTATATCAAGAACTCTGCTGGCCCCGATGTCGTCATTGATCCGAGTATTGCCGGTAAAACCGAGACCTTCGAGGTTGATCTCGAAGGCCCGCCCCAGTTTGTCGCCGTGAATCCTGACATGAGCGTCCTTGCCCGCATTGACGTTTCGCAAAGCCCCGAGCAATGGATGTCGCAGCTCGCCAATGGCCCGTCGCTCGTCAGCAAGACAATGGCGATCCGCAGGCTCGGCGGCGAGAAAAACGCTTCCGCGAATGAGCAACTGCGAACGATCGCTGTGGACAAAGCCCTGCCCGAATTCTTCCGCGTCGAAGCCGTGCGATCACTCGCGAAGCGAAACGCGAAGAACGATCTCTCGTCGCTCGTCAGCACCGCAAGAGACTCCTGGGAAGTCCGCGAAGCAACCTCCGCCGCAATCGCCGACGTTGCCCTGCGAGAAGAAAACAAGGAAGACGCAACGCTGTATGATCTTGCCGTTCGCACCCTGATGCAACGAGCCACAAAGGACGAGAGCCTCAAAGTCCGCAGCGCCGCGATGAAGGGCCTCGCACGAATGAGCGCTCCGGAAGCCTCCGACATTATCGTTGCTGCCTTGCAATCGTCATCCCAGAGCGACGGCGCACGCCAAGCCGCACTCGAATCCCTCGCCGACTTGAAGCCCATTCCCAAAGACGCCCTCAACCTCGCTTCGTTCTACGCCGGCCCCGGCTTCGACAACCGCACGCGTGGCGCGGCGTGTGACGCGATGGTGGCAATCGCGAAGAAGACAGAGAACGCCAAAGACACCGAAAAAGCACTGTCACGCTTGGGTGAACTGCTCACCACCCGCGAAAACCGCGTCCGCATGTCGGCTGCTGAAGCACTCGTGAAGCTCGGCGACCCCCGCGGCGTCGAACTGCTCGAGGTCGCAAAGTCAAAGTTCTCCGCTCCGGAAATTACGCAGAGGTTTGAGGTGTTTGCGAATCAGTTGAGAAAGTGAGCGTTTCGTGCCACCGACAAGGCTTTGCTTTTCGGTGGAAGTCGGGTAACGACTCAGCGTGCTTCGGAAGTCCCGTGATGCTCGACCACCGATAGCCAAAGCACTGTCGGTGGCACGAGGTTCACAACTGCCACAAACTGCTCGCCCACGTCAACCCACCACCAAACGCCAAAAACATCACCTTCATCCCCTCATGCACTCTGCCCGACTTCCGCAGTTCATCCAGGCACAGCGGCACGCTCGCGCCGACAGTATTGCCCACGCGATCAATATTGATGTAGAGCTTGTCCTCAGAAATCCCAAACTTCTCGCGCGCCGCCAGCAGAATCCGCATATTGCTCTGGTGACAGACATACATCCCGATGTCTTCGGGCTTGCAGTTCGCCTTCTCCAGCGTTTCCGCGATCAGATTTGGAAACGTGCCCACGGCGAACTTGAACACCGCCGCGCCGTTCATCTGCACGTGGTTGAACTTCGCCGCGTCGCACGCAACCCCCGCGGGGAAGTCGCGAGCTTCTCGGGGCACGTAGATTTCCTTCCATCCCTCGCCATCGGCGTGCATCGCCTGTGCGAGGATGCCCAGCGCTGTGTCATCGGTGGCGCGGAAAATCGCGCACGCCGCCGCGTCGCCAAAGATGATCGCGGTGCTTCTCCCGGCGGTTGAGTAATCCATCAGCGACGAGAGCGTGTCGGCACCGACGATCGCAATGTTTCGATACGCGCCGCCCCGAATAAGATCGTGCGCTAGGTTCATGCCGTAGACAAACCCGCTGCACGCCGCGTTGAGGTCAAACGAGCCTGCACGCTTCACGCCCGCCATCGCCGCAACGACATTGGCGACAGCCGGGCAGTTCATCGTCGGCGTCATCGTCGCGCAGATGAGCAGATCAAGGTCGTGCGCGTTCATATGTGCGTCGGCAAGTGCCTTGGTGAGTGCACCCGCCGCGAGCGTGACGGTCGACTCGCCCTTGGACTTGTCGGCGACGTAGCGGGTGCGTATGCCCGTCCGCTGCACGATCCATTCATCGCTCGTGTCCATCACCTTGGTGAGATCGTGATTGGTCAGCGCTGCGGCCGGAAGCATGCTGCCGGTGCCGGCGATGCGCACGCCCACTCGCCCGCCGAAGGTGCCAATCCCCGGACCAAACCCGAAGCCTGTTTGCGGGCGTTGGCCATGCGAGTTCGGAGCACTCACGCGCGAACTCCTTGCGGCTTCACCTGAGCTCCAACCTGCGGCCCGTTCTGAGGACCACTGTGCGCTTTGGCGTCACTCGCTGATGCCTCGCCCTTCAGTTCCGCAGCAACCTGCTCAAGCACTGGCGCAACTTCCTCAAGCCGCTTCACAATCGCCGCGTTGCACCCTGACTTCACAAACTTCCGGCTGTTGCGAATCGCCGCACGAATCGTGCGAGCCTCGCTGCTTCCGTGCGCGATGATGCACACACCATTGATTCCCAACAGCGGCGCGCCGCCATGTTCGTGATAGTCGTTTTTCGCGTAGATCGCTTTCACGATCGGCTCAAACTCAAGCATGAGTTGCGGCTTCTGCTCTAAAATTTCCGCGGCGATCGCCTTGAACAAACTCTTCGCCATCCCCTCCGCAGCCTTGAGGAGCGTGTTGCCCACGAGCCCATCGGTCACGACCACATCCGCCACGCCTTCAAAGAAGTCGCGCCCTTCGACATAGCCAATGTAATTGAGCCCAGGCGTTGCACGCAGCAAGTCGCGTGTTTGCTTGATGATGCCGGTGCCCTTGGCCTCCTCGCTGCCGATGTTCATGAGCGCAACCCGCGGGTTGTTCATGCCATGCACCTTGCGAGCCATGATGTCCGCCATCACGCCATATTGCCAAAGGTGTTCAGCCTTTGGCTCCGGATTCGCCCCCGCATCCACAAGCACGACCGGCCCATGAAACGCCGGAATCGTCACGCAGATACCAGGCCGAATGACACCGGGCAATCGCCGCATATGCAGCATCGCCGCCGCAACACAAGCACCCGTATTGCCCGCGCTCAGCACCGCGTCGCATTGATTGGCGTGCCCAACCGCGCCCATCTGGTGCATGCGGACGATTGAACTGTCAACTTTGGAGCGAACCGTCTTCGCCGCCGAGTCACCCATCTCGATGACCTCAGGCGCGTGCACAACTTCGATCCGCGGATCAGTGTCCTTGATCCCCTTCTCGTCCAACATTTCACGAATAAGCCCGCCCGGCCCAACCAAGACAAGCTGATCCCCTGCGGGCAGCTCATCCAATGCCATCACACAGCCCTTGAAAATGGCATCGGGCGAATGGTCGCCTCCCATGATGTCAATGGCGATGCGCATAGGAAGGCATTAGGGATTGGGCATGAGGCACTGGCAAAGACTCAGGAACATCGGTGCGCCTTTGCCAGTGCCCAATGCCCAGTCCCCAGTGCCTACGTCTTACTTCGACACGCCGATGCCCAGCTTCGGCACCTTGATCTGCAACCCGGCGCGAACATAGCCCGAAGCCTTGCATGCTCGGTGATGTGCCTTGGGCAAACCCGTGAGCGGGCACAGCGTCGGATGGACGGCTTCCATGGCGTGATGGTTGCGGCGACGACGGCTGCGGCCGTGGCTGACTCTCTGTGGGGGAAGCATGAAACACTCCTCGCCCGGCGCCAGGAAGGACGCGAGGCTTTTCTAAGAAAACAACTGCGGGCGGATGGTAGCACGGGCTCCCAGCCCGGCAGCAGCTTGGCCTTTTAGGCCTTGCGCGTCGAATCAACATCAGACTACCGGCTTACTTCGCCTTCACATCAACAAAATTCTTCACCAACGCAATGTCATGCGCCAGATCAAACGTAAACGGCATCGACCAGTTCGCCCCCGGCGCAACCCACACGACCTTCGCCGTCTTCTCGCGCTTCACCCAGTCACGATTGCCGCGGTTGTACACCACTTCCCGCTGCATCCGCTTGCGATGAGCGGTCTTGAGGGCCTTTTTGTTGGCCGGATCAAGGCGCATGAGGCGAGCGATGGTGTCGGCGGTGTCTTGACGCAGCGGGACTTTGGTCACCGTGCAGTGAAGGGTCTGGCCGAGTTTGAAACCGAGGTCGGTAACTTTTTTGGGTGCAGCGACTGGGGGCATGTGAGTACTCCGAACAAAAACCAATCGCGAATTGAGCGAGTGGGGCCAAGATAGTAGGTCTGCTTCGTAGAGGGTTCAAGATGCTGTTGTGGTGTCTATCAATGGCAGTTTTGGACAGGTGAGATAAGAAAAGCCGGGTGCTTGCGCACCCCGGCTCTTGGGTTGATTTCGGGTTGTGATTACTCGCCGCAGGGAGTGCAGGGGGATTCGCTGTACATGGCGAGGAAGGAGTTGATGTCGCAGGGGTCGAAGAGGCTTGTGTCGTTGTTAAAGTCGATGTCGTTGCAAGTTGCCGTTGTGGGGATGCAGGGGCCTTCGGAGTAGACGCTGAGGAAGGCTTCGATGTCTTGCGGGTCGAAGAGGGATGTGTCGTTGTTGAAGTCGATCGAGTCGCAGACGACGCTTTCGGGGAGGGTGATGCGGAGGAGGGTGGGGTCGCCTGTGAGCAGGACGCCTGAAAGGGCGACGCGTGTGCCATCGGGGGAGACGGCGAGTTCGGGGAGGGAGCCCAACTGCAGCGATGGGGCGTTTGTTGGCAGGAGGTCGACGAAGCCGGCGCGGGGGCTCCAGTAGAAGGGGCGATCGCCTTCGATCTGATCGTTGATGAATCGCGTGTAGTATCCGAAGACGCCGCCGCGCTGGGTCACGAGCACGGGCTGGGTGCGTGCGCGGCCGTCGGTGGATTGGGAGAAGCGGAGCGTGGTGGTTTGGTTTGTGGAGATGTCGGTGACGAAGCCGTCGTACCAGATGTCTTCGTTTTCTGGCAGGTAGAAGTAGGAGAGGCCTGCGACGATGCCGTCGTAGGCATCAGCGGCGTACGAGTTGCTTGCACCTGTTGATGACTGATAGATGCCGCCTTGCAGGCCAACTCTGACGGTTCCGAGGTTTGTGCGAGCGGGGTCAAACACCCACGCGCTGACGCCGACTGATTCTGACGCTGCGTTGAAGCGGGTTGCCTGGCCCAGCACAGTCCCGTCCTTGCCTTGCTTATAGGCGAAGTTGAATTCCTTGCCGTCGGGCGCGATGTGCTCGCTGTCGGTGAGGCCAATGCGGATGGTTGTGCCGCCAATCACGGCGAATGCGCCGTTGTAGGAAATGCCGACGTTGTTGTCGACACCGCGGAACTTGGTTGATATGCCGAATGCGAAGCCGTTGTCGGAAACGTCGATGATCAGCGATTGCAGGAAGCCTTCAGGGGTCTGGAAGTCGGGTCCGGTGAGTCCGACTTCAACCGGACCAGAGCCTGCGTCGACCCATGCACCTGTTGCACCGGGTGCGATGGCACGGGTGGTTCCGACGATTACGTTGTTGTCAGAGATGCCTTGCACCTGCGAACTGGCTTCGATGCCGTTGGCGAGGTCTTCGTATGCTGGGCCTGTGAGACCCAGCATGGTGTATTGCCCGTTGACATACTTGAAACTCTTGGTTGGATAGCCCTGGACGAACTTCGTCGCCGTTCCGACGACAACGCCATCGACACTGATATCGACTGGTGAGCCGTATGGCGCGTTTCGGTTGGGGTCGATGTACTCCGAGCCCGGCGGGACGAGGAGGCTTGTTGTATCGCCGTTGCTGGTCCAACCCACATAGAAGTGCGCGCCATCGCCGCGCTGCACGAACGCGCCGCCCAAGACTTCGCCGTTGGCTGCGATCTTGTATGAAAAGTTGCCAAGGTCGTAGGCTGTTTCAGGGGTTTGACCGACATCGGCGAGGGAGAGTCCGATGGGTGAGAGGGTTTGGCCATTGAACACCCATGCATCAGCACCTAGGCCGCCACTGCCCGCGCGAGTGGTTGCGCCCGCTGCGAAGCCGCTTGCATTCGTGGCGTTTGAGAACGAGAGGCGGAATCCGTCCGAATCGGTGTACTGAGGACCAGAAAGCGCGAGTTCGATTGCGGGTGTGCCGGGTGTGACTGTCCAAGACAAGAAGCCGTTCAAGCCGGACGGGTACGTGATGGTGGAATAGCCAAACACCTTACCGTCATCGGTGACAAAGGTGGGGAAGTCGGTGCGTTCGCCCGGCGGGAAGTTGATTGCGCTGAGGTCGAGTTCGTCGCTGCCCGTGAATGGGCCGACCTGGGCGTGTGCGCTCAGGGGCAGACCGGCGGCGGCGATGAGCGCGGCGGCGCAGCACAATTGACGGATGAGGGTGAGACGTTGGGAGCACGGTAATGTCATAGGTCACTCCGATTTGACCGCTTTGCGATCTTGGACTGCGCATCGCAGACGCAGTTGTAGCGGATGTTGAGGATTCGTTGCCGATTGCGGGGAGATACTCGAATTGGACTGATAAATGTGAGATGTTTGATTTGCTCGTTTCTCTGTCACACGAAGAAGGTTGTGGTCACGTGAGTCTTATATGATTCGCCTTGACGCAGCCTTTGCAATTTTCTATTCGTGAACGTAGTGCTTCGTGCCGAGCGAGGCTTGGGCGGGTGGAGACGTTGCATGGATTTTTCGATACGCCTGCGTTCATGCCTGTGGGCACGCGCGGGAGTGTGAAGGGGATTTTGCCTGAACTGGTTCGGCAGACGGGTGCGCAGATTGTTCTGAACAACACGTTTCACCTGATGCTGCGCCCCGGCTCAGAACTCATCCAGAAAATGGGCGGCGTGCATCGATTCATGAACTGGCCTGGCCCGATTCTCACAGATTCGGGCGGCTATCAAGCCTATTCGCTCAGTGATTCCAACAGCATTGATGATGATGGCGTCACCTTTAAGAGCATCATCGACGGCAGCATGGTGCGGCTGACGCCTGAGCGCGCGATGCAGGTGCAGAATGAACTTGGGCCGGACATCATGATGGCGTTTGATGATTGCCCCCCGAGCGCACCCGCGAGTGAACATGCAGCCCGACCGTCAGGGAGCGCTTCGGATGCCAGTGATGTTCCGAAACAGCACGTTGACAAACGACTACTGAGCGCGCTCGCGCGGGATCGGGTTGAGTCAGCGGGTGATGTTGGTGAACCCGCTGCCCGGCGAGACGCCAGGCCTTCAGATGGCGCCGGGCGAGACGCCCGGCCCACCAAGAAGGGGCAAACTCACCAACAGCGATTGGAAGTTGCGAATGTTCGAACTGTGAAGTGGCTCGAACGTTGCAAAGCGGCGCATGCCCGGCCCAGTGAGCAATCCCTCTTCGGCATCATCCAAGGCGGTACTGATCTCGCAATGCGATCGTGGTGCGTTGAACGCATTTGCAATATCGAACTTCCCGGCTACGCAATCGGCGGCGTTGCGGTTGGAGAGTCGCCCGACGCGATTGCGAATGTCGTGCGCCACACTGCACCGCTCATGCCCGATGAGAAGCCGCGATACCTCATGGGTGTTGGATACGAACGCGACCTCCTCATCGCCGTGCGGGCTGGTATTGATATGTTTGATTGCGTGCTGCCGACTCGCAACGGGCGGAATGCGAACGCGTTTACGAGCACGGGGCAGATTCGGCTGCGCAACGCGCAGTATCAGTTGGATGCCGGGCCGATTGAGGTTGGGTGTGATTGTCTGGCATGCGATCCGGCGAAGCATGGGCACATAACCCCGGAGAACCAGTCGTTTTCTCGCAGTTATTTGCGGCATTTGTTCATGGCTGGGGAGATGCTCGGGCCGATTTTGGTGAGCCTGCATAACCTACGGCACTTTCAGCGGTTCATGTCGGACATCCGGCGGACGATTCCGACGGGCGACTGGGTCGGGCTGATCGGGCGCTGGCCGGTGGCGTCGGCGGGCGTTGTGTCGCCGTGATGTGATCGCCGCCGGGCTCTTCGGCTTTGGGGATTTCAGTCACCAGCGATTCGGT
>CAZEZV010000062.1:0-16888 GCA_964516725.1 uncultured Phycisphaeraceae bacterium
GCAGGAACGTCGTCGCCGTCAGCTTCGTGCTCTGGTCGATGCGCATCGCCAGCACGTCCTTCTTCGTGACCTCAAGCTCAATCCAAGACCCGCGCTCAGGAATGATGCGAGCACTGTGCAACGGCCGGTCGCCTTCGCTGGACAGAATGCTGAAGTCCACTCCAGGCGAACGGTGCAACTGGCTCACGATGACGCGCTCAGCGCCGTTCACGATGAACTCGCCGCCACCCATCATCACGGGGAACTCCCCGAGATAAATCGCTTCCTCAAAGAGCTCCTGCCGGCTCTCACGCTTCAGGCGCAGACCCACCTTGAAGGGCCGCCCGTACGTGAGGCGCAGCTCGCGACACTCGTCGGGCGTGTACCGAGGCTCCTCGAGTACATAATTGATGTACTCAAGCTTCATGGTCCCGTCGTAGCTCTCGATCGGGAACACTTCGCGCATGAGCGCCTCAAGACCAACGACGACCGCTCGGTCGTCTGGCCCCTTGGCGTTCTGCAGGAAACGCTCGTACGCGTCAGCCTGGACCTTCGTCAGGTCAGGGATTTCAATCGCGTCCCCTCGCTTTGCGAACTTACGAACTGGACGGGCGGTGTAAACAGACGATGCAGTATGCGCCATCGCGATCCTCTCGATGGAAAAATGCAGCGACACCCTATCGCGGCAGCCCGCCAGGGTGTCGTAGCCTCAAACTTGATTCGTTTCTTTGTTCAACGGTCGATCCAAAAACCGCCAAACGACATGTGCGCGTGCCGTGACCAACTCGCCAGTATACCACGGTTGGCCCGCGTTAGCAACTGGTATGCCGTGAAAGATTTGTAACTAAATTTTCTATGAACCCTATCAAAATACGAATGTAAAGTGCGGAGTTAGTCCCCTACTCTAGCCACCTTCTAAATATGCACCTCGCCGAGTTCTTCAAACAACACCCAAACCGCCGAACCGTCTCCTTTGAGTTCTTCCCGCCCAAGAACGAATCAGGCGCGGCGGACCTCTACGACGCCATCCGCCAACTCGAAACCCTCCGCCCCTCCTTCGTCTCCGTCACCTACGGCGCTGGCGGCTCCACGCGCGACCTCACGCACGACCTGGTCGTAAAACTCCGCACGACCACGTCGCTCGAACCCATGCCACACCTCACCGGCGTCTGCCACACCGAGCCTGAAATTATGCAGGTTTTGGAGCGATACGCCGCGGCTGGAATTGAAAACATCCTTGCGCTGCGAGGCGATGTACCGCGAGAAATGGCCGGCTCCAACGCCGCGTGGAAAGACTTTCGTTACGCGGTTGACGTCGTGAAGACCATCAAGAAGTTCAACGAGAAAGGTCTTCATCCCAACAAACGCGGCTTCGCGATCGGCGTCGCGGGCTACCCCGAAGGCCACGCCGAAACGCCCAATCGCCTCGTCGAAATCGAACACTTGAAAGCCAAGATCGATGCCGGCGCCGACTTCATCATCACGCAGTTGTTCTTTGACAACCGCGACTTCTACGACTTCCGAAGCCGCCTCGAACTCATGGGCTCGCGCATCCCAATCATCGCCGGCATCATGCCCATCACCAGCGTCCAAGGCATGCGCCGCATGGCCGAACTCGCGCTGGGCGCGCGATATCCCGCGCCGCTGCAACGCGCGCTGATGCGAGCCGGCACAGACCCCGACGCCGTCCGACGAGTGGGCGTGCACTGGGCGACGGAGCAATGCCGCGACCTGCTTGATCACAACGTCGCGGGCCTGCACCTGTACACGCTGAATCGATCCACGGCGACGCAGGAAATTTACCAATCTCTCGGCGTGAAAGACTCCGATGGATTGGCCTGGTAATCAGCAATGCAATCCCGAGTCGCAATCATCTCCCTGATCGTCGCAATCGCCCTCGGCTTGCTCACTGTGATCGCCTACAGAACTCCTCGCGGCACACGCGGCTCCAACTTCACCTCTCAGCAAGACTCCAACCAATCAACAACATCAGCATCACCCCTCACACGCGTCGATCCCATGACAGTTTCGAAAATCGAAGTCATTGACGCATCAGGCACGCTCATCCGATCCATCGAGCGCACCGAACTGGGCTGGATCGCCTCCGGCGACAACACCATCAACTGGCCAGTCGACCCAGGCCAACCCCGCGGCCTCGCCCGCCTCGTGAGCGACGCCGCGAAGCAGCCGACAGTCGATGCCGTGGCACCTCAAAATGCAATCTCGCTCAAAATCACCGCCGACTCCGGCTCTCCAATCGAACTCGCAATCTCCCCCACCGCTCTCGCCGGCTCAACACTTATTTTCGAGAAGGTCCCCGGCGGCAAGCCCATCGCCCGCAAAGCATCAGGCGACTGGAACGCACTCCTCTCCAAGCAAAGCCTCGACGCCTGGCGCTCGCGCCGCCCGCTCGCGGTTCAAACCGACACCACGAACTCGATCAACATTAAGAGTGCGCAGAAAGAACTTCGAATCGAGAAAATCGAAGGCATTTGGCAGATGATCGCACCAAAGCAGGCTCTTGCCAACAACGACGCCGTCAACAAATTGATTGAGGGATTGGCGGCGATCCCCGCAGATCGATTCGTTGAAGGAGCGGCTTCACTGAGAGCCATCGAAAGCTCCTTTAAGACTCCCTTGGCAAAAGTGTCCGTGAGCACATCAATGCCAGGGTTGAGCCGATTACGCAATTTTGAACAAGTTCTGGAAGTCGGGGGTCCGGCCGATGCGAACGGAACTACTTTTTATGCCCGAGCGACTGCAACTAGCTTGGATATGAAACTCGCTCCCTTTTGGGGACCGGTCACATTGGTGATTAGCCGCCAAGCAATCGAATCACTCGTCCAAGACCCCGCGGGGTATGTCAGCAAACGCAGCGTGCAAGTTTCGGCGGCGGATGTTGTACAACTCTCTGTCGTAAATCCGGTCGTGATTCGGGATGGCTCCAAAGACACGCCAGGGTTTGTTCTTGATCGCGACGCAAACGGCTGGACAATCGGCAGTACTTCAGATTTTATCTCCTCTGGGCCACGCCCGTTGAAGGACGGCGAAGCAATCGGGCAACTCGTCTCGCTCATGTGCGACACGCCTGCGAGCGCAGTGATTATCGATCCGGAACTGGTCGATCCCAATCTTGCCGCCACCTATCAGCAGTTCGGCGAACTTCAAGTGATAGCGCGTGGCGATATCTTGCACAAAGACATGACAATCGGCCAACTGAAATCCGCCTCGGGCAAGACACTTCTCGTCGTCAAAGACATCAAGTCCGACATCTGGCGCGTGTACGAAGGCTCCGCCGAGCCCGACAAACTCATCGCCCCGATCGCGGCTGCGTTGAACCCTTTGATCAAGAAGTAGTGTGCTCCGTCGCGCTGCGCTTGCCCCTGCCCTGCACCCACCTCCACCCAAAGTACACCGGCACCCCCGCAGCCAAAACCCCAATCCAAGGCAACGTCCCCTTGGATCACTCTCAATCGCCATCACCGTCATCGCCGCGCTCGCAAGCACGAAAATCGCTCGCACCACCGGATGCAGCTGCATCAAGGCATCAAGTGTCGAGCGTTCGTTTGCTTTCAGAGCGGAAGCGTGTTGCGAGTGCGCAGAATTGGTCTCTATGCTTGCGTGTGCAATTGCCGCCTCTTTCCATTTCCAACTCCGGACTGCCGAGAGTAGCGAGCGGTGTCGCACACTCGGCGGACTTTGTGCCTGCTGGCAGTGATGCACGGTTGTTTTTTTCTTGGGCGCGGCAGCTTGGGTATTCACAGGTGCAGCTCGACTTGACGCAGCCGACGCTTCGGCCGCGCGAGCTTGATGGGTCGGCGCGGCGGGACATCGCGAAGACGATTGCGCGAGAGGGGTTGCAATTGTCCGGGGTGGACTTGTTTATCCCTCCGGGTGATTTTGCTGATGCCGCTCGCGTGGATCGGGCGACGTCGGCGGTCTTGGCGGCGATTGAATGCGCGGCGGAGTTGCGCGGCGGGTGTGTGGTGAGTCTGGTGTTGCCTGCGCCGATTGATGTCGGTGTGCTTCGCGCGGTTGGTTCGCACGCCGAACGATTTGGAGTGCGCGTGGCAGATCATGCGTGGCCTGCTCGCGAAGTCGGCGCGGCGCTGCGACATGTGCTGGGCGTTGGGATTGATCCCGCGGCGATGATGGTGCAGACGAGCGGCAAGGCTGACGGCGTCGCGATTCGTGCGAGGGAGATTCCGAATGCGGTTGCGAAGCTGCACACATCGCCGATTGCTGCGCGCTGGTCTGAGGCGTGCGCGGTGGGGCGTCTGGCGCAGGGGGATCGGGCGAGCGGGCTGGATGTGCTGCAGTACGCAGCGGTGTTGGATGCTCGCGGATACGAAGGGGCGCTGGTTGTTGATTTGAGGAGTGTCATGGAGCAGAGTGCGGCGGCTCGCGGGGCAGTGAAGTTGTATGGTGAGTTGATCGGATGATGGGTCGATTGGCGGTCCCCCGCCACCCCCCGATTCGTCTTCATCGGCGGTCTCCGCCGATGAAAGGTTCGCTGAGATTCGGTGATGAAGTGACGAAAAAACGATCTACTTGGTGCGCATGAAAGTACTGAACGATTCAAGTTCGAATGTTGAGTTCAAGCCCCATCCCGCGCCGGATGGCGGCATCGTCTCGTCGCTTCGCGGCGAACGGGTGTCTTTCTTGCCCGGTCGTGCGGCGTTTTGGCATGAGCGACGCACGCTGATCTTGAGCGACTTGCACTTGGGTAAAGCGGAAACGATGGCGGCATCGGGTGTGCCGATGCCGGATGGTGTCTCGATGCGCGATCTTGCGAGACTGAGCGCGTTGATTGATGCAACGCAGGCCAAGCGGGTTTTGATTCTGGGCGACTTGCTGCACGCGCCGGCGGGCATCACCGAGAGATTGGTGAATGATGTCGGCGTATGGCGCTCGCGGCATGCGTGTGAGTTTGCGATTGTGCCGGGAAATCATGACCGGAAGTTGGGAACTGTTGTCGATGCGTGGCGGCTGGACGTGTTGCCGGCGTGCGTGAGTGAAGGGGCGTTTGGGTTTGTGCATGACGCGACGGTGTTTGCCGCGAGCAATCCGTTTGTGACGCGACCTGCTTGCGAAGTGCTGTGGTCGGGGCATGTGCATCCGGTGATTTCGCTGCGCGATGGGGGCGGGCGGATGCGGCTGGCGGCGTATGTGATTCGCGGCGATTCGGTTTTGCTGCCGGCGTTTTCGGAATTCACGGGCGGGGCGACGATTGACCATCAGGAAGTCGTTGCGGGCGGCGGGCGAATCATGATGATTGCGGAGGGGCGGGTGTTGGAGTTTGGGAAGGCGTAGCTCGCGATGTGTGCGGAGAAAGAAGTTCAACACGGAGAGCGCAGAAAGCACAGAGAAGACTGGCATTGTGTTCATAGGGAGGGCGTTGCTTTCCGTGCAACAGTTGCCGATACGCATTTATGTGATTGAGTTCTCAGGATCTACCCATACACCCAGTTCACCACAAAAACACAAAGAGCACTAAGAAGAAAAGCACTTGAAGGCGATGCGAACGTGGTCGCTTGTGGGTCATCGACGCTTTGCGTCTGTTGTTTTCGAATAGCCTTACACTTCATGCATGAACCCAGCCATCGAAAAACTCGAAGCGGACGTTCGTGAGGCAAAGAAGCGGCTGACGGATGCGATTCGGGCGCAGTCGCACGAGACGGTGAAGAATTACTCGCTGCGGCAGGTGCCTTCTGGTGCCGCGGTCACGCTGGGCGAGTTGTTTGGCTCGTCACGAGAACTGCTGCTGATTCACAACATGGGAAAGCGCTGCCCATACTGCACGCTGTGGGCGGATGGATTCGCTTCGATGTACAAGCACCTCGCCAATCGTGCGGCGTTTGTGCTGTCGACGCCCGACGAGCCGAGCGTTGCGGGTGCGTTTGCAAGTGCGCGCGGGTGGACGTTTCCCGTGGTGTCGCACGCGGGGACCAACTTTGCGCAAGAGCTTGGATACAAGGGCAAGGAAGATCAGTTCGGGCCGTTTCATCCAGGCATCAGCGCGTTCGCGAAGCGCGACGACGGCACCATCGTCCGCACAGGCACGCGGCGATTCGGGCCGGGCGATGACTTCTGCGCGATCTGGCCCATGTTTGACCTGTTTGCCAATGGGGCGGGAGAGTGGGCGCCGAAGTTTCAGTATTGACTTGTCGCGCTCGCCGCTTCGATGGCACTGTGCAATTCTTGCGTGAAATCACCCTGGCACACACCGAATCTGTCCAATAAACGGGCATGTGAGGCGCTCCGCATGGACGCTGGCACGCTCAGCATGGACGCGATGGAGCATTGCGTGGCTCGGGGGGTGCTCAACGTGGACGCGATGGTGCATCGCATGGCTGGTGAGGTGCTCAACATGGCCCGTGCGGCCCTCTGCATGGCTCACGAGCGCCGCAGCATGGCTCGGGCGGCGCTCCGCGTGGCTCACGAGCACCTCACCATGGCACGTGACGCGCTCACCGTAGCTTGGAGGCGACGGGTGGAGGCCGTAGTCTGTCAAAAAGTGCCGAGTGGGGCACGGGGCGTTCTTCGCCTGCGCACACCGAGCGAAAGAAACAGCCCCAACCCCAGTGCGGAGATGCCGGGCGCAGGAACTGATGTTGCAATACGAAATCCAAGGTCATACACAGCAAGGCTTGGAAAATCACCGCCAACAGAATTTATCCGGTCAAGCGTTCCAATTGAAAAATCCCAGGCCGTTCCATCAAAGAAGCGGTCTGCTGGAAATACTCCATTTACAAAAAGAGTTTCTTCCGTCCACTCTCTCGTTGCTCCAGATACATCCAAAAGACCCCACGGACTCGTCACATTCTCGTACGCCCACAGTTGCACGCTGAATGGATTGAACCCCGGGAAGTCCAGTTGGTCCCAGCCCGCGTTGGCTTGTGCGAGTACGCCGTTCACCAACACGCCCGGCGGCCCGTACACCGGCGCAGTGTCGCTCATGTGCGGATACACCCACCACCCACCGAGTGAACCATCGCCGTTCGGCTTCGCTGGGTCATAGTGCGCCGCCTTCAACCACTCGTCCCATGTCGGCACCCAATAGCGTGCGTCGGGATTGTGCGTCAGTTGATCCGTGAACACCGTACCTTGATACCCAAACGTGCTCACGTCATACGCCCCCGACAAAAACGCCTCGCGGTTGGTCGCTTTGCCGTTGTGCAGCCAGTTGCAATAAATCGCTGCCATGCGCCACGAGATGTCACCCGTCGGAATCATCGCCGTCTGCGGCGTCGTCACCCAGCGTCGTGCATTCGGATTCTCCGTGTGCGTCGGCACCGCCGGAATCCCGCCCCAGAAGTCGGGCGGAATCAAGTGCGGAATCGTGTCGCCCGCGGGCCGGTCATATGCCGCGCTGAAAAACTCCGCCCACTGCGCTGAAGTCACTTCAAACTTCCCGATCTTGTACTCATACCCAACACCTCCGCGCCCAATCGCGCGATCGCCCGGCGTGCCGTTGCCCTGCCACGGGGCGTTGCTAACCGCGCTCACGGTCACGAAGTCGATGCCGGAGACCGGATCGACCTCGGCATGTGCAGCCGCCGCCCCGCACATTGCCATGATGATGAAACACCCGAGGCGCATGACGGAGTATGCACGACGGGTGGCGATGTGCCAATGAAAACCAACGAAAAACAGGATGTTCTTGTCGTGGCACGGACATGTAGTCATGTCCGTGGCGAGCCAGAATTCAGCATGAAACGGTCGGCTTTGCAGGGTTCGCCCGGATATGACTACATGTCCGCCCTCTGATGCCACGATTGTCACCGCCGCGTGCCAAACCCCGCAACCAACTGAAACCCTTCCCGTCTGAATCTCTATAAGTACACGTGGAATTGCCCGATCCTTGAGGGGACGGGGGCCGTACGGTATGGTGAGGGGTAGATCAGCGGTCCCCGCTGATGTGTTTTCAGATTGGCGTCTCGCCAATCTGTTTCGACGGAGCGAATATGGAACAGGTCCGCAGCATCGTCAAGTCCGCCGGCCGTCGGTTGTTTGTGAATGACTTCATTCAGGCGCTGGCGATCACGCTGTCGATTGGGATCGGGCTTGTGCTGCTCACGCGCATCGTCGAGCGTGTGCTCGGGCTGACGTCTTCAATCGGACCGCACTGGCGCACGATCTTCATCGCCGTCGCGAGTTCGGCGGTCGTCGCCGCGTTCGGCTGGGCGGTTGTGATTCGTCGCAAGACGATGCAGGTTGCGCAGGAAGTTGATGAACGCGCCGATCTCAAGGAGTCGCTGAGCACTGCGCTCGCGATTGAGAAGGACATCAAGACTCAACAGCCTTGGGCCGTCGCCGTCTCCGAAACCGCGACAGCCGCGGCTGCGAAGGTGAAGGTGCCGCTGGTGGTGCCTTACGAAACGCCCCCGGCGTGGCCCGCGCCCGTGTTGGGCGGGATTGCGCTCGCTGTGATCTGGTACGCGTTGCCCAACTTTGACTTGCTGAAGATCGACGCACCCAAGCTCGCGCAGAAGCAGAAGGAAGCGGAAGTTCTGCAAGTGAAGGCCGAGATGGCCAAGGACAAGGAGAAGTTGCAGGAGCTTTTGTCGAAGGCCAAAGTCGACATCATGGAAGGCAAGGGCGACCCGATGGTGCCCGAGCAGGCGCAGAAGGAACATGATCCCGAAGCGATCAAGCGCGCTGCGCTGAAAGAACTCACAGACCTTACGAACAAACTCGAGGACGCGAAGGTTTCTGAAAAGGCGATGCAGAGCGAAGCCATCAAGGAAGCGATGGAGCAACTCAAGCAGCCGGGCGAAGGGCCGCTGAATGAACTTGCGAAGTCGTTGCAGAAGGGCGACTTTAGCGGTGCGAAGGACCAGCTCGATCAACTCACCAAGCAGATGCAGTCAGGCGAGATGAGCCCGGAGAAGAAGGAAGAACTCAAGAAGCAGGTTGAGAATCTTGCGAAGCAATTGAAGGACCTCTCGAAGGATCAGAAGGCACTGGAGAAGAAGTTGCAGGACGCGGGTCTTGACAAGAAGTCTGCTGAAGCACTGGCGAAAGCCGCGAGCGATCCGTCGAAGTTGAAGGACGAACTCAGCAAGATGCCCGGCATGAACGAGCAGATGAAGAACGACCTCATGAAGATGGCCCAGGCCAACAGTGAGTGTCAGGGCCAGTGCAGCAAAATGGGCGAGTCCATGAGCAAGATGGGCGAAAACATGAGCAAGCAGGGCATGGGCCAGCAAGGCGCTCAGGCGATGGACGAATTGAAGCAAGCTCTGAGCGATGGCGAAATGATGCAGGCCGACATGGAAAACCTGAACGCCGCGCTCGACGAAGCCAAGAACCAGATGGAAAAACTTGGCACTGACATGCAGAAGATGGGCCAGATGGCGAAGAAGGATGGCAGCGGCGAATGTGAAGGCGAGGGCGAGAGCGAAGGCAGCGGCAAACTCGGCGACTTCCGAAAAGGCGACAGCGCGAAAAAGAGTAAAGGTAGTGGCGGCCCGGGTCAGGGCGATGGTCGCAGCCCCGACGCCGAAGCGGCTGACTACGCACTCGAAAAGAAAAAAGCCGACGTCAAGACCCGCAAGGGCGCAATCATCGGCAGCAGACTTGTGTATGGCGAACAGGTCAAGGGCGAAGCGATCGCCGAGTTCGCAGATGCAATCGCATCGGGCGAGCAGACCGCCGCCGAAGGCATCGAAGGCATGAAAGTGCCGAAGGAACTTGAGGGTGCGGTGAAGCAGTACTTCGGGCGCCTCAAGGACAAGGTTGAGCAGAGCAAGAAAGACGAGAAGCCGGTCGGGAAGTGAGTTTTCACGGCGAAGCCGTGAAGGTCAATAGCCGTGGGTCATCGCGAAGCGATACCCACGGATAGTTTTTGAGACTTGCGGGTCGCACCACGAAGTGGTGCAGGGCATAACGCGAGAGTCAGCGACATCTATCAACATACCTGCACCACTACGTGGTGCATTGATGCACAAACCGTGAACCGCGGGCGCCGCGTTCGCGACTACGCGCGGCTATTGACTGTGACGGCTTCGCCGTCGATGCGGTGCGGCTTGAGCTTTCTACGCTTACCGATGCCCCCAATCTCCCGCCGAACCTTCCTCGCATACTCCACACTCGCGTCAACGGCACTGTTCGTCCCCGCCTGTCCGCGCCGCCAATCTCAATCAACCAACCAAGTCACCCTCTACACCAGCGCCGACCCCGTCGTCGTGAGCGCCATCGTCGCCGCGGCGACGAAGCAACTTGGCCTCACCATCAACGTCGTGACAGACACCGAAGCGACCAAGAACATGAGCATCATGCAGAGGCTCTTCGCTGAGCGTGCCAAGCCGGTCGCCGATGTCTGGTGGTCTTCCGAAGTCATGAGCAGCGTTCACCTCGAACGCGAAAAGGTGCTGATGCCCTGGCGGCCAGCGTGCGAGAAGACCGACTTCGCCACGGGCTGGCCCGCGCCGCTCTTTGGCACGAGTTGGTACGGCGTCGCGCAGCGCGGACGCGTCATCGCATTCAATACCAATCGCGTGAAGCACGCCGACGCGCCGCAGACGCTCGAAGCGCTGTGCGATCCAAAATGGAAAGGCCGCATCGCGCTCGCCCAGCCCCAGTTCGGCACAACCCGCACGCACATCATCGCCCTGTGCTGGCAGCATGGACCGGACGCCATGCGTGCGTGGCTCACTCGCCTCAAGAAAAATGAACCCAGGCTCTACGCCGGCAACTCGGCTGTCGTGCAGGCCCTCTCGCAAGGCGAGGCCGATGTGGGCCTGACCGACACCGACGACGTCTGGGCGGGCCAGGCCAATCAGTGGCCTGTGTCGCATCACTTTGAAGCGGCGATTGACGTGGCAAAGCAGCCGGGAGAGGCGGGCTTTACACCTTCACTCGACAAACTTCCTTCATGCGGTCCAACCGTGATTCCCAACACTGTCGGCATCGTCGCGGGCGCTCCGCATGTCGAAAACGCGAAGTTGCTGGCGAACTTTCTTGTGAGCGCCGACGCCGAACGCATCATGGCAATGTCGGACAGTCGCAACGCGCCGGTGCGTGAAGCGCTCGCTGCGGAATTGAGCAAGTCCGACGAGCGACTGGTATTTCCCAAGCCCGCTTACGTCTTCTGGCAACACGCTGCGAGCGAAGTTGAGGATGCGGACAAACTCATCGCGGAGTTTTTTCCGTTGTGAACCCGGTGGCACAGGCGTCCTCGCTTGTGCCACCAACTCACCGCTTCGCCCCCGCTCTCACAAAGAACGCCGGCGCGATCGTCGCCATCGTGTGCAACCCGGGCTTTGCTTCAAGAACACGCGGCAGCGAATTGATCACAATCGAACTGGTCGCGATATCCCCATGCACGCCGCCCGGAATCACCACGTCGATGCGCGGCTCGCCCTCGACGACGACGCGGTCGTAGGGTTCGTTCTGTCCGATTGCCGCTTGGAACTCAAGGTGAACGACTTCGCGCTCGTCGTAGTAGCCCTTCGCCACTTGCCGGACACCCGCAACGCGGCCACGTGCGATGAGGCCGACGCCGCTCTGCATGTCGCGCGATGCTCTCACGGGTTCGATGTCTTCTTCCCATCGCTCAATCGGAAGGCCCAGATAGTGTGCGAGGAAGTGGAGACTCTCGCCCAGGCCGACGTGGCGGAGCGAACCGTCCTTGACTTTCGCTGCGAACGCGGCGTCATCGAGGCCCGCGCCGATTTTCTGCTGAAACGGGATGCGGCGGGCGCTGGCATCCTGCACGCGGTAGCACGCGATGCCCCGAACGGACTTGCTGACACTCGTCACAAACGCGGGGAAAGCGTCCATGAGGAAACCCGGGTTGACGCCCGTGCCCAAGAGACGCCCGCCATATCGCTTCGCGAGTTCTTCGAGTTCTTCGGCGAGGGCGACGTGACGCAGCCATGGGTACACGAGTTCTTCGCACGTGCTGACGACGGCTTTGCCCCTTCGGAGCAGCGTGCGAAAGGTATCGGCACACTTGGCAAGGTCGCTGCTGGTGGTGACAATCGCGAGGTCGATGACGTCCCAGTCGCGGACTTCTTCGAGGCTGGCGACGACGCGAAGACTCGGGCTGACCTTGGGCACGTGCGTAAGAAGAGGCGTGCCGGCAAGCGAAGGCGAGGTGTCAACACATGCGACGACGTGCCCAACTTCACGGTCGTGAAGGTCATTGAGGATTTTAACGCCGAGAGGACCGAGGCCGACGTGGAGGATTCGCATCATGGGGTGCGAGGGTAGGTGATCTAGCCAACGGAAGTCACGATCGTCATCGATGATGCGCGATCGCAGAATATCTAGCGTATTGGCAACTTGTTCACTCGATTGTGTGCATCTAGAGCGGTGCGGCCTATGTCATTGACGACAAGCTGCACAAGAAATTGGAGAGCAAGAGAATCGAATGCTCCCAAGACGACGCCAAGCACACTCGTTGATTGAGACAGCGAAATCGCCGCGGCGTGCGCCGGATCACACAGGCCGTGAGGGCTGGAGCCAGTCAGCCGCAGTTTGTTGACGTTGGAAGGAGCAGTTAAAGAGAACTCGACTGACTTTGGGTTTGAATGAACGAAGTGGCTCGCCATTCGATAGAACGGTCGTTGATGCGAAAGTTGTGCTGCCTTCTCAACCTCGCTGAATCCGAGGCGATCGTTCGTCGACTTGAGAAGTATCGCTGCCCAGCCGCATTGACCGAAGAAAGGCTTGGAGTACCTGGCCTTCAGCTTTTCGTACGCGAGAGTTGCGAACTCTACTTCGCGACGAGAAACTGGAGCAACGCCAAGCATTTCGGCATGCTTTGCATATTCCTCGTGCGCCCGATATTGCTCCACCAACGCGTGATCGAGAAAGATGCTGGCTCCGTAGTCACCATGATCCGCAAGTACCAACATTGTGACAGCCGTTTCGTGCAGTGATCGCCAGCGAGCATACGCACCGTCGGCGCATCCATGCCCTAGCAGAGTAATGACTTCACGGAAGATGCGGCAGGACTTTGCGTGCAGATCGAGCAATACTCCACAAAGAACCGGGTGTTGTGGAGGCAGAGAAGATACTAGCACATCTGTTTCGGCACCGATTTCAAAGCAGATGTTGTACAGGGTTTCGAGTTGGCAAAAAGTCTGACGCCAAAGTACTTGGACGGATCGGCTTTGGCGAGAAAAAGTTCGCCGCATTCTTCCCACGCGGTGCTTTGAAACTTCGTAGACATCGCTGTGCCAAGTATCGGCAGTGCGTCGTGCCGCATCAATCAATGTGTTTGTGAAAATTTGTTCGGATTGATCATCATCGGGGTGGTTGTCATTCTGGGCATCAAAGTTGCCGACTTGTGGCTTCTGGTCAGCGAACGATGCAGGAGTGAGGGGAATCAGCGGCCTACAAAGTTCCCGAAGAATTGGCGCTTGGTTACTGTGATCGTGACCAAGTGCACACCAGATTGTTTCGGCGTTGTCTTGCTTTTCTGCAGACATAGATTTGAGCGTATTCAATGTCTCAAGCTGCCGAAGTAGATTGCAACGGCACTTCGCCAGTTATGTAGTTGACGCATCATTGATTTTGGTCTTATCCGCTGGCCAATTTCGATTACATCACCCTCCCCAAATGCCCCCCCACCTCCTCCAGCCTCGTCCTCGCTCCGGGCGCATCGAGACCAAGTTGTTGCATCACGACCGCAACCTTCACTTCGCCGTCCGCCGCGTCGAGCAGTTCAAACGCATCGTCGCGCGTTAGCCCAGTGAGTTGCGACACGATCCTCGCCGCGCGGTCGCGGAGTTTGGCGTTTGTCGCACGCACGTCGACCATAAGGTTTTGGTAGGCTTTGCCGGCGCGGACCATGAGCGTGGTGGAGATGGTGTTGAGGGCCATTTTGGTCGCGGTGCCGGCTTTCATGCGGGTGGAGCCGGTGAGGACTTCGGGGCCTGTCTTGATCATGACGATATGGTCGCAGCACTCGGGTTTTTCGATTGTCGTGCAACAGATCAGCGCGGTGACTGGTGTCTTCGTTGGTTTTCGGTTCTTCTGTTTGCAGTAGTCGAGTGCGCCGAGGGCGTAGGGCGTGGTGCCGCCTGCGGCGATGGCGATGACGGTGTCGTTGGAGGTGAGGTCGAGTTTCTCGAGTTCGGGCCACGCGCCTTTGGCATCATCTTCCGCGCCTTCGCTGCTTTTGCGGAGAGCGGAGTCGCCTCCCGCGATGATTGCCAAGACGCGCGTTGGCGGCACGCAGAACGTCGGAGGGGCCTCGCTGGCATCAAGCACACCCAAGCGGCCTGACGTGCCCGCGCCGACATAGATCAACCGGCCACCCGCAACGAAACCCGGCTCGGCGGCTTCGATCAACTTCGTAATGCGATCGGCCGCACGCTTGAGTGCGAGGATGACTTGGCGGTCCTCGTGTTGAATCAGTTCAACAAGTTCAGCGCTCGTGAGTTCGTGCAAGTGCTGCGTGCGCGGGTTGCGTTTTTCGGTGTCGATGTGGGAGCGGTCGGGGGGCTGCGTCATGCAGTCACGGTAGGGTTTGTGCTGCAGTAAAGCGGATTTCAACGCGAAGGGCTCGAAGAAGTGAATAGAGAAGAATGGTCTGCTGAAAAACGCGAGAGTGCGAGCAATGTTCGCAAGAATTGGATACGCCTAACAGATCTCAGCGCACGTTGTACATCTCTCAACCTAGATCCTTCGAGTCCTTCGCGCCCTTCGCGTTGAAAAATTCATGCCACCCGCGCCAATCCCTTCTCAATACACGCAAACACCTTCGCCCAGTGCTCTTCCTTCATCGCCGGCATAGGCGGCAGCATCCGCACGTGATACGGCCCGTGCCCGCAGTAGAACAGGATGACGCCTTCTTCGAAGCACACTTTGCACGCGTTCATAATTTTGGTTTTGTTGCCGCCGAAGGGCGTGAGGCGCATCATGCCGCCTTGCCCTGCGGCGAGTTTGTCTGTGCCTTTGCCGAGGGCGTCGACATCGGGGAACCACTGCGGATGCTTCGCCATCAGCGCCGCGGCGTGCTGGCGGAAGAGGGCGTGGTGCTTGGCGAACATGCCGTTCTCGCCGTAGTAATTGCCGTTCGCGAGGCGCTCAATGACGCGCGTGCCGACGCGGAAGGAACTGCCTTCGCCAGTGAATGTGCCCGAGAGAATGTTGGTTTTGGGATTGAATTCTTCGGTCCACAGTGTCGCGCATGCTTGCGTCATTTTGCCCACGCAGAAGACGTCGACGTAGTCGCCCAGATCAAACTGCTCGTACGCGAACATGCGGTTGGTGCGGCCGAAAGTCTGGATTTCATCGTCCCACACGGCGATCTTCTTGCTCTTGCAGTAGTCCATCAATGTCTTGAAGTAGTCGCGGTTGCCGACATTGAATCCGCCTTCGCCCTGGATCATTTCGAAGATGAAGCAGGCGTGGCCTCCCGGGTATCGCTCGACGTATTGCTGCAAGTGCCAGAGGCACATGTCGATGAACTTGGTTCTGCCAACGCGTTCCGCCGCGGATTCATCCCAGAAGGGCATGTAATCGACCATGACGCCGTTGGGCAAACCCTCGCGCCCGGCGTGGCTGTCGCCGATTTGTGCCATCACCATGCTTCGGCCCATGAAGCAGTCTTTGAATGCGATGACGCGAGGCGTGGGCGTGAACTGTGCAAGCATCTTCGCGGGGTCAGTGACTTCGAGATGGCGCTGGAACAACTTGTGGAAGCAGACTTTCAGCGCGTTTTCGTTTGCCATCGCGCCGCTGGTGCTGATGTAGGCGTGTTTGAGTTTGGAGTGTTTCTTGGCTTCGCGGAGCAGCACTTCGCCAAACTCATAAGCCTCGAAGTTGCTGGCGAGGTTGCCTTGCTTCACGGTGTCGTCGAGTGCGCCGCTAAGTGCGCGTTCCATAAGATCGGTGTCGCTGTGGCCAAAGAAGTGGACGCCAATGCCGCAGATCATGTCCCACTTGATGCTGCCGTCGGCGAGTTCGACGAGCGGGCCGTTGCCGATGCCCGAACCGAGCATGGGATAGAGCAGCGGCTTGCCGCGAACATCGGCGGCTCGCTTCATGAGTTCTTCGTAGCTGGACTTGAGGGCGGGGTTCGCGGGTTTGGCGTCTGTGATTGCCGCACTGCGCGACTTCACTTCATGCACAATCGCATCAATCGCCGCTCGGACTGCGGGGCTTTTGTGGAGTTGGTCGCCGAGGGTTGCGGTTGTGCGGGGGCCGCCGGGCGAGGTGGGGGAATTGGATGAATGAGCGGGGGCGGCGGTTGTCATGGGGAATCTCTGGAGTGTCAAGCGAGCGGCACGGAGGATTGTAGATCGTCACCAAGCGATTCCGAAGTGCAAGATCGAAAGGGGTGAGTGCGTTTCACGCCGGGTCAGTGGCAATCCCAAAACGAAACTTCGCCACAAAGGCACGAAGAACACAAAGAAGTGAACGCATGAACAAGAATGTGGTCGATTGGCTTCGCGCGCAAACTCGACTCGGGCGGTTGGAGCATGGCCTGAAAGCGCGCTGAACCACTTACCACCGCACGTGGTATTGAAAACTGACAGAAACGTCGCCGTGCGGCGCATCAATCTATTTCAGATTGATGGCACGCATACTCTCGGAAATGGCACTTGTTGTTACAGGCACTATCGGTATTGACTCCGTCTACACCCCCACTTCCAAGGCCGAAAAGGTCCTGGGTGGCTCCGCGACGTACTTCTCAGCCGCGGCGAGTTTCTTTGGGCCGGTGCGGTTGGTTGCCGCGGCGGGCGAAGACTTGCCCGATTCGTTCCGCAAGACGCTGGGGCACTTTGGGAAGATTGATCTTGCGGGGTTAGAGGTTCGCAAGGGGAGCAAGACGTTCGCGTGGGGCGGAAAGTATCACGAAAACATGGTCTCACGCGAGACGCTGTTTACGCACTTGGGCGTGCTGGAAGAGAAGCCGCCGACGGTGCCGGGGAGTTTCGCGGACAGC
>CAZEZV010000063.1:0-16770 GCA_964516725.1 uncultured Phycisphaeraceae bacterium
ACCTTCACAATGAGAAACAACATCAGCACCGGCGCAGCCCACGCGACTGCTCCAAGCGGAAACGTCATCGCGGCGGTCGCGTACGCGCACCACATGATCCACTCGAAGAAGTAGTTGGGATGGCGCGAGTATCGCCACAGGCCGGCGCGGCATGTTTTCCCGGCGTTTCGTGCGTCGCGCCGCCACGCGGCTAATTGGCGATCTGCCACAAACTCGCCGACGATGCCAACAAGCCACAGACCTGCGGCTGCGTAGTCAAGTACGCCGAGGGGCGCTTCGCTGTGCGCCGCCATCATGAAGGGCACGCCAAGCATCGCCGCGAGCAAGCCCTGCGCCTGAAAAAACACAAAGAAGTTGCGGTTCGCGTTCTTACCCCAGTGTGCTCTCAACTCCTGGTAGCGACCGTCCTCTTCCTTCGCTTTGAGCACACGGTCAAACAGCAGGTGACCCGCAAGGCGAAGCCCCCACACTCCGCCGATGCAACCGATAAGCACACGGCGCTCCAGAAGGCCATCGCCCAGCAGCGCCGCGGCGATGGCGATGCACCCCAGCAGCGCCGCCCACGCGACATCGACGATGCTTGCATCCTTCTTCGCGGTTGCGCGAATCCACAGAAGCAGCATGACGCCGGCACACGCACCGCACGTCCACGCCGCGAAAATCATGACTTCACTCCACACGATTCGAACCTCTTTCTTCTTGAGTTAGTACGATGGCACGCTCGGATTGCGTTGCGCATCGCGCGAAAGGACCTTTGATGAACCAGCACACGACTGCACACTCTCGCACCGAATCACTGACGACAAAGAACTCCGTCCGTGTCTGGCGCGGCGTCTTTCTTGCATTCTCAGTCGCGCTCATTGGATTGATCGTCTGGGCGTCGCTTGAGAAAAACGTCCTCGATATTTTCCGAGTGCTCTTCGCAGAACGCTGGGGTATCGTCACGCTGGTGGACTTGTACGGGGGGTTTCTCGTGTCGTCGATCTGGATCAGCGTGCTGGAACGCCGGGCGCGACGAATCGTGCCGTGGATCGTCGGCATTCTGCTGCTGGGCAACCTCGTGACAGCCTTGTATGTGCTGTGGCGATTGCGGGGAGTCAAGTCAGTCACGCAGGCGTTCACGCAGTTGTCTCCTTCCGCGTCAGGCGAACAGCGATCAGCATAACGACCGGCGTCAGCATCGCCCATTCAACCGCGAGGACACTCAGGCTCACAGCCTTTGAAGGCAGCGAGAGTGCGCCGAGCTTTTCGCCGGCGACATACGCAAGCGGCCCACCAATAGCGCCAAACAAGATCGAAGCGACAACTCGCGATTGCAGCCAGGCGAGCGAGAGTTGGAGCGTTGTGGCAAACGCCGCCCACAGCGAGGCAAACCAGATGGTGCCACTGAGCCACGACGCGTCACTGCGTGCAAAGGACACCACATTGAGTTTCCACAGCGCGACGTCAACCACAGTTCCCAGCGCCGTGACCGTGCCGAGCAGCCGCAGCGCGGATGCTCGATTGTCGCTGCCATACAGATACACGGCGCACGCACATATCGCGCACAATGGCGGCATCCACCACAGTCCGCGAGCGGCGGAGAGCACGCAGCCAAACCACGCCGCCTGAAACAGCACGAAGTTGAGCAGCTTTGCCTTCATTTCTGTCCTTCGCAGGCTGCGACCCCCCCGATTCCCCCGATGCCCCCGACGCCCCCTCGCACTTCGCCGTCTCTATTCATCTCTCTCACCAGGACAAGTTGAGCGTCCCCCAAGTGCCGCTCAATGAAACCACCCTCGCAATAGCACAGGTAATAGTTCCACATTCGTATAAACCGCTCGTCGAAGCCAAGTGCGCGGACCTTTGGCAGGTTGGCGTCAAACGCATGACGCCATTCCCGAAGCGTGCGCGCATAGTGCGGGCCAATGTCCTCAACGTGTATCACGCGCATCGCGGTTGCATCCGCGACCGCTCGCTGCATCGCGCCCAGCGAAGGAATGAAACTGCCCGGGAAAATGTGCTTCTGAATGAAGTCGACTTCCTGCAGCGCCCGTTCATAGTCGCGGTCCTGCATGGTGATCGCTTGAAGCACCATCCGGCCTTCGGGTTTGAGAAGGCTCTCGCACTGTGCGAAGTACGTTTCAAGGAACTCGCTGCCGATGGCTTCGATCATTTCGATTGAAACGAGCTTGTCGTATTGCCCGGAAAGATCGCGATAGTCAGCCTCGATGACGGTGATGCGATCCGACAAGCCAGCCGCGTTGATTCGTTCGCGGGCGAGCACCGCCTGCGCCTTGGAGATGGTCGTGGTCGTCACCCTGCACCCGTACCGGCGCACCGCGTGGATCGCGAAGCCGCCCCAGCCCGTTCCGATCTCGATCACATGATCCGAGGGCGTCAGTTGCAGTTTGCGGCAGATCATGTCGAGCTTGGCTATCGAGGCCTCTTCCAACGTCGATGTTTCCCGCTCGAAGAACGCGCAGGAGTACATCATCGTCGGGTCAAGCATGAG
This sequence comes from uncultured Phycisphaeraceae bacterium, assembly GCA_964516725.1. Lineage (GTDB taxonomy): Bacteria > Planctomycetota > Phycisphaerae > Phycisphaerales > UBA1924 > BJHL01. The sequence goes on from CAZEZV010000063.1 coordinate 2,495, forward strand.
CTGAAAGAAGTCGTTGCTCAGGTCATAGTGCGCGGCGATGTTCCGCTTCGAACCGGCGTGCGTGTTGCGCAGCAGTGCCTGCCTCATGCGCCGGAATGGCAGGAGCACCTTCGCCCAACCTTTGTCAAGGGATCGCAAGGACTCCCGGTTCAGTGCCATCAGCCGCACAAGGTCCGTCAGTTGGTCGCAGTCCCATAGGCCCTCAACGTAGCTCTCGCCCGCTCCGAGCGAACCGGCAGATGTGCATGCCGAGTAGAAGCGAGCGTCTCGCACGTGAATCGTGACGTGCAGCGCGCAGCTCGCTCCGTCGCCTGCAACCGATCCGAACGAAACCAGCGAGCCGTCAGGCTCGCGGAGCGTCAATCGTCCATGCTTGATCCTTGCGAGCACGGTGTGCATCGCGCGGCGCGCGAGCCGAGCCGAAAGCGACGCCGGAGCGGTCGGCGAACTTCGGTCACTATGTCGATCTGCCACAGTAGTGCCTGTTGAGAGAGTGCTCATGCGACGGCCCTTGCTGCAACCTTTGGATGCGGATGAAACGGCGTGCGCTTGAGCCGCAGCCTGAATGCCTGCCAGTAGATGCCGAGGATAACCGACACGGTGATGAGCGGGTATGTGACAAGCACCCGCGCAAGTGATCGAGTCGAGATGTCTGTTCGGCGCAGAACGAGCGTTGCGTCAAAGATGTGATGCTCTTGATCGCTACCTGTTGTGTGATTCTTCATGTGGACGAACAGCTTGTCCGCAGGCTGGCCAAGCCGCCATTCGTAGTCCTGCTCCATCGGCATGAACGGGGACACGTGAAACGACTTTGCGAACGCATGCCTTGTGGTATTCGCGTCTTTGCCTCGCATGTCAAGGGCGTATGCGTGCCGCTCCTTCCATGGCGTGTTGGTGATTTCCGTAACCGTCGCCTCGAGCGATTCGCCGCTCGCGTCGTAGCAGTAGTAAAACGTCACCGGATTGAAGCAGTATCCCCACGTCCGAAGATGCGTGAGCATTCGCACCGGGCCCGGAGGCACGAAGCCCAGCGAAGCATCGACAAATCGCTTCACCTCGGATTCAATGTTTTTCGCAGGATCGCCGAAGTAGTCTGCACGCCTGAGCCAACTGACATTTGGCGACTTGATGGACCAGAACCATCGGCCTCGAAACACAGTTTCCAACTCTGACAAGTCCAAGTACATCATGTAGAGCGGCATCGAAAACTGGTGCGTCGTCGGCGAATATCGGCGATGCCGGACTCTGCCTTCATAGATCGCGCTCTGCAGCGGCGTGCGCACCGAGCGAGTGTGATTGCTGTTTGCAACCGAGGGACTTTCGGTGCTCATAAGTCCTCCCCGAAGAATTGGCACACACGCACCGCGCTGCGAACGCCGTCTTCGTGAAAGCCGTATCCCCAATACGCGCCGCAGAAGTGAGTGCGGGAGACGCCGCTGATCTGAGCATGCCGCTGTTGTGCCTCAACGCTCGCGTGATCGAATACCGGATGGTGGTAGGTCATTGTCCGGATCACCTTCGCAGGCGCGATGCGATTGCTTCTGTTCAGCGTGACGAGGTACTGCTCGCGAGTAGGCAGGCGCTGCAAGATCGAGAGGTTGTATGTCACGCCAGTGGGCTTGTCAGCGGTCTCTCGATCGTGCTTGAGATCGACATGAGCGTTCCACGCTGCCCACGCAAGCTTGCGTGCGGGCATGAGCGATGCGTCGGTGTGCAGCACCGCTTCATTTGCCTGGTACCGCATCGCTGAGAGCACATCGCGTTCGTCATGCGTGGCGTCGGACAACATCGAGAGCGCTTCGGGGCTGTGCGTTGCGAGAACGACGTGGTCGAACGCCTCGGTGCCCTCTCGTGTCACGACATCCACGTGCGTTGCATGGCGTGAAACGCTCAACACCGGAGTCACAACGCGAATCGCGCGTCCCAATCGCTCGCAGATCGCCTCGACGTAGCTCCTCGAGCCCCCCACCACTGTCATCCACTGCGGGCGATCATTGATTGTCAGCATGCCGTGGTTGCGGAAGAAACTTGCGAAGAATCGCATCGGCATGCACATCACCGTGCGCCTCGGGGCGGACCAGATCGCGGCGGTCATGGGAATCAGGTATTGGTCGACCAGGCGAGGCGAGAAACCGTGCTCTTTGACAAAGGACGCGAGGGTTCCGGGGTGATCGACCGCCTCATTCGCCAGTCTGTTGAACTTGAGCAGTTCCGCGATCATCGAGTAGAACGCGGGGCTCAGCAGATTTCGCCGCTGCGCGAACAATGCGTTGACGCTTGTGCCGTTGTATTCGAGGCCGGTCGATTCGCAGCGGACGCTGAGGCTCATCGTCGAGGGCTGCGATGAAACACCAAGCTGCTTCAGCAACTTGGTGAACAACGGGTATGTGCGCTCATTGAACACGATGAACCCTGTATCAACGCCCAGCATGGTTCCTTCAGGACTCTTACACATGACGGTGTGCGAGTGCCCTCCAACCCTCGCTTCGCCCTCGAACACGTGTACGTCGTGCCGCCCTGAGAGGAGCAGCGCACACGTCAAGCCCGACACGCCCGTGCCGATCACGGCGATCTTCATTCAGGCCCTCCGCCCTGGTCGCTGGACGGCTCTGCGTTCCACGCTCTCATACACACGCTCCGGGACGCCGCGAAGCTTCCACACTATCCCAATCTTGCTCATTATCCACAGCACGTAGTACGTCACATCAATCTCCCACCAGAAGAAGCCCTGTCGAACTGTTCCGGGATGAAAGTGATGGTTGTTGTGCCATCCTTCGCCCAGCGTGATGATCGCGAGCACCGGGTTATTGCGGCTGTCGTCGGGAGTGTTGAATCGCCGCGTGCCGATCATGTGAGAAAGCGAGTTGATTGTGTAGGTCGCGTGATACACCACGATCGTCGAAATGAAGAACCCCCACACAAGCATCTGCCAGGGGCCTGTTTCAAGCGCTGGAAGCGTGGCGTTGAGAATCCACCCGAGCATCCACAGCCCCAGCGCGAGCGCGACGGGCACGACGATGTCAAAGCGATCCAGAAACCGCAGTTCAGGGTACTTTGCCAGGTCTGGAACAGCCTTGGCATTCGTCGCGAACGCCTGCTTCGACGTAAACCAACCCATGTGACTCCACAGCACGCCGTGCGTGTGGGGCGAGTGGATGTCGCGCTCCGTGTCCGAATGCCGATGGTGCTCGCGATGATGCGCGGCCCACCACAAAGGCCCGCGCTGAACGGCGGCGTTGCCGATCACCGCGAAGATAAACTGCACAGCTCTGCTGGTTTCAAATGTGCGATGCGAGAAGTACCGGTGATAAAACGCCGTGATCGCGAACATGCGGACAAAGTACAGGCCGGCAGCGACGGCAACCGCGATCCAGCTCCATCCCACCCAGATGACCGCAAGGCACGCCAGATGCATGGCGATGAACGGCACAAGACGACCCCACTCAGGATTGTGAGTATGCGGAAACTCGACCACTTCCGCGGCTTGCGTCGCGTCGGCGTCCAGCCATCGAAGGAAGAGATTGCTTGCTTTCCGATGTTCGGTCATTGAGTTCACGATTACTTGGTGTCTATCGGATTCGACTCAAGGATGCTCAGTAGCCGCGCACATGTGTTCACACATTTCACGCTCTCTCCGGCGCAGAGGTGTCTGTTCATTCTTTGCTTGCGAATGAGGCAAAGAAGTGTCTTGCTCTTTGTTCGTGACGTTTCATTGTTTCTTTCTCGCAAATCGATCAATTCGATCCACTTGCGCTGGTCTGCAGACGATTTGGTCGTTTCTCAATTCCGGGAGCGGCGCCCGCAGCGCCGCATCGTTGTCGCGGCGGTTTGAATCGACTTCGTTCAAGCCACACCCTTGGATTCACGACCGTCAGAAAAAGAATCTCGCCTTGGAGAGCTGCTCAACGCCCGGCAAAGCGTGTTTCGGCAATCTACACGGAGTGAGCGCCTATCGAGAACTTCTTGCGCAGCAGTTCTGCATCGATCGTGATCTGAGTACGCGTCTCGGACGAAAATCGATCTAGATTCTTGAGGATCATCGTCATTCTGCGATTGTCCTCGAGTGCCCCTTGATTGCGAATGAGAAAGTCCCAGTAGAAGACGGTGAAAGGGCACGCAGATGGGCCCGTACGTTCGCCCGGGTCGTAGCGGCACTGTGAGCAGTAATTGCTCATGCGCTGAATGTACTTGCCGCTCGCGGCGTAGGGCTTGGTGCCGACTAGGCCAGTAACGCCCTTGGCTGAGCCCTGTCGGCGGTCGGCGTGCATCACCATACCGAGAGCATTTGGAAGCGTCACCCAGTCGATGCCGTCAACGAACATGCCCAAGTACCAATCGCTGACCTCGCGGGGATGAACGCCAGCTAGCAACGCGAAGTTGCCGGTGACCATGAGGCGCTGGATGTGGTGACCAAAGCCCGTGTCGAGCACCTGTCCGATACACGACTTCATGCACGCCATGTCGGTGTCCCCGGTCCAATAGAAGGATGGGAGACTTCCATGCTGGTCAAGTCCATTGCGTTCGGCGTAGGCTGGACCTTCGAGCCAATACACGCCCCGGATGAACTCCCGCCAGCCGATGATCTGCCTGACAAAGGCTTCGACTGATTGCAGCGGAGCTTTGCCTGCGTGGTATGCGTCGATGGCGCGTTCGCAGCATTCACGCGGATTCAGCAGTTTGAGATTGAGAGCGCAAGAAAGCGTGGAGTGGTACAGGGTCGGTTCTGTGGTCCACATCGCGTCTTCAAACGGTCCGAACCGGGCGAGCCGATGCGCGATGAAGTCGTCTAACGCTTCGAGCGCGTGTTCGCGCGTGACTGGCCATGAGAATGTGTCGATTGATCCCGGCAGGTCGGGAAGAATCCGCCGTATCAAGTCAATGACGTCCCGCGTGACCTTGTCGGGCTTGAAACACAAAGGCGGGCGCGGCCTTGGACTTGGTCCTGCTTTACCGAAGGGAAGGCGATTCTGTTTGTCACAGTTCCACACATCGCCAACCGGTTTGGCGCCTTTGCCCCCGCCGTGCATGAGGTAGCCTGTTTTGCGACGCTGCTCTCGATAGAAGTACTCCATCGTGAGAGCACTCCGGCCCTTTGCCCACTTCGCGAACTCTTCCGTAGTGGTGATGAAGTGCTCGTCGGGAACGAGTGTGAGTTTGATGCAAGCGGACTTGCACACCTGCTGCAACATCGCTACGACTCGCCACTCACCCGGTTGAATGCAGACAACTTCTGATGGCGCGAGATCCGCAATCGCACGAGCGATCTCGGTCTCGAACGAGGCGGCGTTCTTTGGATCATCGAGCGCGACATATCGAACTGCGACGCTGTTCTGAGCCAATGCCGCAGCGAAGTGCCGCATGGCAGTTAGAAAGAGCACAGTTCGCTGCACATGGCTTGGAACATGGCGCGACTCCGCTGCAACTTCCATCATCAGGACCACATCGGTCGGTCGAATTGAACGAATAAAGGTTGAATCCAAGTCGAGTTGATCACCGAAGACAACACAAAGACGTGTACATTTCTGCGGGCTTTCATTCGTTGCTTTCGGCATGCGAGGGCATCATACCACGGAAAGTAGTGTTTTCCGCCGATTGAGGAAACGTCGCTGTGCCGAATAAACATCTGCCTACAAAGACGTGCGCTCACTGTTTGAGGGAGTTCGCGTGGAGAAAAAAGTGGGAGCGAGATTGGGAACGCGTGAAGTATTGCTCGAAGAAGTGCGCGGCGGCTGGGAGTGCTCGTGTACTTCAACGCGGACGCCCGCCTTTGTAAACAGGTGTATGGTGTGAACTGGTCCGTCACGCCCAGTGTGCATTATCCAGCAAGTACTTGGAGAATCAACATCGCATCGTTCGTGAAATGCTCAGAAATTAGCGCAAGCGCACGAGATGTCTTTGCGTGGCATCAATCACCAGATGCGCTGAAGAAACTCATTCCGCCATGGGACCGTGTCACCATCGAACAGTCTCCGCAATCGTTGGGCGATGGATCCATTGCTGTACTGGTGCTGCACACCGGACCGTTGAAACAGCGTTGGGTCGCTCTGCACCGAGACTTCGTTGATCGCGGCGAAGAAGGTGGCGAGTTCACAGACGAACAGGTATCAGGTCCGTTCGCGGCCTGGGTACATCGTCACGTCGTTCGATCCACCGGATCGCAGCGCTGCGTGCTTGAAGACAAGATCGAGTACGCGGTGCCGCTGGGATGGGTTGGCGAAGTGATGGCTGGGTGGTATGTGCGCAGAAAGCTGAAGAAAATGTTCGACTATCGACACGCTGCAACCGTTTCGGCGTTGCAAGCTTTGGGGAAGATACATGGCGAGTGATGCTGCAGCCACAACTTCGTCGCCCACATGGATGCGTCGCTGCCTGGCGATCGCCGGGGTATACAACATTGCGTGGGGTGGTGCGATGGCCGTCGCGCCTGTGTGGACGCTCAAGATGCTGGGTGTGTCACCTGCGGGCAAAGAGCTTTGGCCTCAGTTGTGGGCCTGCATCGGCATGATTGTGGGTGTGTACGGGGTGGGGTACTTGATCGCGTCACGCGATCCGGCACGACACTGGCCGATTGTGCTCGTGGGTCTGCTTGGGAAAGTGCTCGGGCCGATCGGCTTCGTGGACGCAGCTCTGCGAGGGCTCTTTCCTTGGTCGATGGGATGGACCATCGTGACCAACGACTTGATGTGGTGGGTTCCCTTTGCGATGATCTTGTGGCATGCCGCAAAGGCTGCGCAGCCGGCACTTTCTGAAGCCGGCGTCACGCTTGATGAGGCGCTGGATGGACTTCGAGATGAGCAGGGTCGGACCTTGCGGGCGCTGACCGATGATCGCCAAACACTGGTTGTCCTGCTTCGCCATGCTGGATGCACGTTTTGCAAGCAAACTCTCGCTGACCTGGCAGATCGTCAAGCGACGATTCAGTCCGCTGGCGTTGGCATCGTGGTTGTCGGCATGAGTGCATCATCCGCGCGACTTCGCGCAGTTGGACTTCAGTACGGTGTTTCGTCGGCTGTGTGGATTGCAGATCCGGATCGATTGCTGTATCGAGCACTTGAGCTGAAGCGCGGTTCGTTTCTTCAATTGTTCGGGCCGCGAGTTTGGATCCTTGGGATTCTGGCGGCGATGCGCGGGCACGGGGTGGGGAAACTTGAAGGTGATGGTTTTCAGATGCCCGGTGCATTTGTCATTCATCGCGGCACAGTCATTCGCGCGTACCGCCACGCCACCGCCGCGGATCGCCCTGACCTTGGGGAGCTTGCTTGCTCGATCAACTGACCAGCGTGATACCCATTGTTCACGCCGGCGCGACGTGGTTTATGACCGGCCTGATCTGGTTTGTTCAGATCGTGCACTATCCATTGATGCGAGAGGTTCAGTCTGAGTCGTTTTCGGCGTACGCGCACATTCATCAGCAACGAACAACATGGGTTGTTGCACCCACGATGCTTGTGGAGGCGATCTTTGCGACATTGCTTTTATTCGTGCCTCCAACTGAAGGCGTCGCTGAGGCCCTGCCTTGGATCGGTTCCGCCCTGCTCGCATTCAATTGGCTGGTGACCTTCGCGGTCTTGGTTCCCTTGCATGCGAGACTCTCTCGCGGGTTTGCAGACGATGCGTGGCGCAGACTCGTTGCGTTGAACTGGCTCAGAACGATTGCGTGGAGCGCCCGAGGTCTCATCGCTCTCGCCCTGTTGAAGTAGGCAAGGTGTATTAGTGCATGCGAACACATCGGAGTGGCTCGTGCGGAGCAGAAGGAACACACTTTCATGACAAGCGGAACATGTCTCGTGATCGGCGCGGCGGGTGGAATCGGACAGCGGCTGGTGGAGTTGCTGCACCGTGACAACTGGTCACTCATTCTGGCTGGCCGGACACTCGACCCACTGAGCAGACTTGCTGATACTTGTGGGGCGAAGGCGGAGATCGTCGACGCCCGAGACTTCGACGCGGTCGATGCGATATTCCAGGGGCATCCGGGAATCACCGGCGCTGTAAACCTCGCGGGTTCCATACTTCTCAAACCTGCGCACCTGACCAGTGCGCAGGAATTCGAAGACACGCTCGCGCAGAACCTTCGAACCTCATTCGCTCTCGTCAAGGCGGCGGGGAGACATATGAAAGGCACGGGGGGAAGTGTTGTGCTGATGTCGTCGTGCGCCGCCAGCGTCGGGCTGGCAAATCACGACGCCATTGCAGCCGCAAAGGCGGGCGTTGAAGGACTTGTGCGTTCGGCTGCCGCGACGTACGCGAGCGCAGGTATTCGTTTCAATGCCGTTGCACCCGGGCTTGTCGCCACTCCCATGGCACGACGAATCATAGAAAACGAGGGCGCTTTGAAGGCTTCGGTGGCGATGCATCCGCTGGGTCGCATCGGCCAACCTGAAGAGATTGCACAAGCGATCGCGTTTCTATTGAACCCGACGAGCAGTTGGACCACGGGCCAGGTGCTCGGTGTGGACGGCGGACTTGCGCGTTTGAAGGGGCGATAGGGTCAACACCATTCGGATGGGTCTGTCGACATTGCAGCACACTGCGTGCTTCTGGGAAAACGTGCGAATCAGCCACGCCTGCGTACACACTTTACCCCGTGCTTCCACCTGATTTTACAGACGCGCTGAATCTAAACGAGCGAGCATCTCGAAGTCGCTTCCAACTCTCGCATCGTGCGAGACCCTCTCACATCAATGACTAGGAGATATTGCATGACTCATGCCTTTGGTTTTCAGTTCGCAGGCTCACGCTTCACACCACTCACGCGGTTCACTGCTGTCGCACTGCTCGCGTCGGGATTGGGCGCAGCTCAACTTCGTGCGCAGTGCGGCTCTTCGGCACAAAGCGTTGAAGCACAGCCCAGGATGGTCCAAGCCTCGCATCAGGCGTCAAAGTCATCCAAGACCATTCTGGACACCGCGAAAGCCGCGGGGCAATTCAAGACGCTCGCCGCGGCCATCGACGCGGCGGGCCTGACCGACGCGCTCAACGGCGACGGCCCGTTCACAGTGTTTGCCCCGACCGATGAAGCCTTCGCAAAGCTCCCGAAGGAAACGCTCGAGATGCTGCTGAAGCCAGAAAACAAGGAGAAGCTCGCTTCGATCCTCAAGTACCACGTTGTGTCGGGCAGCGTCAAGGCGGAAGATGTTGTGGAACTTGACTTCGCAACGACTCTCAATGGTCAGCGAGTTGACGTGACAGCGTCTGATGCAGGCGTCCAGCTCGATTCCAAGACCAAGGTCGTGACCACCGACATCGTCGCATCCAACGGCGTGATCCACGTCATCGACTCTGTGCTCATGCCAAAGACTGCGAACGCGATCGAAACCGCCAAGCAAGCCGGGTCGTTCACGACACTGCTCGCGGCAATCGACGCCGCGGGCTTGACGCAGGCTCTCTCCGGGCCGGGTCCGTTCACGATTCTCGCGCCGACGGACGAGGCGTTTGCGAAGCTGCCCGCCGACGCGGTGAAGAACCTTCTCAAGCCGGAGAACAAGGAAACCCTGGCCTCGATTCTCAAGCTGCACGTGATTCCCACACGCGCGTTTGCCAGCGACGTCACCAAGCTGACCACAAGCCCCGCAACCCTGCAGGGCCAGACGCTCAAGATCGAGTCTGACAAGGCCGGTGTGCGAATCGGCAACACCAAGGCGACGGCGAAAGTCACGACGACCGACATCCAAGCGTCCAACGCCGTCATTCACGTGATCGACACCGTCCTCATGCCGAAGTAATCGATTCAGTGCAGAATCACAATGATCGGCATGATCAGTCGTTCCCCCTCGTTTGTCGTCCCGGCACTCACAGGTGCCGGGGCGATCTTTGACGCTCCAAGCCGATACCCATTCTCGCTTCTGTGGAGTGTCCTGTCGAATCGCATGCTTCTTGACCTACCATCGCGTCCACGCCTCGGATGGTCCGACGCTCGCTCCGCATGCCTTCACACTCGCATGGCTGAATCCATCCTCCATCGCGTTGCAGCAGGCGACCAGGGCGCGATGCGCGAGTGCATCGATCGCTTTGGCGGGCTGGTCTGGGCTCTTGCGAAACGCACGACGCCCAACGAAGCCGAGGACGCTGTTCAGGACATTTTTCTGGATCTTTGGAAGAGCTCTCAGCGATATAGCGAAAGCCTTGGCAGTGAAACAACATTTGTCGCGATGATCGCGCGCCGCCGGCTTATTGACCGAGTGAGGAAGAACGTCAGTCGTACCAAGTTGGAGTCGCAGACCACGCTCAATCAGCCGGAATCAGTCATGCCCGCGGCACACCCGGCAACTTCACTCGATGCGGCCAAGGCAGTGCAGGCCTTTGCATCGCTGCCAACCGACCAGCAGCGCGTCCTTCGACTCGCGGTTGAGCGAAGCCTGTCTCACGAGCAAATTGCCTTGTCAACAGGTTTGCCGCTCGGAACTGTCAAGACGCACGTCCGGCGCGGTTTGATTCACATTCGCTCGATGCTCGGAGCCGTGACGACGACTTCGACGCGTGTACCAAGCATCGCACTGGCCGCGGATGGGAGGGCAGTCTCATGAACAACCTCCACGAAGCCGACATGGATCGCCTGATGGACTTGCTGGTAGTCCGCGCCACGCATGGACTCAGCGAGCCCGAGGCCGCGGAACTTGAGACGCTGCTTCGTCAGTATCCAAATGTCGACGAAGATCAGTTTGACTACGCCGCCGCGGCCCTCGCGAGCGCGTTTGTGTCCGCTGATGAAGCGACAACGCTTCCCGCATCATTGCGGCAGCGCATTGAACAGCAATTCCCGGCGGCAAGCACGAGCCAAAGCACCCTGCGTATCGCCGGACGCGGCGAATCAACCGACCACCTCGTCGACACACGATCAACACGAAGGCCAAGTGTCTTTGGCAACCTCGGCTGGCTTGCCGCCGCCGCTTGCCTTGGCCTCGCAATCTTTGCCTGGCTTCCCAAACTCCGCGGCACGGCGAAAGTTGATGGCAACACTGTCGTCCGCTTCGCGCAGGCGAATGCCGATGCTTTCACCATCTCGTGGACGGACTTCAACGCATTGGATACAAAGGAACCGCCCGAAGTGCGAAACGTGAAGGGTCAAGTCGTGTGGAGCGACACCGCCCAGTCCGGCTACATGCGCTTCGACAATCTTCCCAAGAACGACCCGACAAAGGAGTCGTACCAATTGTGGATCATCGACGCCGAGCGAGGCCTGTCGCAGCGCGTGAGCGGTGCCGTTTTCGATGCGACGGGCGACGCCGAGACAATCGTCCCGATACAGCCGCAACTCCCGATCTCAAAGGCCGCAGTTTTCGCCGTCACGATCGAACGCCCGGGAGGCGTCGTCGTCTCCGACATGCACCGCCGCGTCTCGCTCGCGGCTCGTTGATTGCGATTGATACGGATTCTACTTGCAAAGTCCGCGCTGGTGCCAAAGGTATCCGCTCCTGTAACAAGAGTGCAAGGGCGCTCGGTCAGAGACGAGGACGCCTGTGCCACGTTGGTTCAACAACAAGTTGATGGGCGCGGCATGCATCTGGTATCCGTATGAAAGCGATGCTGCATCGCGAGCGGAAAACGATGCGTAAAGCGTCTTAACTGATGCTGGAACAATGATTGAGAGTCCCACGGCGGAATTGCTAGAATCATCAGGCGCCGACGGGGTTGCTGAACAAGGAGTTGGGGATTTTTGTGCAGTGAGGGGTGTCATTGAATGAGCAAGAAACCGGTGCCAATTGAAGAGATTCGACGAGAAGTGATTGAAAAGTCCAACTCGATACTGCGCCAAGGTTTTGACACTTTGGCGTCTACTCGCGAATTCGTCATTGACGTGCTGAAGTTCGATCTTGGCGAGGGCACAGTCTCTGCAATACTCGATGAAGTTCTTCCACTGCTGTGGGAAAACTTTGAGTCAGAGAAGAAGACTTGGCCTGATGTCACAGACTGTGATCGCCTTGATGCAGCGTTTGAAGAGATGAACGAGAAAGGGGTCATGGCTCGGCACCACTGGTCATGCTGCGGTACGTGCGGCGCGTGCGCCATGCCGACGGAGTTCAAACGCCTTGGAGGTCTGTGGCGCGGTGTTCCAATCGTGGGCTATGTTTTTTATCATGTTCAAGGCACAGAGCGCGCGCCAACAGACAATGAAATCTATTTGGACTATGGGACGAGCAATTTCGACGCTTCCAAAGAAGAACACCAGCATCTTTCGTGTGAAGTCGCTCGAATCACGTGCCAAGTTCTCGATGCACATGGACTGAAACCCGAGTGGGCGGGCACATTTGACGACTCGATCAGAGTTCCGTTGAAGTGGCAACGACGACAGCCACCTCGGCGGTTTTGTTACGGCGACAAAAGTGTTGAGTAGCTGAGAAATCTCTACCACACTTGGATCATGTCATCGGCTTCAAGTGGCGGATCATTCTCCGATTGCGCCATGAACTCTGCAACTTTGAATTGCGTTGTCTTTGGTCCTTCGACATACTTGCGAGTGATCGCAACGTTCTTCGCCTTCTCCAAGTCGATTTGAGCACTGATCAACATGCGCTTCAGCGTCAGACCATTCACGAGTTGATACGGACCTGGGCGGCCGAGCTTGCCGTCAACATACACGAAGCGAGGTTCGGGTTGGACGTTCGGTGCCGCCGCCCACGCTCGCTCCAATCGACCCGAGAGCCCTTCTAGTTGCCTTTGAATATTGGTCATGTCACGCTTTATCTCCATTCGAGATGACCTTGCCTCAAACACACTCCAACCCCATCCCACCGCAAGCGCCAGCACCAAGGCAACCAGTATTTTCTGAAGCATGATTCGTTCTCCGAGTATGACTGATTCGGACTTCATTCGCCAGTGAGACTCGTCGCCGAAGCGTTCGGTGATGAGTCGTTCTGCTTCTTCGCCTTCGATGCCATCTGCCTTGAGTTCTTCGCGCATGAGGTCAATGTGACATTGCATCTCTTCGCGTAGGTCGTCGCGGACTTGCTGAGTGGAGCGCGGGTCGCCTTGCATCAATCGAAGGAGTGCGTTCATGCGGGCATCTCCTTTGTGTTGCTCAAAGCGCCTGCAAGGACGGCGTCGACGGTTTTGGCCACGTCTTTCCAGCGAGCGGTTTGTTCCTTTAAGCGAGTTTTACCTGATGGCGTGATCGTGTACATACGAACGCGGCGGCCTGTGTCGCTTTTTTCCCATTCGGCTGAAATGTCGCCTCGTTTTTCGAGTTTGTGGAGGGCGGGGTAGAGGGAGCCTTCTTCGACGGTGAGTTTGCCGCCAGACGCGGCTTCGATGGCGCGGGCGATCGCGTAGCCGTGGCCTGGGGATTTTGAGAGCATGCGCAGGATCATGAGGCTGAGGGTGCCTTGGATCATTGTGTCTGGTGTTGGAGTTGTGCGAGCCATAGACATACTATACCTAGACACTCTACATGTGTCAAGTGGAGCAAGAGTTGCCCTCGAAAGGTGCTTGAGCGACCGGCTTGCAATCGAGATGTCATGATCATCGTGGCACGGACATGTAATCATGTCCGTGCGAACAGGGCATCGACGGAGAAAACTCTGAAGACTCACGACATTCGGCATGGACAGGACTACATGTCCGTGCCACGACAAGCGAGCATTGGCCGTTGGATGCCGCGATTTACGACTCGAACGACTCCCCCCGCGGCTTGCGCCGCTCGGCTCTTGTTTGATTCCCGATCTTGCCGATACTCGGCTTGTGACTCCCGAAACCTCTACCCCTGCTCTCACCACTTTGTGGACCTCGCCCGTGCTCATCGGCACGCCTGAGACGCTGGCCGCGCTCGCGGGGCAACTTGCGGTGACAAATCAGTTGCCGGCGCATGTGGGGTGTGTGCTTGCGGAGAACGGGTATCACGATTCGGAGTTGGCGGGGTTGCCGGTGTTGGGAGCGCTTGAATCGTTGACGGAGTTACATGCGCATCGGCCGTTCAGTGTGGGGGTGGTGTCGTTGCCGGCGTCGCAGCGGGCACTGATTCAGCGAGTACGGGAGGCGCTGCGTTCGCTGGGTATTCCAGAGCGATTCGTGCCGACGTTGTCGGACACGCTGCGGCGGCCAGCCCCCCCGAGCAACAACAACTCATTCGCCGTGGCGCCGAACTTGAACTTAATCGGCGGCGGACAACTGAACATGGGCGAACTGATTGGGCGGACGCCTTATGGCATTGATCGCAAACTTGTGCGCAGCGCGATCGAGGCAAAGCGGATTTTGATCACGGGTGCGGGCGGGAGCATTGGGAGCGAGATTTGTCGGATTGTCGCGACGTTCCGGCCTTCGCTGCTCGTGATGATGGAACG
>CAZEZV010000064.1:0-16717 GCA_964516725.1 uncultured Phycisphaeraceae bacterium
CGTACTCGTCTGTGTAGGTGGTAACGGACGCAACTCCGGTCGGATTGTATCTATATGAATGTCGGCGCAGCAGGCAATGAATCGGGCCACCGGCCACCATTTTCCATGGCCACGATCTTCAAGATGCTCCCTGGGGTGTTAACCGGTGAATCGGCGTGAGAACTCTGGCAGAAGATACAGTATTTGAAGTTGGAGAATCAGATCGTGCGGTCCAAGCTCAATGGCCTGGTTCGGGTCACCAAGAAGGGCGGGCGCGGTTGGTGAAGCTGGCAATCCCGTTGGGATCGCGACAAGAAGCACGCACTATCCGGACTGAGTGGGTCTCCCGACAAATGGGGAGTTTGGGGCCGCGGCGTGTGGGCAGAGCGAGATCTGCAAAGTGCTGAACAGACACAGCGATTCAAAGTTCAGAAGCGCGTTTGACGATGCGCTCCGAGGCCAGGGCATCACTCCGGTACAACTTCCATTTCGAGCGCCCAGCCTCAACGCCTTCGTGGAACGGTTCATCCAGTCCGTGCAGGACAATTGCCTGCACAGGTTTGTCATCATGGGCACCAGGCGCCTGGACCACTTGGTCAGTGAACACATCGAGCACTACAACTAGGAAATGCCGCATTCGTGCATCGAGTTCAAAGCCCCGGCGAATCGGTCGCCGCCGCTGCGACTGGCCAATTCAAACACAGCGGTTCGCTGTCGCACAAGGCTCGGCGGTGTATTGAAGCATTGCTACAGGAAGGCTGCATGAAACGCGCTTTCAGTCCAAGTTGGTGGACGAGAGACTTGTACAACGCGGAATGAAACACATGGCGATGACCACGACCCCGCTCGGCTTTCTCGCCACCGCGCTGTGCAGTTACACCGGCGTTTGCAATGACGCGACAGTTGACCTGCGTGAAAATACGCGGTCGAGCACGAGGTGCGCTACTGGCGTCACGAGCAGCGTGAGGGTCAGCGACAGCATTTGTCCACCAATGACAACAACAGCCACCGCTCGGCGTTCCTCGGCACCCGGGCCGGTTCCAATCGCGAGGGGCAGCATTCCGCCAACAAGGGCAAGCGTTGTCATAAGGATCGGTCGCAGGCGATCGCGACTGCCGCGAACGACTGCTTCTTCGATTGGCATCCCGCCGCGGCGCAGCTGATTGATGTGGTCGACCTGAAGAATGGAGTTCTTCTTAACGACGCCGAACAACACCAGGATGCCGAGAGCGGAATAGAGGTTGAGCGATTCGCCCGCGAGCCACAACGAAAGAAAGGCGAAAGGAACGGAGATCGGAAGTGAAAGCAGAATGGTAAACGGGTGCAGGTAGCTCTCGTAGTTTGCGGCAAGAATCATGTACATAAACACGATCGACAGCGAGAACGCAAGGAGAAACTCAGAAAACGTTCGCTCCAACTCGCGGCCACGTCCCATCGTGCGAACGGTGTACTCCGCGGGGAGATTCATTTTGGCAATCTCCTGCCGCAGAGCCTGCAGGCGATCGGCGAGCGCGAAGCCCGGGCCGACAGAGCCGCGCACGTTTGCTGCTCGCTGACGGTCGAGACGATCGATGCGGGCCGCGCTTGTCGTTGACTTGACTTCGGCAATGCTGCGCAATTCAACCACTCGCATCGGTGATTGCGGTGATGGGACAAGCAAGCGCGACAAGTCCGCGGCATTCGCACGATCCGCTCGTGCAAGGCGGAGCTGCACGTCGTAGTCCTCATTGGTGGAGGGATCGCGAAACCGCGTCACTTCGTCCTCCCCGCCCACGAGCAGACGAAGGGCAGTTCCGATGTCCCGGGGCGAGATGCCAAGGTCAGCCGCTCGCTCACGATTAATATCCACCTGCAGTTCCGGCGTGTCGAGTTTGAGCGTCGTGTCGAGGTCGGGCAGGCCACCCATTTCGCGAGAACGGACCTTGAGTGTTTCAGTAAACTCGGCGAGCTTATCCAGCTCGGGGCCGCGCAACGCAATATCAATATCGTAGTTACCGCCACCGATATTAAAAGCGGCAAACGGCCGCACTGATACTCGGAGGTCGGGAAACCCCCGCAGATTGCGACGCAGCTCCTGCATGACGTCCGACTGGGTGTAATTGCCCTTGAACGCCCCGAACGGTTTTCCACGAAATGTTTCTCGTGCCAATCGACCAAGAGAGAAGTACCGCTGACCGTGAGGAACGATGCGAACATAGACTTCCGCACGATTCACCTGACCCAGAAACGAACCTCCCACGGAGGACAGCGTCGTGATGACTGCGGGGTGCTCACGAATTCGCTCTTCAACTAACTTCGCTGCCTGATCAAACGCTTCAAAGCTAACCCCTTCAGGCCCCGTCACAGTGACGCTGAACTCCGCTTCATCGACATCGCTCGGTATGTAATCTTGTCGAAGGAGTGTGTACAGCGGAACTGCCGAGGCGATCACCAGTGCTGCAACAGTGAGCGTGACAAAACGACGCCGCACACACCACCTCAATGACCGGTCGTATGCACGATCAATCCAGGCGTAGAAGCCGCGGCGGCTCGCGACTGGTTTGCTCGAATCCTGTTGAGGATGCGCGGGTGCCCTCAGCAAACGCGACGCCATCATGGGCGTGAGCGTAAACGAGACAAGCAACGACACGAGGACGGCAACGGCTGCCGTGACACCAAACTGGTATAGGAACCTCCCCGAGATCGACGACATAAAAGATACCGGCACGAAGATAACAACCAACGAAAGGGTCGTCGCCAGCACCGCGAGGGCAATCTCAGCAGTCCCCTTTGCCGCAGCCTCCATTGGCGATAGACGCTTTTCTTCAACCAACTTATAAATATTCTCCAGGACGACGATCGCGTCATCAATCACGATACCGACCATCAGCACCAAGGCGAGCATCGTGACGCTGTTGAGTGTAAAGTCAAGAGCCCACATTACGCCAAAGGTCGAGACGACGGAGGCAGGAATTGCGACGGCGGCGATCAACGTGGAGCGCCACGATCGCATAAACACGAGAACGACCAGTGACGCGAGGATCGCTCCGGCGACAAGGTGGGATTCAATCTCATGCAACGCCGCGTAGATGTAGGTTGATTGGTCTCGAATGATCTCAAGCCGAACGCCCGCCGGGACGATGCTGGCGAGCGAGGCAACTTCGCGGCGAACACCTTCAATCACATCGACGCTGTTCGCTCCGGATTGCCGACGAACCTCGAGCGATACAGCGTTGGTTCCATTCAGCCGTGCCGAGGAACGCTGCTCGCGAGTTCCGTCGACTGCATTTCCAATATCGCGGACATAGATAGGTGTTCCGCCGACAACCGAGACGATGATGTCGTTGAACGCGGCGGGCGATTGCAGCCGGCCCATGGTTCGCAGCACCTGCTCGTTGCTGGGACTTGTGACATTGCCGCCGGGAATGTCGGCGTTCTGACGTTCTATGGCATCTCGCACCGCAGTGATAGGAATACCCAGCGCGGCCAAACGCTCGGCATCTACATCGATGTTGATCGTTCGCTCAAGCCCGCCCACGATATTGACTTGCCCCACGCCCGGCGCTCGTTCGATGCGCGGCTGAATCAACTTGTCGGCGACTTCGGTGATCTCACGGATCGTCAGATCACCGCTTATGGCAATCGTCATCACCGGCGACGAGTCGTTGTCAAACTTGGATATGACCGGCGGTTCCGCGTCTTCGGGAAGCCTCCGAACCACCGTCGCAACGCGGTCCCGGACGTCCTGGGCCGCGGCATCGATATCTCGCCGGAGACTGAAGGTCGCGATCACGATCGAGTTGCCCTGACCCGAGACACTGCGAAGCTCCTCGATGCCTTCAATCGTGTTGACCGCTTCCTCAATGACCTGCGACACCTGCGATTCGACCTCTTCAGGCGATGCGCCAGGAAGCGAGGTGCGAACGTTGATCGTCGGAAGATCGACAGACGGCAGACGGTCGACGCCCAGATTGCCGAAGGCGACCAATCCAACCACTACCAATGCTGCGATCAGCATGACCGAGAAGACCGGACGCTTGATACAGGTATCTGCGAGACCTCTCATCAAACGTCTCCTCCACGCGGTGTCACAACTGACTCATCATGGGACGAGCGATCAAGCACCGGCGACTCCAGGTCGACGTTGCGTTCGTAGTGAATTTGTGGCAGTGCTGTGCCAATCACATCGTGACTCACAAGTCCGCACGCTCGCCGAAGCTCCAGATGCGCGATCTTTGTGGCGAAGGCCGCATTCACCGCTTCAAGTTCTGCGGCAAGTAACTGATCCTGCGCAATGACTCGCTCGAGATTTGTGCCCAATCCAGCTTGATATGTCACCTCGGCAAGTTCGACGGCTTGTGAAGCGATCTGGACCTGCGACTGGAGTTCCGCGACGAGATTCGTCGCCGCTTGAACTCGGACGAACGCGGTTTCCACGTCCCGGCGTGCCTCGCGCTCTCGCAGCCGGTACGTGAGCACCCGCTCTCGAAACTGGGCCCACGCACCCCGCACTTGTGCTTCGATGCGATTGGCCGTGAATATGGGGACGTTTACTTCAAGGAGCGAACTCAAGTTCGCCGGAGAGTCGTCGGGGCCTCGAAGCAGGAAGTAATCGATGTTCAGTGTCAAGCTCGGTGCGTATTGTCCTATTGCCGCGTCGACCAATGCTCGTGCGGCATCGGCATCGGCTCGTGCGGCAAGTATGTCCTGTCGATGGATGCGGACAAGCTGGCACAGATCGCTTAAGGACGGAACGACATCGGTGGTTTCATACTCATCCGTGAGCGGAGCGGCGGCGACATCCGCATTTGTCAACAGCACAAGCAAACTCCTTGCCTCTCCCTCCTGGCGGGTTGCGGCAATAAGTTGCGAGCGCGTTCGCGATACCTGCGCTTCGATCTGCGCAACATCCAAGGGTCTCGTAAACCCGACTTCGTTGCGGGCTTTCGCGTCCGCGAGGCGGTCAGACTGCGTTTCAACGGACGACCGAAGCACCGTGGCCAGTCTTTGCGAGCGAAGCGCTTCGTAGTACGCGCGAGCGGTTTGCACGAGTAGCGTTTCACGCAGGTCAAGAATCAACCACTTTGCTGAATCAACGCGAGCGTCAGCCGCACGTACGTTGCGAAGGTCATTCAGTCCAGTGAGCAGCCGGTATTGCCCACGTACGCCGATGTCGCTTTGCACAATTCCATTTTCACCCGTATTCTCTCGTAGCGCAACACTTGAGAACAGGTCAATGGTGGGCGAGAGCGCGGCCGCCAGTCGCTGACGATCTGCGAGCGCCTGAACGTATCGCTCACCCTGCACCCCCAACTGCTCATGATGTGCCGCGGTCAGCCGCAACGCCTGCAGAAGCGAGAGCGAATCGTCGGCACGTTGCATAGGAAGCGGACTTGGAGGATCACTGAGCTGGCGATATGCGCTTACATCGGCATGCTGATCCACGGAGCACGAAGCACTTCCACACACGATCATGCACACGACGCATACCGCAACCGCACGTCGCACCGACGTAGGCGCAGCATCGGGTGGTCCCAAAGTGCGCTCATGGACTTTGCGCATTACGCCTCCTCCCGATCCGCAATACCCCGTTGAAGAACATGCAACATGTGCTTCTTCAACGAGCGTCTGGTCATGCTCGCTGGAGGGTAGAGAATCGCACCACGAACGAACGAGAGGATGTATTGCGCCGTCAGCGCGGGACATGGATCATCGAGTTCTCCATTGGCAATCCCCTGTCGAAGCACACCGACAATACGACTGACCACGTCCGCACGCACTCTTTGCAGACCAGGATCTTCGGGCGTCAGCGTGCCGGTTCTCATCAGGCGATAAACCTCCGGGTAGGTGAATGCGAAGTCAACGAGAGCATCGACGATCGCGGCAACCTTTCCCCACGTTCCTTCCTGGCTCGCAAGCAGTTCTTCGTCGATCCGCTCAAGCACCGCGCCAAACCCACGTCTAATGATCGCAAGATACACGTCCTCCTTGCTTGTCCAATGGAGGTAGACGGTGCCTTTACCCACGCCTGCCTGCGCGGCAATATCTTCGAGCCGAACTTCATGGAATGGCTTCGTCGCGAACAATTCTGCCGCGACATTCAGGATTTCATCACGCTTGGTTGTTCGGGGCTTAACCACTTTTGCATTGCTCCGCAACATCGTAAAACTGACCAGTCAGTACTGGCGTATCAATGCTACGCTTCAGACAGGCCAAAGGATGCACGCATGAATCACATTCCTAAGTTGACGTCCGGTCGAATGGTGCGGAGAAATCGTGCCCAACACATGTACCAGAGCCACACCCTCACGGGTGTCATGTTGTTCGCCGCAACACTGTTGTCACCCTTTGGATGCGGAAAGTCTGGAAACGGCGAAAAGCGAGGTTCGGAAAACAAGTCACAGTCCGGCGATGTGCCGAAGGACGTCACGCTGACGCCCGTTATCACGCGCGCTGCCGAACGCACTATTGAAATAACAGGAACGCTTTATGGAGAGGAGGATGTCACCATTGCCGCGGAAGTGGCCGGACGCGTGGTCGCGGTGCATGCCGACCTGGGTGACACGATTGATCATGGGGGAGACTTGGCGCAGATCGACACTACAGACTACGTGCTGGCGGTCGATGAGGCCCGCGCTTCGTTGTTGGCCGCCCTCGCCCGGGTCGGCCTGATCGAGCTGCCAGCCGGTGATATTGATCTCACGACGTTGCCTGTTGTAGCTCGTGCAGCCGCTGAAGCGAGAAACGCCGGTGCAAGACTGGAACGAGCTCGCAAGCTCTACGAACGCACGCCCCCGCTCATTTCCGAGCAGGACTTCGCGGATATCCAGACCCAGCACGAGGTCGCTCTCACGAATGTCGAGAGCGAGCGACTCAACGCCCGTTCGTTGCTCGCAGAAGCTCGCGTTCGCCAATCCGCGCTTGCACAAACTCAACAACGAGTGACTGACGCGCGGGTGATTGCGCCTTTGGAAAAGACGATTCAGTATCGCGTTGCCTCGCGACTGATTTCTGTGGGCGAGGTTGTCAGCGAGGGACAGGCGCTTTTTCGAATCGTCGCAAGCGATCGCGTGAAGTTTCGCGGTTCAGTCCCCGAACGATTCTCAAACCAGATCAAGGTTGGCGCGCAAGTCGATTTGATTGTTGACGGGTTGAATGACACTTTCGATGCAAGGGTTGCCCGTATCGCGCCGACGGTGGATATCGCAACCCGTACTTTCGAGGTGGAAGTCGAAGCGGAAAATCCCAAGGGTCTGCTCAAGCCTGGCGGCTTCGTTCGTGCCCGCGTGACGTCACGCACCGACGAGATGACGAAGTTCGCCGCGCAGTCTGCTGTGGTTCAATTTGCGGGCGTGCAAAGGGTATTCAGCGTGCGAAACGGCGTGCTTGTGGAACACAGAGTTCGGGTGGGGGACATTCAGAATGGACGTGTCGAATTGCTTGGGGTTCCAGATGGCGTCGATGCCGTAGTCGACAATCCAACGCAAGGCACTGTACCTGGGACTGCGGTTCGCATGTTGAACTAAGACGCACGTCGCTTTGCCCGAACTAATGGGCCCGGCTGGCTAGCAGGTCACCGGCACACCTCCCTATCTAATTACCGTCACGAACGCATTCTCTGTTTTCTTATAGGGCGTGATTGAGGGCCATTTCTGCTCGCACCTATTTGGTTAACAGGAAATAGAGCGCACAGCACGCTTGGCTGGGCGAATGAAAACGCCTAGAAAACAGCCACGTTCATGCTTCAGCGGTGTTCAAATACTCTGTACCTACCTGATCGAGGAGGTCTACCGAATCATGAAGTCTGACCTGCCCCCCTCTCCGTTGACAGACTTTCAATTCATTCTACCAGCCTCGAACGATTCGGGGCTGACGTAGTTGAGGGAACTGTGGCGGCGTTGGCGCATGTAGAAGACTTCGATGTAGTCGAAGATCGCCGCGCGGGCCTCTTGCTTGGTTGCGAACTTCGGTGGTAGACCATCTCTGTTTTCAACTTGCCCCAGAAGCTCTCGACCATCGCGTTGTCGTAGCTGTGCCGACGCGGCTCATGCTTGATTCGGCGCCGTGAAGTTCAAGCAGTGAGCGATATCTCGCGCTGGTGTATTGCACGCCGCGGTCAGAGTGATGAAGCAAACCAAAGGCAGGCTTTCGGAAAAGAAAAGCGGACGACAGCGCATTCTCGACAAGGTCTGTCGTCATCTAATCGCTCATGCTCCAGCCCACGATCTTGCGTGAGTACAGGTCCATCACGCCCGCGAGATACAGGAAGCCTTCGTTGGTTTCGATGTAGGTGATGTCGGTGCCCCACACCTGGTTCGGCGCAGTCGCGCGTGGGAAGTTCTGTTCGAGCGTGTTGGGCGCGATGGGGTTGGCGTGGTTGCTGTCGGTGGTCCGCACACGGAACCGCTTGTGCGTTTTCGAGCGTATTCCAGCATGTTTCATGAGCTTTGCGATGGTCTTGCGGTTGACAACAACCTTGCGATGCCGCAGCTCCTTCGTGAATCTGATGCTGCCGCAGACGCTGCGCATCTCGCGATGCACGATACGAATCTGTTCGAGCAGCTCGCGTGCGCGGACTTCTCGCTTGCTCGTCAGGCGCGTGCGAGAGGCGTAGAACCCCGCGCGCGTCACACCAAGCACGCAGCACATCACGCCGACATCGAACTTATCGCGATGATTGTGAATGAACGTGTGCTTCACGTCATCGTGATCAACGAGGCCCACCTGCATCGGGTGATGCAAGAATGCTTGGCCTACTACCACCGTGATCGTCCTCATCAAGGGCTTGGGCGGGACTCGCCGAATGGACGTGCGGCGGGAACTGGCGACTGTCAAGTCATTGGGGAAGGGATGGCTGGTGGCCTTCATCATCGCTATCGGAGGGCTGCATGACTGCTTTCGAGCCGCCGATGGGGTTTTTGGCACACACAGCTGTTGCCCGCATACATGTAGAGGTTGCTGCCGCCTGCGTAGCCGATTGGATCGCGCTGCAGGAATCTCCCCGCGCGTGGGTCGTAGACTCGATGCCGCACATGAAACAACTTAAGCCGGTTGTCCCACCAATACCCCGCATACAGCGGCACCCCACTGCTGCCGCTCAGTTCTTCGAGCATGTCGCGTTCTTGCAGCGGATAGTTGTCTTCGAAGTACTCTTCGTTCGACATGGGCGGGCGCTCAATGCAAGGCCACCCGCTTTCGCTCGCGCACCGCACCGTTGACAGCAGTTGCCAGCGCGAATCGAGCAGCGCACGACCAAGCGCTTCTTCGAGCGAGTCCAAGTCTTCAACGTACTCCTCCACGCCGCCCACCTCGCCGTCGCGAACCATGTCCAGAACATGGCACGCGCGCGGCTCGCCGTACGACGAGTACAGCACCTTGCACTCCACCTTGCCCGGCTGGGACGCAACGAAGTTCACATGCCCGCTGCCGCGCGAGGTGATGGCGACGATGTCGCCGCGGCGGTTGGTGAGGAAGAAGTCGACGCGGTCGGTGGGGTTGTTGTTGTTGTCGGCGGGATCGTTGTAGTCGCCATCGCCGTTCTCGTCGGTCAGGCGCACCAGCGGCAACTGCATCGACAGCGCGCCCATCAGAGCCAGTTGTTCCGCAGCATTGAAATCTCTTTATGGCCTATACCGCGAGTAAAGTCAATGCCTTGACCGCTTCTGCAAACAAGTACTCCTCCAACTCCTTGCTGTCTCCCTGCGAGAAAATCGCATGATCGACCGGCATGAACACATCCACTCGCTTCTTGTCTCGCGACTTTGAGAACTTGGCACTTGTAATCGCTTTTTCAGGGTGCGGCATCCAAGGAAAAATATTCACCTCTTCGATCTTACCAAACGCTCCATCCGGAAACCGCTCGTGCAATCGTCCTACAACAATTTTCGTTGTGTCGTAGTATGGCTTCACGTGCTTTGCACCAACGATTTCGCAAATTGAACCCAGAAAGTCAATAGAATGTCTTGTTTCCTTCCGGCCTGCATCCATGTGCGTCATAAAAGTCCTCGATCAGTCTTGTTTGATAGTCCTTCCCGATTCCCTTGTTCTCAAACTCGCGGATGATCCTGAATTCAAAGCGCCTTGTTGGGTCAGACTTGCGAAGTTCTCGAAGTTGCGTGGCAACTCTTTTTGGAACTCCGCGAGAATTGATGCCATCAGCAGTTTCACCAAACTTGTAGGTACGATTGCCACGCGCAGGTTCGTAGATTTCATACACACGCGTTTTCCCATTGTAAGACCGGGAGTTCTTGTGAACTGCCTTGGGTGCAGCAGCAGGCTTCGGCGCTGCCGTTTGCCCAGTTCGTGAGACTCTTGCATTCTTCATCGCTCGGGCACCGATGAGGGTCATGCCTCCAACCGCGCCCATGTGTTCCGAAAACGCTTTGCCATCACCGGTTTGCGCATACTCCACGAGTCCAATCACGATCTCGCTCGTCCCAAGTGTCACCACCGCAAGCCCTCCTCGGCCTGCAATGTTCCCGGTTTCACGGCCCACGTCATGCGTTCCTTCGAGATAGTGCTGTCCCCTGTTTCCAACAGCATCATGCGTGTACGCACCGTCGGAAACCACTTCAGCAATCAACCCAACCGTGTCATACGCATTTGCTCCGGCTTGGACTGCCACTTTGCCGAATCCAACCACCTCGTTCACAGCAGCCTCACCGAGGCCCACGATGAACGCCCCACTGATCTGCGCCAATTCCGACACGGAGTACAACCCCATCGGGTCCACAAACCTGAACGGACTATTCCCCGCGTACATGTAGAGGTTGCTCCCACCCGCGTAGCCGATCGGATCGCGCTGTAGGAATCTCCCCGCGCGTGGGTCATACACGCGATGGCGCACATGGAAGAGTTTGAGCCGGTTGTCCCACCAATACCCAGCATACAACGGCACGCCGCTGCTGCCGCTTATCTCCTCAAGCATGTCGCGCGGGTCGGTCGGATAGTTCGCAGTCAGGTACTGCTCGTTCGACATCGGCGGCGGCTCGACGCAAGGCCACTCGCTCGCGCAGTACACCATCGACAGAATCTTCCACCGAGGATCGAGCGCCGCCACTCGGTTCCCGGCTTCGACCAACGACGCAAGGTCTTCAACATACTCCGCCCCGCCGCCCACTTCGCCGTCGCGATCCATGTCCAGCACATGGCACGCACGCGGCTCGCCGTACGACGTGTACAGCACCTTGCACTCCACCTTGCCCGGCTGCGATGCGACGAAGTTCACGTGCCCGCCGCCGCGCCGCGTGATCGCGACGATGTCGCCGCGTCGGTTGGTCAGGAAGAAGTCGATGCGGTCGGCGGGGTCTTCGTAGTCGCCGTCGCCGTTCTCGTCGGTCAATCGCACCAGCGGCGACTGCATCGACACCGCGCCCATCGAGAACGTCTCGCCGTCCACGCCCGAGTGATACACGTAGCGTTCTCGCACGAATGTCCGCGCGGCGCTGCCCGGGCCGGCGTAGCCCGCGGGCTCGTGGCGAGCGATCGTCGTCACGCGCCAGTGCAGGTCGTACCCATAGAGCGCGGCGGGGTCGTCGTCGAGATTCCCGTTGTCGTTGTCGTCGTAACGCGCGCTGGTGCGACGACCGAAGGCGTCGTAGCCGAACTGGGCGAAGAGTTTGTACTCTCCGAGCACGGGCACGCGGTGGTACACCTTGCTGAGGCGGTTGAGCACGTCGTAGAGGTAGACAAATCGCTCGCCGTCGTCGCGCAGGTTGCCGCGCCGGTCGTATCGAGGGGAGAAGGTCGTCGGCACGGGCGGATCGCCCGTCTGTTTGGTCCACGAGGTGCACTGATTCGCGTCGTTGAAGTTGCGAACATCGGTCTCGACGTTGTACCAGGTCTGCGTGGGGTTGTCGTGGCGGTCGCGGTGATGCTCGAGCCAGTTGCCGCGGTTGTCATGCTCCCAGGTTTCACGCGTGCGAAGGTCGAGCCCGCCCGACGCGGCGCCGAAGTTCGCGGCGTCCGGACCTCTCACGACCGAACCTGTCACCCAGACCGGATCCTCGTTGATTTTCTTTGTCTCGCGCGGATCGGTCTCGTCGATGACCGTCGGTTTGCATGCGCAGATCGGCTGGTCGTTGGGATCAGGGTCGCGGGAATGTTCTTCGTGCGCGGGCGGCTCGACGAACTGGCTGCCGTCGCAGTTGAGCCCGGCGCACAGGTTCCAGCGATCGACCCTGGTGCCGCCGTAGGGGTCGGCGACGCCTGCGTCCGTGTTGGGAGGGCCGCATGCGCACATGTCAAGGCGGTTCATGCCGTTGTCGGGCACTTCGGTGGATGCGGGATTGCGCGGCACGCGGTCATCCAGGTCGCGCGGCGAAGTTCGCGACGGCGCATCTGGCTCGGTGCGCGGATTGATGAGCATGCCGAGGCTGGAAGGGCCGATGGATGGATACGGACTTGGTTCGATGTGCCCGCCGACGCGGGGCAGGAAGAAGTCGCCGCCGCTTCCGGGCGTGCCGCCGCTGTTCGCGCCGGCAGAGCCGTCGTGCTTGTACACCGCGTACAGCGCCGCGGCATTTGGATCAAGGTTTGAGAGCAGCGTGGATATCCGCCCGGTGAGGCCCGGGACGTCGAGCCCGCTGATGTCAGGGTTTACCCACTGTGCCAAACCATGGTTGCGCCCGAATTCAAGTGTTGCGTTCTCGCCGATGGTGATTCGAGGATATTGGATGCCTTCGAGCCGAGAGCCCTGCCACCCTGTCGGCGATGAGCCCGCGCTGACCCAGGATCGGTCGCACAAGGTCGCGAAGGAACCGCCCAGCGAAGGAGGCGCGATGGTCGCGTTCAGCGGATCAGTGATGGCGCCCGAACTTCCGACAAGCCGCGCCTGATTTGAGAAAGCAGACGTGCATCCGCACCCGCAGTACGAAATATTTGTTGCTCCGAGCGAGCCGGAAAGCCCGCCCGCATTCACCTGCTCGCCCTGAATCATCCGGCCAAACTCGTCGTGTGTGATCGTGGACATCGACACGATGTCGTCCACCTCGGGCAGTCCGTCGAACGGATTTGCCTCGACCCCGAAGTAGCTGAAGAGCGTGTCGGTCGGGCGACCGTCCTTGTCATAGGAAATAGACCACTCAACCCCTGCCGCATCCAGTATCTTTGCGGTTTCGCCGAAGTTGTTGTGAGCAAACCACCGCTCGTCCTCAGACAATTGGAGCGAACTGCCTAGGTAGCTGCCGGGCACGCGCGTGCGCACTGGCATGCGTCTGTCAACGACGTTCAGCGGATTGCCGCTATCGAACGGGTACGGATCGCCGATTGTGTCTGCGTAGTCGGTATGCTGCAGGAACCCGACAGCCTGATTGGTCCCGGCATCGAACCTGATGATGGACGTGTTTCTTCCCGCGCTGTACTCGAAGACAAGCCGCTCTGCGACCGGGAAGACGCTCGCGTCC
Organism: uncultured Phycisphaeraceae bacterium; assembly: GCA_964516725.1. GTDB lineage: Bacteria > Planctomycetota > Phycisphaerae > Phycisphaerales > UBA1924 > BJHL01. The sequence goes on from CAZEZV010000064.1 coordinate 13,362, forward strand.
TTTGCTCGTTCCCAAGCGGTTTGCAGGCCTTCCCCGGTGCCTGCCCATTGACGAACCTTTCGACCTGCGTCATCGGTGAGCACTGTCGTGAACGTGCCCTGCTCGTTCCATCGAGTGACGGCTCGCCCTCGCTCATCATACTTCACAAAGTCAACCCTGGGATGGTACTTTCGCGTTCCCGGCCCAAGGGGTGCAAGCGTGCTAGACCCCGGACGAACCGTCATCAAGTATGAGGCGGGAAGCGTGTCATTGACGAAGGAGAAGTACTGCTGAAAGTCCAACCCAGCGGGCTCGTATCCCGCGTTGCCAAAGTCAAGAACCTTGACGGGGCGATTCAGCGAGTCGCGCACAATTCTTGCGATTGACACGCGGCCGTCGGGCGCGGCCGTGAAGTCGACATTGCCGGTTACCGAATCAACGAGCGTCGGGTCGCTCAACGGCCCGGAGAAGTTCGTCGTGATTTCGCCTGATTCGTGACGGGAAATGGATATCTGCGATTCGACCCACCGCCGTTGCTCATCGAAGACCTCATGAACTTCGCTCAGCACCACATCGCCAGGCTGCACGGAAAGAGCCTGTGCGTATGTCGCGGGAAGCGCCGCAAGCACGCATGTGGAGCGAATGCTTGAGCGCGGGTGATCGCCGGACTCCGGATACGAAAAACGCAGTGAACGCGGTCCATGAAACAGCGAAACGCGCCCACGAGGGTCATACCAGACATCCGACGTCAGCTGGAAAGAATCTCCAGACTCACCCCGAGTCTCAATCGTTCTATATGTCTGGCCCAGATTGTCAAAGAACGATTCTAACAGTTCAATTCGGCTGGTTGTGTGCGTTCGAGGATCGACACCATCTGCGGAAAGAGCCAGCATCGCTGCCGGGTCATTGCCATATGTTCCGGAGGCGACAGCTCGATTGAGATTGTCATACGCCATCAATGTGTGCGGTTTCAGCGGCGATGTTGCAATTCTCAATCTGCCGACAGAGTCATATCGGAACTCCGCCACGCGCCGCTCGCCCGGAGTGTCCGGATACGCCAACTGCGTGACTTTCGTGAGCAACCCGTTCTTTCCCGTTGCACCTAAGTCGTACTGATACTGGACCAGAGTGCGAAGGGCGTTGAGGGAAACACCAACTGAACTCGAAATCACATGATCCTGAATGTCGTACGCCACCGAGGAAATCGTGCCGGTCGGATCGGTGCTGCTCGCCATCCGACTCAGGTCGTCGTACGCGGCGGTCGTTGCGTCATAGTTGATATTGGCAACACCATAGCCCGACGATGGCAGTGTGTGATACCTGCGAGCTTCGATCACGCGGCTCCCGGAATTGTCAAACAGGACGATTGACGGTTCGCGAACAATCACCGTGCCCGGTGATGTGCAGAACAACGGATTGCTCGATGATGGATCGATCCAGTCCTTGGGATGCACGGGTGTCGTATGCACCGCACCGAATGAATCTGCGGATAGCCATGCAAGCACGCCGCCAGCTTCCAATCCGCCATTGTGGTTGAGCACAGAAAGTCGACCCGGTGACGCGAACAGCAACTGCCCCGGATTACCTTCATCCTCGATGGCGATGGCTTGGACAAAGGCCTGCCGGCCGTCTGCTAATTTCTGATAGACGTTCGTGCGAGTCAATCCATCCGCAGACGCCGTTGCAACGTTGCGCCCCTGAGCGTCATAGTCGAACATCGTCGCCTTCGTCGCGACGTTCATGTTGCCGCTGGGGAAACCGCTTGGCAATTCCGCAGGTGCCGGTGGTGACGCTGTGTTCACGTCTGTCTTGACCATCCGTAGCAGCCCGGAATTGTCCGTGCCAGCCACGCCCGGCAAGTTGTACTGAAAGTATGTTGCGGTGCCCGTTGCATCTCCCAGGGATCTCGCGTAGCTGACTCGCCCATCGGGAAGCAGCGCAACCGCGCTAAAGTTCGCAACACCGGACCCATGCTGCGCCTCGGACACAGGCGGATTGATGATCTTGATCCATTCAACCGTGAGTGCGAGCGATGAACCTGGCGCCACGGCTGTTGGTAGGTGATACTCCAAGTACGTCTGAAGCCCCGCATCATTGGAATCACCAACTACAAAAGACTTCGTTGCTGAGACGAGGGGCCTGCGAACCGTGTAGCCGGGAAGCTCTTTGCAGGGCCTCGTGTTCCCCCCGACTGCGGCATACGAAAGCTCGATGTCCTTGAATTGCGTTGTGCTACCCCAGAGCGTTGAGTGGCTTGCAACGCAGAGAAAGCCGTCAAGTTCCACGGGAGTGCCGCCGCCCGCCGACGACAAACGAACGAAGTTCTTGACAAGCCCTGATGAATTGGACGTGAATCCGCCGATCGCGTGTGTGTACGCGCTCGTGCTGGCTGGTGTTCCAACCGTAGTGACGCGTCCAAACCCGTCCCTGACAACGCGCGTCGCCCAGAATGTGGATACGTTGACGGCCGGGTCTTGCGACGTCAAGACCGATGACAAAGGTTGACCTACTTCGTCAAAGTACAACGTTGCTGCGCGATACGTCGTGAGTGCGTTTGCCGCACCGGTTCGATCCAAGATAACAGTGCGACGTGCCCAGAACGCGTCATATCCTGCAGTGAATTGCGCGCTGTTCGTTTCATGCCGCAGTTCCATGCGGTGCTGAAGTCGCGCTTCGGACTGAATGATAGACACCTTTGCGTTGGTTTGTGTTGACGTGTACCCAAGCCGCAACGTCGCGTATGGAGCGATGTCAACATCACTCCGTGTCGCCCAGTCCGGCATCGTAACTTGTAACTTGCGCATGCCTTCCGAACCAACGACCATTCGAACGGATCGTTGCGGACCCGGGCTGAAACTGTCGATCGCCGATGGTTGACCCTGTGCAGACGCCCAATTTCGGTAGTATGTTCGCTCGACGATTTCTTCGACTGGTCCGCTTGAACTGGGAGTGCAAGGTGTCCGCACTGTGACTAGCCGCAAGTCACCGGCCATTCCGTTTGTCGTCGTGCTGTCGCAGTAGTCGTACTCAACTCTGCCAATTTCAGAATTGCTTGCTGACATCACAACAACACTGAGAAGTCGCGGGAGTCCACCATCCAAGCCATATGAATATTGATAGTGCCGTCCAGTCGCGTCCCACGCGTTCGTAATTCTTCCCAAGTCGTCGTACCCAGCGTTCATCGCATCAAAGATGCTGTTTTCGTCCCCAACGTAGCAAGATAGACCTGCAGCGTTGGTTGCCTTCCACAGTTGCCATCGCGCGTCATGTCCGTTTCCGGATGCCTCACCTCCGAAGAATGCAACGGTGTTGCCAAGCGGATCGTGATAGGTCCACACAGTCAGTGTCGGAATTGTGCCTTGACTCGAGTTCTGGCC
>CAZEZV010000065.1:0-16673 GCA_964516725.1 uncultured Phycisphaeraceae bacterium
CGGGAGTGCGACAGCACCCGGACAAAGGCCGGTTTGGGGAGAAGTTGGGGGAATCTGGGGAGGGGTGGGGAAAAGGGGTGGAGAGGATTTCACCGCGGAGGACGCGGAGAGCGCGGAGAGGGGTTGGGTTGGGTTGAGGGTTGGCGGGACTTGTGAGGATCGACCCGGACCTTCGCTCGGGGACTCGCTCAGGTCCGGCGTGGGGGGTGGGGATTTTTCAACAATTGGTTGGATGGGTGATTGGGAAGCAATGTTTTTCTCGACATCACGGGTGGGTCGCATCGAAGTCGTCGGAGGACCGTCGACTTCGATGGCACGATTGGGTGCGGTGTTCGTGTTCGCACTTGCGCACGGGCTGGGAGGCCGTGGCACTACTCGGGGTTTGGTCAATTCGAAGTGACGGAGGATTCTTGTCGCGGCTCGGCGGATGTGGTTGGGGTTGTGCTCGTTTGTCAGCGCGGTGTCGAGGGCGTGCAGCGCGCGTTCGCGGCGTTCGTTGTCTTTGAGGGCGTTGATGGCGGTGATCCAGGCTTTGATCGCGGGGTCACAGAGTTTTTGGATGATGTCGAAGAAGTCTTCGTTCAACTCGTTGGCGAGTTCGTTGATGTCCTGATCGACATTCAAGAACGCGGCGAGGAAGCGGCGCGTTTCGTGTGGAATCGGCGGAAGGTTTGTGAGTTGTTGTGAGGTTTCCCAGAGCATGGCGGATCATGACATGGATTCTGGGAGATTGCAAGGGGGAAGTGGGGAGTGACCGTGTTTTTGCGCACACGGGTGGTAGATGGAGAGTGTTTTTGGGGGGTGTAGTTTGCATCGAACTCGAAGAGATTGCGGGGTTGGGGCCAGTCGCGCAGTCGATTGTGGCGAAAACAAATAAAATGATTGCGATTTCATGTTGCAACGCGGCGAACTTGTGGTATGTTTTATGAACAGTCTCTGAATAGGGGATCAATCAAATAGTTGGGTTTGCTAGATTCTTCCGTCGGTTTGTGAAAAGCAGCGACAAAATCAAGGAGATCATCATGCTCACAGAGTTGCAAAAGAGGACAATAGGGGGAGCTATTGCAGGTCTTTTTGTGCTCTTTTCTTCTCCTGTTCACGCCCAGCAAGCGGATTACTTTCGGCCTTGGTTGAATGACTGCAATCCAACAAATGGCTGGACTGACGTGCCAGCGCCAACGCTGAACTACGACCCACAGAACCCAGCGTACCCATCCAATCCTGAATCTCCGTCTGATCCTCTGAACCTTACAAAGATCGTGTATGTAGCCTCTTGGGGGAGCAACTCAGTTCCCACCCAAGACATTTCTTCTGCGCAACCGCTCGCGACAATGCAAGAAGCGTGGAACAGGCTTGCAACACTGAGAAGTTGCGGGGGATGTGGAATCGATGCAAGAATCAGAGTGCTTCGAGGATCAGACTTCACCGGAGCAACTGCCCAAACATTACAGGCGCCACCAGTTCATGGTCCTTGGGGGGGCAAGGGACCAACGCAACCACTTGTGATTGAAGCGTGGCCACCGGCCGAACTGTGTGCAGCTGCTGGCTCAAGCTTGCCGCGACCGATTTTCCGCATGCCTGTCGACGCCAACGGGGTGTCATCAACCTTCGTGTACGAATTCTCTGGCAGCGGAACAACGGTCGGCGGCCAAGATTGGGGCGGTGACTTTTGGATGATTGGCCTGGAAATCACGACAGATGTCGTGGAAGGACAAACATATAGACCGTTGCAGCCCAGCGGCGGCATTCAGAAAACCCAATCCACGGGCGAGCGCTACTTGTTCGAGGATTGCTATTTTCACCACATTCGCAGTCCGATCGGTTTCAGTTCGACAGTGCCGAATGGAATCAAAGGCGTGACGATTCGGCGCTGTGTTTTGACGGATAACTACAATCGCCTCAACAGTAGATCCACTCCGGTTGAAGATCAGGAGTCTGGCGGTGTGTACTACAACTACGTCACTTGGGGCCTGATCGAAGAGTGCTGGTTTGACAAGAACGGGTGGACTCATGAATCACACCCCCTGCTCTCGCCTGATGTTGTCGGCAACGTTTTGATGCCCAAAACAGTGTTCAATCAGGCTATGTACATGACGCAGCGAAGTCAGCACATTCTGATTCAGAACAACGTAGTGGCGAGGCCACCGCACTGCGGGATTCAGAGCCGAGGAAATACTCAGCGCATCTATAACAATCTGGTGTTGGAAGCACCAACCGGCATCGCGCTTGGGCATGCGCAGAACCAGGGCGTTCCGAATCCGCCCGCACCAATCAACAATGAGTACTATTGGAGAGGGCATTGCACATACAACGTTGTATTGAATGGTGGGAACGTTGACCGGTGGATTTTCAGCACAACCCCACCAATTTTGCTACAAGAAATTCAAAAAGACGGTTCGCCACGAGGGCGCGGGATATCGCTCACGCGAAGCAAGCGTCTCGGTGATGCTGGAACCACGAACTATTCCGAGCCGAATGAGCAGGGCGGCACAACGTCATATGCAGCCGGGTACGTTGCAAAGAACATCGTTGCAAACAATGACGATGGACAAGAACCAAACGCAAGCGCGCTGTACAGCGATGACGATGCCATACCGCCAACAACACCAGCAGTCTTGGCGACGTACGCCGCGTATGTGTTTGACAACGTCTTTTACGATTGGACAGGACCGTCGCCTAGCGGAACCAATGCAATCACGATTAGCAACGCATTGGTGAAGCAGGTTGGGCCTCCAGAGATACAAGGCACGCTAGGTGCTGGCTTTGTTGTAAGCAGCAACTACTTCGTGCAGCCGGGGCCCAACAAACGAGTTGTAGCCAGAGCGAGATGGAACCCAGTGGGGGGAACGTGGAGCGGCAATAAGTATTTTGGTTTCCAGCCAGACCAAAATAAGCGGTATTCTGTCAAGCCGCTCAACACACCGCTGTCCCAGAACGATGTTCCGGCATCGTTTGCTGGTTGGCGCGCCGCAACCAGCGAATCAACACAAATCGAGTTGCCAAGCGTTCCGGCCTTTCCAGACCCAACGCGGTCTCTCGGCACGTACATGCAGTCTGTTGGACTACCCCTTACGGCGAACGCGTCGGCACAATCTGAATTTGCCGACGAGTTCATGGCATTGTGCCGCAGTCAGCGTCGTGGCAATTGGGACACACGGCTGCTCGCACCGACGGTCAATTCATACATCCGAGCAGGGTTTGGTGTCCAATGAGGCATTCGGCCAGCAGGCGTTTGAGCGGTGTAGTGGTGGTGTTGTGTGGATTTTGCTGCTCGCTCGCGCCAGCGCAAGTTAGTCTAGCGCCGGGCAGCTTGATCGCAGCGACATATGGGAGCCAGTCGCAGTCAGCAAAGTTGATCCAGTTTGATGCAACTACAGGATCACCAACTGGCGAAGTCACTCTGCGTACCACGACAAACCAAGGCATCAACGATTTCCGGTCAATGACGAGATTCGGGGATCAGATCATCTGTTCGTATTACTCAGGCGGTACCGAAGGCGGACTGGGCTATGTCAACCCTTTGACAGGTGTTGTGACAAACATACCGAATGCGCCATTCGCCCCGCTTGGGTTGGGAAGCAGAGATGGCCGGTTGTTGATCGGCGATTACACATTTGTGCAAGAATTTGACTTGACCACTCGGACAATTACACTTCAAACTATTCTGCAGGACTTTGAAGGACTGTACTATGCATATCGAGACGTCGCATGGACAGGCTCTGAATATGTTGTACCATTCGACGGTGTGAGCACCGGCGGCTCATCAAATTCCCTTACTTTTTGGTCTCCAGGGACAGGACAGTTTAGAGGAAATCCAACCATTCAAGGCGGTAGTACCCACCCAAATGGAGTCGATTACGATTTTGATTCGAATCGCATTTGGGTCGCGTCGTACCTTGAGGGAACCACAACCAGCCTCCTTGCAGCGTATCCGAGATACGTGCCTTCGCCCGTGCCAGAGGTGTCGTTCACGGTCAACAACGCTCTGCTGGCTGATGTGGTGTACATTCCAATTCCCGCGCCTGCTGCGGTGTCGATTTTCGGTGTGGCAGCGCTAGCGAGTGCTAGAGGGCGGCGCACAGCCTAATCAGGCATTGGAGGCGACTCGCCGTTCACTTCAAAATCTTCAACCCCACCTTCTTCTCCAACTCGCTCACGGGTTTGGCGACGAGGTCGTAGCCGTCCCAGTTGACGATGGCGCAGCGGATGAGTTCGCCGGGAACTAGTTTTTCTCTGCTTTGGACGTAGGTGACGCCGTCGATTTGGGGGGCCTGTGCGTAGGTGCGACCTTGGTACAACTTGCCGCCTTCGGAGACACCACTGGTTTTCTTGCCTGAGACATTGAGCGGGGCGTCGATGAGGACGTCTCGGATTGCGGCTTTGACTTTGCCGGACTTGTCGATGGGGTGGGCTTCGTCGAATTGCTTGGCGAGATTTTCGTTGCGGGCGAAGACGATCTGCTGCTGCAACTCCATCACTTCGTTGCGGCGGCGGGCTTTGGTTTCTGGCGCGACTGCGAGTTTCTTGTCTTCTTCCATTGTGCCGGCGACGGTGCCTTCTTCGTGGCTGTATTCGAAGACTCCGACGTTTTCGAAGTCGCTGGTGGCGACGAACTCAAGCAACTCTTTGTGGTCTTGCTCGGTTTCGCCGGGGAAGCCGCTGATGAATGTCGTGCGGACGGCGAAGCCTGGCATGGCGGCTTTGAGTTTTTTGATGAGGGACTCTTGCTGGGCGCGGGTGGCGTTGCGGCGCATCATTTTCAGCATGTTGTCGGAGGCGTGTTGGAGGGGGATGTCTAGGTATGGAAGCAGGATGCCGCGCTTGGAGAGGGCGGCGAAGGCTTCGATGATTTCGTCGGTGAAGTTGGTTGGATAGGCGTACATGAGGCGGAGCCAGCCGCCGCCTGGCCCCGAGACGTCTTCGACGGCGTTGGAGAGTTGGTGGAGGAGGCCGGGGAGGCCGCGGGGAATTTCACGCTGCGCGTGAGAGGAATTTCGGTTTGTCGTTTGCAGAATTGGGAGGCTCTTGGTCTTACTGCCTGCTTCGGTGCGAAGCGCAGCGCTACTCGTTTGAGTTCCCAAACCTAATCCAATGTCATCACCATAACTTGTTGTGTCTTGACCGATGAGCAGGAGTTCGAATGCGCCGTCGACGAGGAGCTCGCGGGCCTCGCCGATGATGTTCTCGGGGTTCTTGCTGCGCATTTTGCCGCGGATGCTGGGGATGGTGCAGAAGGCGCAGTTCTGATTGCAGCCTTCGCTGATGCGGAGGTAGGCGTAGTGGCGCGGGGTGAGGCGGAGGCGAGCGGAGTCGTCTTCGAAGTAGCCGATGCCTTTGCCGTCTTTGCCTTGGACGGTGAGGCCGGTGGTTTCGACGCCGCGGTCTTTGGCGGCGACGAGTGCGTTGCCGGAGATCCAGTACTTGGGTTTGTCGGAGGCGTCGACGGCGGTGGCGTGTTTGGAGCCTTTGAGATTTTTCGCTGCGCGATTTTTTTGGTCGGAGGTGTGGGGTTCGCGTTCGCCGATGGCGCGTTCGCCTTTCACGGCTTCGACGATTTTGTCGCGGTCGAAGACGCCCACCATGGCGTCGATGCCGGGGGCCCATTCGAGCATTTTGGCGCGGTGGCGTTGGACGAGGCAGCCGGCGACGACGACGCGTTGGATGTCGCCTCGTTCTTTGGCGGCGATGGCTTCTTTGATGACGCTCAGGGATTCGTCTTTGCTGGCTTCCAAGAAGCCGCAGGTGTTGACGACGACTGCGTCTGCGCCGCCAAAGTTCTCGGCTTGGCTGGAGACGGGGGTGAGGCCGGACTCGACGAGGAGGCCGAGCATCTTTTCGGAGTCGACGAGGTTTTTGGGGCAGCCCAGGGAGACGAGGGAGACGGTTTGGAGGGTTACTGGCGTGGGGGATTTTGAGGCGCGGGGTAACTTTGCAGGCTTGGGCTTGCTGGGTGTGGGTTGCTTATGCGTCGGTTTAGACTTGCTTTTGGTCGTGGATCGTGACTTGGCTGCGTTGATGTTTGGCACTTGCAAGTTTAGGGGCGAATTGTCTGCAAAAAGGCGGACGCGTCGGTATCCTTGCACATGCCCCGATCCTTCCGATCTGCACCCGTGTTGTCGCCTAGTGAGTCCGCCGCTACTCGTTCGCTGACGTATGCGTCGGCGGGGGTGGATATTGATCGGAAGGACGCGTTTACGGAGTCGCTCGACAAGGTGCTCAAGCGGACGTACACGGATCGGGTGTTGGCGAATCCGGGTGGGTTTGCGGGGTTGTTTCGGCTGGATTACAAGGCTCGGCTGTTTCAGCGGAACTACAAGGATCCGGTGTTGGTGGCGTGCTGCGATGGTGTGGGGACGAAGGTGAAGCTGGCGGCGGAGCTGGGGATTTTTGATACGGTGGGGATTGATCTGGTCGCGATGAATGTGAATGACTTGGTGGTGCAGGGGGCGGAGCCATTATTTTTCTTGGATTATGTTGCGACGCCGACGCTGGATGATCGGTTTTTGCATGCGTTGGTGCGGGGGATTGCGGAGGGGTGCAAGCGGAGTGGGTGTGCGTTGCTTGGGGGGGAGACGGCGCACATGCCGGACTTGTATAAGTGGGGTGACTTTGATTTGGCGGGGTTTTGCGTGGGGGTTGTGGAACTCAAGCGAGTGCAGAAGCCGGCTCGGGTGCGGGCGGGTGATGTGATTCTTGGGCTTGCGAGTGATGGGATTCACAGCAACGGGTATTCGCTGGTGCGGAAGGTGGTGAGTGAGGCGAAGCTGGACTTGAAGAAGCACTATGCGGAGTTGAGTGGCGATGTGTTGGGGGGCGGAGAATTCGGAGTTGAAGAGTCGCCTCGCAAAGCGAAAAGTGAAAAGCGAAAAGCGAAAAAGGGGAGTAGCGATGAGGCAGTGAAGTCGCAGGCGAAGGCGGATGGGCCGACGTTGGGCGAAGTGCTGTTGACTCCGACGCGGCTGTATGCTGATCCGATTGTGCGGCTGATGCACAGTTACAGCGTGAAGACTGTGGTGTCGGGCATGGCGCACATCACGGGGAGCGGGATGGCGGGGAACTTGTGTCGGGCGCTGCCGCCGACGCTGGATGCGAAGGTGGATCGCGCGGCGTGGCCTGTGCTGCCTGTGTTCAAGTTTTTGCAGGACAAGGGGAACATCCCAGAAGAAGAGATGTGGCGCGTGTTCAACATGGGGATCGGGTATTGCGTGATTGTGAAGCCGGCCTTTGCGGAGAGCGTCAAGGAGCGGCTGGAGAAGCTTGGGGAGAAGGTGTATGTGATTGGGGAGGTGGTGAAGGGGAAGGGGGAGGTGAGGTGGGAGTGAGGGGGAAGTCCTTGGTCCTTGGTCCTTGGTCCTGGGTCCTCAGTCCTGGGTCATGGGTCCTCTTGACGCATGCTCCAGGACCAAGGACTAAGGACCGAGGACTTCTTCACACACGGTTTTGTTTTTCGATTCACGTACACTTCCAACTCCCCATGCCATACGAAGAAAAGCAAACTCGGCCGCAGTTTCTCCGCAAGTTGGCGTACTACCTGAGCGGGATCGCGATTGGTTTTTTGCTGCTGGGGATTTTCCAGAAGCAGCGCAAGGCTTCGTTGCAGAAGCAGGCGGAGATTCAGCGGCAGCAGGAGGAGGCGGCGAAGAACGCGCCTTCGCCATTTCCGCCGTTGCCTTCGGAAACTCAGAGTGCGCCGACGAGCGGTTCAGACATCAAGTAAACCGTTTCGAGCCCGTCTGCACACTGAATTCACCACAAGGCCACAAAGAGCACGAAGAAAAAGTGCATTCGAAAGTCAGGCGGGAATGGCCGCTTGTCGATCAACTGCACGTTGCTTTGGTGGTTTGCGGATAGCCTCTACACGTTCTTGACGAGAGCGACGGGCGCGGATGGGGCGAAGTTGGCTTCGGCGATTGCTGCGTTGCAGGCGATCAGGAGGCGCTCCTTCACGGCGTCGACGTCGGGGGTTTTGCACCACAGGGTCACGTTGAAGGTGTTTGATGCGCTCATCGAAGTGAGCGTGCAACCGGGCGCTTTCTCGGGTAACTTTCCTGCGACGTTGTTCGCTGTTTTGAGGAGCAGGGCACGTGCGGCCTCGACGCCTGCGGCGGGGTTGGTGCTGATGGGGACTTCGACCATGCGCTCGGCGTTGGCCGTCGAGTTGATGATGACGCCGCCGACGATTGCGCCGTTGGGGACGATGATGTTCCGGTTGTCCGGCGTTGTCAGGAATGTTGAGAAGAGGCTGATTTCATCGACGATGCCGGTCTGGCCGCCTGCGGTGACGAAGTCGCCAACTTTGAAGGGACGGAAGATCAGGAGCATGACGCCGCTGGCGATATGGCTGAGCGAACCTTGGAGGGCAAGGCCGATCGCAATGCCGACGGAGCCGAGAATCGCAACGAGGCTTGTGACTTGCACTCCGAAGCTGCTTAGGCATGTGATGACGACGGCGGTGAGGACGATCCATCGCGAGAAGTTGGCGAGGAACTTGGCGAGGGTCTCGTCGAGCTTTGCTCGTTTGCAGGCGTTGGCGACGAGTTTGGTGACCCAGCCTGCGATCAAGTATCCGATCACGAGGAGGGCGATCGCCTTGACTGCGGGGAGGCCGTAGGTTTCGAAGAGGCGCGTGACTTGGTCGGTGGAAAGGCCGGAACCTTTGGCTGTGGGTACGGTGGGTATGCTGTTTGAAACCAGACCAATGAGGCACGACATCAACACGTTATGAATCAAGGCGTTGCTCTCCGTATTGTATTGACAATCGAAACGAACTACGAGCCCCGCCGACATCGACGCATCGTAGAACAAACTCGTCGACAATCCAACGGCTGCGACTTCGCCGGGATTCTCGCACTACAATGAGTTTCCGCAGGTGCGATGGCCGAGCGGCCGAAGGCGTCCGACTTGAAATCGGATAGACCCGAAAGGGTCTCGGGGGTTCGAATCCCTCTCGCACCGCTTGCGATGAAGCACGACGATGTCGTGCTTTCGTCGTTTTTGGGAGTGAGCGCTTTGCTCAGTTTCTTTTTCAGCACAGAGACACAGAGTTCAAGAGGAAAAAGAGAATGCATCTGTGTCCAGTCAAGGGCGACAAGCAGGTCGTTCTAACGACTGATTTTGAGAAGGGAGCGGAGCGTCGTGAGATTGTCGGCGTCGGCTGGTTTTTTGTCTTTGCGCCAGCGGGCGATGCGGGGGAAGCGAACGGCAACACCGGAGGAGTGTCTTTTGCTTTCCTGGATTTGCTGGAAGGCGATTTCGAAGACTTGGGTTGGTGACAGGAGCCTGACTGGGCCTTTGCGATCAACTGTGGTGCGGCGGATGATGGCGTCGACTTCGTGGAGTTCTTCGTCGGTGAGGCCTGAGTAAGCCTTGGCGAAACTGACGAGGCGCGAGGCCTTTTCGTCCCAGACGCCGAAGGTGAGATCGGTGAAGAGGCCGGCGCGGCGGCCGCTGCCGGGTTGGGCGGCGATGAGGACTGCGTCGACGGTGAAGGGGTCGAGTTTCCATTTCCACCAGGCGTTGCGGAGTTCGCTGACGGGCGATGGGGTGTCTTCGATTTCGTCGTCTTGCAATGTGGGCTGCGAATCGCGTGCATCTGAGCCGCGGATGCGACCGACGTGGTAGATGCTGTCCAGGCGTTTGAGCATGAGGCCTTCGGCGTGGCCGTGCTGTTTCGCGCTGGCGCGGAGCGCGGCGGCTTGGTCCCAGGTTTCAAAGTTGAGTGTGGGTGAGATGCGGACGGCGAGGCCTTTGGCTTGGAGAGGTTCGATGAGGGCGCGGAGGATTTGGCGGCGTTGTTCCAAAGGTTGTTCGCGGATGTCGTTGCCAGCGAATTCGAGGATGTCGAAGAGCATGAACATCACGACGCGCGGGGTTTCGAAGAGGGAGGGTTGTTGGACGTTCGTGGCTTTGCGGCCCAGCATGGTTTGGAGTGCGGCGAAGCCGAGGGGTTTGCCGCCTTCGGGGAAGATGCTTGATTGACTGTCTTCCCACGCGAGGAGTTCGCCATCGAGGACGGTGCCGACGGGGAGGTCTTTGGCGAGGGCGAGGACTTGGGGGAATTGCGTGTCGAGAAGTTCTTCGCCACGCGACCAGAGGGCGATGGCGTTTTGGCGGTGGATGAGTTGGGCTCGGACGCCGTCCCATTTCCATTCGGCGATCCATGTTCGTGCGTCGCCGAGGGCTTCCTGGAGTTTGTTGGGTTGAATATCGAGTTGGTGTGCGAGGCAGAAGGGGTATGGGCGCTTGAGGTCGTCTGACGTTGCTTCTGGCGAGAGCAAGCGCGACATGGAGTCGGCGGTTGGTTTCAGGAGGCCGCTCAGGCGGTGGGTCATGATGGCGACGGAGACGCCGGCGATTTCTGCGAGAGCGCGGGCGACGAGGCGGGTTTGGACGCCGAAGCGGAAGGTGCCGGAGAGCAGTTTGTGCATCGCGAGACGCTGGTCGGTTGGGAGGACTTTCCACGCTTCGAGAAGGGCTTGCTTTTGAGCGTCGCGCGATGCGCCTTGAAGCGGGAGCCACATGGATTCGATGGCTTCGTGGAGAGTGATGTTGCGCGGCGTGATTGGTGGCGGTAAAAGAAGGGCGAGAGTTTCGGAAGTGTCGCCCACAACTTCGCGGCATTCTTCGAGCAGCCACGCGGGCAGGTCCGAGGCTTCGACGGCGGCGTCGCGCATTGCGGTGGAACTGATGACGCGCTTGAGACGCTGGCCCGTCAACACCATGAGCGCCCATGCGGCGTCGCGCGGGTCGTTGTCGTTGGCTTCGCGGATGTAATCGGTGACGAGGGATGTCTTGCGACTGGTCTGGTTTGTCTGGTCAAGATCGTGGTACAACTGTGCGAAGCGAGCGAGGCTCATGATGAGGCCTCCTCGTTCGCTGGCTCGTCGGGATTTTCTGGTGTGGGGCCTGCGACTGATTCGATGCGTTCGCCTTCGTAGCGTGAGGGGACGACGAAGGCTTCGAGATTTGTGGTTTCTTTCAGATAGCGAACGAAGGGGTCGACGTAGCCGTGCGTGACGCCGACTCGTTCGCATTTGCTTTCTTTGATTGCGAAGAGAAGGCCGTCCCAGTCGGCATGATCGCTGAGGACGAAGCCGCGGTCGACGCTGCGTCGGCGGCGTTGGCCTCGGACCATCATCCAGCCCGATGCGATTGAAGTGGAGATGCCTTCGGCGCCTCGCAAACGGGCCATCCATCTAGTGGCGTTTGTTGATGGTGGCGCGACGATCACGCCTTGGCCTTTGAGTTGTTTGACGTTGTCGCCGGTTGCGCGCAGGAGTTTTGGAAGATGCACGCCGGACTTTGTGTAGGCATCGCACATGATTTCGACGCTGCCGTGGACGCCGATGGGACCGATGGAAGGGTCGAGGCCCGCGAGCACGCGTTGGGCTTTGCCGAGTGCGTAGGCGAAGACGATGCTGGTGCGGCCTTCGCTTGCGTTGGCACGCCACCAGGCGTTGATGTCCTGGAAGATTGCGTTTTGATCGGCCCAGCGGTAGATTGGAAGGCCGAACGTGCTTTCGGTGATGAGGGTGTTGCAGCGGACGGGTTCGAACGGGTCACAAGTTGGATCGAGCGATGCGCCGCTCGCTGAGACTTTGTAATCGCCTGTCACGACGCAGACTTCTCCTGCGGGGCCGTGCTCGCTTGCGGCGATACGTTCAACGCGCACTTGTGCGGAGCCGAGAATGTGGCCTGCGGGGTGGAGCGAGATTCGGACGTTGCCCATTGTGATGATTTTGCCGAAGGGCTGGGGTTCGATTTTCGCTTGCGGGCCCATGCGCAGTTGCAGGACGCCTGAGCCGCGCTGACTTGTCAAGTACGATTCGCAGCCGGGAGTGGCGTGGTCGCTGTGGGCGTGGGTCACAACTGCGCGGGCGACGGGGGACCAGGGGTCGATGTGGAAGCCGCCTTCGCTGCACCATAATCCATCGCCGGTCGGGATGACCAGAGCGTTTGAATAATTTGATGCTGAACGGGGCGTCACACGCAAGCGTATGAGATGATGTGAGGCGCTTAGATGAAGCGAAGGTGAGAATGGAACATACTCTGTGTGTAATTGGTGTGTCGAATTGGCTGTTTTTCGCGATCATCAACAGCGCTTATCGAAACAGTGTTCGCAGATTCTGATTGAGTCTGATGAAATCGCGAGATTCAACTACTGCAACTCGATGCGGCCGCCGCACCGGGTATGCCGGCCTTCAACCCAAATGCGATTGCACTTGGTATAAAACTTGAACTTGCAGTGAGGGCACTGGGTCCAACCGTTTGGTTTGACGAGTGCGGCTTTTGGTTCGGAGGTTTCGTGGGGCTTTGGAGGACGTGGTTTGGGGCGAGGGACTTTCTCTCGCGGCCCAACTTCGTGCCTTTCAATTATCGTTTTCCAAAACGACTCAACAGAATCCCACTCTTTGTCAAACGATAGGGTTTCGTGTGAAAAAACTCCCATGCGTGCCTCGGGCTGTTGCGGACCAGGAGGGGCATGCACACAAAGCCAATCGCCACACAAACTACTTCCAACAATCAACCATTCATCCGGTGGTCCCGACGAACTTTTACCCGGACTTCCGATTTCAAAATCCAATTGGTAATACTCGTCGTCAGGAGGTTCGACAAAAATAGTTCCTCCACCGATTGTCATAAGCGTCTGCACCCAGCTTTCGGGCACAACCTGGTCGCCAATTCGGCCCTTTTCATTGATCCACTCCGCCGGGTTTTTCAAGTGCCACGCTGCACGAAATGCGTAGTCTTCCGCGGCGAGAGACTTGACCCTGTTGAGTACGTCTAACAGCATGGTGTCGCCCCGGAGCTTGCTTCAAAAAAATGCCAGCTAGTGTATGACGCACAAAATTATACAGCAGGCAATACACGCTCTTCTTTACGGTGGCAACAGAGCCACAACGACTGCGGCGGGCGCGCCAACGATACCTATGCAGCTCTGTCACGATTTATGTTCCGTGCCAATGCATTTCCCGGATCGTCAGAAAGTCGCTCGTTTACAACGATCTCGCTATGAATGAGTCTGACCTCCTCCAGCACATTTACGCCCGCGCTCAGGCGGTTTCGGCTCGCTATGAGCAGGTGCTGGTTGGGCCTGGGAGTGATTGCGCGGTCATCAACGTCAAGTCCAACTCGGGGGAGTCGCCTGTTTTGCTCAAGGTTGACCAACTCATCGAGCATCGGCACTTCACGAGTCAGACGCCGCTTGCGTTGATTGCTCGCAAGGCACTGACGCGGCCGTTATCGGATATTGCTGCGACTGCGGGGACGCCGATCTGTGCGCTTGTGGCCGCGACGCTGCCGAAGGGATTTTCGCAGGCGTTGTCCAAGCAACTTGTGGACTTGGTTCATGATGTTGGTGATTCCTTCGCGTGTCCGATTGTCGGAGGTGACATTGCAACCAGCAATCGTGAGGACTCGCCGCTGCACCTGACGGTGACAGTGATCGGCAAGCCTCATGCGATTCGCGGACCGGTGCTGCGCTCGGGGGTGCGCTCGGGTGATTTTATTTACGTGACGGGCACGATCGGCGGGTCGTTTCTCAAAGACGCGACGGCGGAGTTTCCGTTTGTTGGGGGCGGGAAGCACTTGACGTTTACGCCGCGGCTGAAGGAAGCGGCGTGGCTGGCGGACACGCTGGGGGATCAGTTGCATGCGATGATGGATGTCAGTGATGGGCTTGGGATGGATGCGGCGCGGCTGGCGAGGGCTTCGGGCGTTGTGATTGAGATTGATGCGAGGAGGGTGCCGTTGGCCAAGCATGTGAGTGACGTGATGCGGGCGATGGGGGATGGGGAGGATTATGAGTTGGTGTTTGCGGCGGGCAATGCGCAGATTGGCGCGGAAGTCGGTGATGTGTGTGGGGGGAGTGGGACGGGGGTGAGGAGGATTGGGGTTGCGCGGGCGCGGGTGAGTGAGGATGAGGCGGCGTGCATTTTGCGGTTGGAGAATGGGTCAACGATTTCTGGTGAGAAACTGGGTTGGGATCACCAATGATAATTGATTCGTGTGCTTGGGAGTCGTTGTGACGAGTGAACGCAAGACACGAACGTGCTTCGCTCATGATTCCACGCGAGCGTGCTGTGCTGATTGCGTCGCAAGACCACACTCCGGGCATCTCTGCTGAGTTGCTCCGAGTGGATATGAACATTTTGAGCAGCGCGGAATGCCGTCGGATGGAGGAATCCGGCGGCGTGCGCGAACCGCAATGATGCCGCAAACAAACAACGGAGGAATTGCCAGATATGGAATCGGAAACGAGATGCCAGACGCAATGCCGCGATATGCATTTGGCATCCAAAACCTCAACTGCGTTGGCCATAAGTACTGTTTGCCTTGACGCAACCTCCTGAAACTCCAGTGAACCCCTGCGGAGGTTTGCATCTGTAGCTGCATCGACTGCACTGTTACTCGACCGAATCGAGTCGAACAAAGAAAATCTCTCTTTGCGCCCATTCGGTAAAGAGCTACATTGTCCCAGAAGGACCACGCGAAGACGGTCAGGACGAGAGAAATCACAGCGACGCACGTGACAAGCACACGACGCTCCCACCGCCGCAGCACGTTCCAATATGACCTCGCGAATCGCATTCGATACCTGCTTTCGCTTCATTGTTGGGTGGATTCGCGGGGCTGGCATTCAACGTCGCACGCAAGCCGCTCCCTGACGGTCGGGCTGCATGTTTGGTCTCTACTGTTTGTGATGCTTCGTGCTTCGTTTGATCTTGTCAGCACTGATGCGACGCGTGCGCTTGCGCAGGGGTTGGCGAGTGTTTTGCGTTCGGGGGATGTGGTTGCTTTGACGGGGGAACTGGGGGCCGGGAAGACGACGTTTGTGCGGGGGGTTGTGGAGGCGCTGGGTGGGGATCAGTCGCTGGTGGCGAGTCCGACGTTTGTGTTTGTGCATGTGTATCCGATTGAGCGTTCGGCTGCACCGGAGGCGCTCGCGGCATCGCGGAAGAAACCGATCCCGGCGATGGCTGTCACGGACGGCAAGCGCGCTGATCGAATCGATCGCGTGGCGCATATTGACGCGTATCGGTTGACGAGTTCGGAGGACTTGGAGCCTTTGGGGTGGGATCGGTTGTTTCGCGAGAGTGCGCAGGCTGCGGCTGGGTCGGTGGCGTTTGTGGAATGGCCTCAACGGATTGCGGGGCATTTGCCTGAGGAGCAGAGCCGGGCGAACATTTTGATTGAGCACTTGAGGGAGGATGTGCGGCGGTTTACGTTGGTGTTGCCGGATGCTTGGGGTGCGCGGAGCGGGGTTGATTTGCTTGTGTCGCGGCCGCCGGCGGTGTGTCCAAAGACTCGCGTGTGGGTGTCGCCCACGAATCCGACGTATCCGTTTGTTGATGAGAGGAGTCGGGGCGGGGACTTGTATGGGTGGTTGACGGAGTCGTATAAGGTTTCGCGGGAGGTGAAGGAAGACGATGCCGGTGAAACGGACGAGTAGAGCGAGCGTGTGTGCGATAAGAAGCCGCTCCCTGACGGTCGGGCTACATGCAGGGCACAGAGATCAGGAGGGGGATGAGGGGTGAAGTGGGTTTGAAGAGAAAGAAGGCATGAGGCAGAGCGCGGCATCATGGCATCATGGCATCACGGCGATGCAGCGTGGTACGCGTCATTCGCCCTCGAACCTGACTTCGACGTCGATGCCTTCGCCGACGATGACTTTGATGAGCGTCGCCATTTGTTCGCGGGTCATAGATTCGACTTTTTTGCGGTCGTCTTGAGTGAGAGATTTTTCGATCGGCTGCATGCGGAGGCGATTGGCTTCGTTGAAGGCTTCGAGCTTTGCGTCCTTCATCTGCGAATCGCCGGACCACCAGCCCAAGCGGCGCCAGCTTTTTTCGACGCTGGTGGTTGTCGCGTCGCCGATCACGCTGACGCCGACGCAGGTGGGGCGGGGGACGCGGACGAGGACGCGTGCGCCTTCGCCCGCGCCCAGGACTTCGACGCCTTTGCTTTCGAGTTTGGAGAGGTCGGTGCCGAAGTTGACGACGACGGGGGTTTCGACGGCGGTTTTGCCTTCGCCGAAGAGGATGCTGTCGACGTTCTTTTCGACGCGGACTTTGGTTGCGACCTGGACTGTGATCAACTTCATGGTCCGAGCCGCGGCTGCAACGGCGGCGGGGTCGATGATTGCGTTCTTTGTCGTGAGCAGGGCCATTCGCTGTTCGCGCTTGTGGTCGCGGATGAGGCTCCAGACAATTGTGGCGATCGTGGCGATGAGGCAGAGGGCGATGAGGATGGAGGCTTTGTGTTTCACGTGATGAGTGGTTTGAACTCTGAGCGTCTATGAGGCACGAAAGCAAGCCGCTCCCTTACGGTCGGGCTGCATGTTGGGAACATCGACCCGGTCATGCTCGTACGCTCAATCATGAGTGAAGTTTCCGTTGTGCGGCTGCGAGCGTTGTCGGGGAAGCCTTTGGGTGACCCGGCGATTGCTGATATAGTGAGGGCGGCGGCGACTTCGCTGGCGGAGCGGAATGGGTTGGTGATTGATCGGTTGGAGACTTCGCCAAACGCGCTGACGCTGTGGATTCAGGCGGACAAGCTGACGTGCATGGGGTTTCTGCTGGAGCTGCGACGGAATACGAACGCGTGGTATGAGAACAAGTATGAGGTCGGGCCGCTGTGGGGGACCGCGGCGGGGCCGGAGGAGTAGGTCAACC
>CAZEZV010000066.1:0-16640 GCA_964516725.1 uncultured Phycisphaeraceae bacterium
GAAGACACGGTCCTCGATGGGACCGTTCTCTCCTGCATCGACGCGCACCGTTAGCGACTGGTTTCCGGAAGGCAAAACAACATTGAACGACGCGGTCGGCTTCTCCGCATTCAGCCGCGTTCCAAACAACTTTGTGCCATCGCCCGAGAGAACCGTCACGTTGCAATCACCCCACACGCGCGAGGACTCGGGCAACTCCAGTACGCCCGCAACCCGCACCGCGAGGGCCGGCATGGTCCACGTCACACTCATAGGGCCGGGTAACTCGATGTCCGCTGCACAAAGTGGTGCGGAGACCGGATCACCAACGATCGGAGGCGTCGTCCACCGCCGGCCCGAATCTGTCGCCTGCACTTTCAAAGGCACTTTCGCGAGCGGCGCAAGTGCCTCGCGCCGAGGCGCGTACGCGTGTACGCCTCCAACTTCAAAGTTGATGGACTTGACTTCTTGGGCGAGTTCTGTGCCTGCGTCGCCCGCGTCCTTGCCCAGCAGCATCGAAGGCGTGAACACAGACTTAAACGTCCCCTGCATGTCAAGCCCGAACTGCACGCCGGTGGTTCGCAGTGTTGAACCATCGGCGAGCCACACCCACGCGCCGCCCTCTTGATTGGTCGGGTTGCTCAAGAAGATGCTCACCACGCGTCGCTGCGCGATTTTGCGAACCTTGCCACCCTCGCCCTCGACAAGAATCGATACGTCGCGATCGCCCGGCTCAAACCGCACGTCCACGTATCCCTGCGCAATATCGTTGTTCTTGAGCACGACCACGTCGTTTGACGACACCGCGGGCCACTCAAGCTCCCGGTCCCGCAGCAACGCTGCGCTCACCTGCTCTAGCGGCACGACTATCCGATCGAGCGTCTGCGACTGCCAGGGCATGGCTTCGTGCAGCGCCTCCAGCGTCGAAAAGTTCCACACGGGCCCACCGGCCAATGTCTGGCCATCCGTAAGCAGCAGCAATCCAAAGTTCTGCTCTGCGGGCTCCAAACCCGTCCGCGCAAACACGCCCCGCGGTGTGTTCCGCACCGCTTGGCGCTCTGGCCTCCCAACGCGCAGCCCCGGCACAATCGCAAGCACCCTGTCCGCAGGCATCCGCAGCATCTTGCCTTCGCTGGTGCGGCCAACAAACTCCGACTCGCTCATCGACACCACACGCACTGTCGTCGCTTCAAGCTTTTCATCCAGCACAACGCGCTCAAGCAACGCCTCGCGCTCGGTCTTTGCCTCTGCCTGCGACGCAACCGCTGGCACGCTCATTGCAAGTCCCGCGACGGTCGCCACTATTGCCACAATGGAGTTCATTCGCGTACGCACACCCTTCTGTACGCGACACCCCGCGCTTTGTTGGCCGCGAGTTGAAACAAATCGGTGAGTCATAATTCCGGCATGCACCTGCAGCCCGACCGTGAGGGAAGGCTTCGGTGTGTCACACGCTCCCAAAGCCACCACACTCAACCACTTGCACAACGACGTACACAATGAGGCCTTACTTCTGGAATATCGGCAAGTACCGCTTCGGCATTTGCAGGACTATCAGCGCCATCGCCGTGCCATATTCCTCACCGATGCCGCTATCGGACCAACTCCCGTCCGCCTCTTGATTGGCCATGAGTTCATCCCGCGCCGCGGGCCACCACGTCGCCCAATTCGAGCCGCCCGCCAGAAACGCCGCCTGCACGCCGTAGTACATGCCGTAGCTGTAGTGAATCTGGTTGTTCGGGTTGCCCTGACCGGGCAAAGCAGTATCCACGAGGTACTTCATCCCGCTGTCGATGGCGCGATCTTGATAGATGCCCGCATACTGCAAGCTCGCAACGCCCGCGGCGGAGCGAGGCCACGCGCTGGGTCCTGGCACCATCTGATATCGAAAGCCGCCATCGTTGGCGTTCTGACACCCGCGCACATACTCAACGGCTTTGTCGACAACAGCCTTGGACACCTCAAGCCCAGCGTTGCGCCCCGAGCGCAGCGCCATGATCTGACAGATCGTCACGCTCGTATCCGCGTCAAACGGCACCGGGTTGTATCGCCAGCCGCCCTCGCTGTTCTGCGTGCCCTCGATCAATCGCACCGCGCGGACCAGCGCCTTGTGTGTTCGATCCGCAAGTTCGGTGTCGCTCCCGCCCTGCGTCATGCCGTAGACCTCGCCCAAAAAAAGCGTCGCGAAGCCGTGCCCGTACATCGGGCTGTTGGAGCTGTCAGTGGCGAGCAGGCCCGACTCGGTGCTCGACTTCAAGACGTACTCAAGCCCCTTCGCGACTTGTTCGCCATACGCCCCGCGCCCGGGCAGGTTTCCATCTGCCATGAACGCAAGGCAAGCCAGCGCTGTGACCGCGACCGATCGCCCAAATTGCGGCTCGCCAAACGAACCGTCGGGCCGCTGCATCGCCGCGAGCCGCGCCAAGCCGCGCGTCACCGCGCGGTCGAGTTGTGGCGACATCTCATTTTCAATCGGGTTGTTCTGCGCCGACTGAGCGTTCCCGGGCGCTTCCTCGGCGACCTGCCCACCCTGCAACAGCCACGCCGGGGCACCAAGCACATCGCTCAGTGTTTGTTCTCGCACGCGGCGCCAGTCAATCTGGGCCGCGCCCGCTCGCTGTTTTTCCAACGCGTCCGACGCGGCGAGAACTCGCGATATCGCGGACGCGTCTTGCGTCACTTCTGAAACAGGCTGCGGCGCCGCGTGCTCGGCCAAGCCGTTTCCTTGCGCCTGCATCATCAACGCGCCGATCGTGATGGTTTCAACTATGCTCATCAAAAAACTTTCACTCACCCCTGCGCCGAAGCGCGCTCACAATCTCGACTCACACCGCTTTCATTTCACGATTGCGTTTCTGTGCTCTCTTTTCTCTTTTCTCCGCGCTCTCTGCGTCCTCCGCGGTGAGAATGTCTTTCACGGCTTCTCCGGCTTGCCCGAACCCCCCTGCACCCGTTCCTGGCTCGCCAGCCTCTTGTAATACTCCTCCGTCAACCTCTGGTAACTCGTCGAGAACCGATCCGACAACCCCTGCATCAACGCATCGCGCACGTGCGGCGGCAACCCACCCCACGCCGCCTCCGCGCCGCCCGCAACCGTGTTCGCCTGCGCGTTCTGCTGAGCAACATCGCCGCCCTTCGCTTCTTTGCCGGTTTGACTCGATGGCTTGCTCTGCGACGACTGCTGTTGCTGCTGTTGTTGCTGATCCTGCTGCTGATCCTGCGGCTTCTGCTTTGACTTCTTCCCCTGATTCTTCTGCGCGTCGTCAATCATCTTGTCAAGCTTCCGCAGCACCTGTTCCTGCAGTCGCTGCGTGTCCAGCCCAACATCCTTGCTTGACACCATCCGGTCCGACGTCTCCTTCATCATGTCCACCGCCTGCTTGAAGTCGTCGCGCTCTTCGCCGGGCTTGAGCGCCCGCTCCAGCGCGGCGTCCTGCGGAGGCTTGGTCACTTCTTTCTGGTCAATAGGCTTCGCGTCGCCCCCGTCTTTCTTGTCTTTCTCAAGCCCAAGCAATTCGTCCAACGATTGCTCATCCTTGCTGGGCTGCGGCTTGTCGTCTTTGGGCTTCTCCTGCTTGGCCTGCTCTTTCTTAGATTGTTCTGCCGGCGGTGGCGACTGCTGCAACGCTTGCGCGGACTGCGACATCGCTGCACCCACCGCGACGCCACACGCCCACATCAAGTTGACAACTCGCTGAATCATTGCGGCTCTCCCGTGCCATCATCCTTCTTCTCATCAGTACCCGGTTCGTCCGCAGGTTGTTCGACTTTCGCGGGCGGTTCGCCCTTGTCGTCCATCGGCTTCACGTCTATATCCGGCTCGCCCCCACCATCCTGCTTCAACTTCTCGAGCAGCGCCTCGGCTTCTTTCGCCAGTTCATCCTGCAACTGCGACACGGCTTCCAACTCTTCCGCGTCCTCCCCGCTCTCGGCAAGCGTCCTCGTCCGATCCGCCGCCTCCTGCTGCATGCCGCGCAGCAGCATCAACTCGGCAAGTTCGGGAATTGCCTTGGGCTTCTGACCTCCGCCGCCACCGCCCCCACCGCCGCCCCCGGCGTTTTGAAGGTCGTCTTCCTGCTTCTTGTTCTCGCGCAGGGCTTCGACCAGACTCCGAAGAACCGCCGCGGCAGCAGCCTGATTGCGATCCGACGCCCTCGTGACTTCGCCGCCCCGCAGCACAGTCGCCGCGTCGCTCATTGCTTTGTTGAGGCGAGTGTGCGCGTAATCAAACACCTTCGCGTCCTTGAGGTCCTGCGTCTTGGAGCGCATTTCTTCCACGCGCTGCCGCAACTTCTCCTGCTCCTCGCCGATCGCCCGAGCCTGAATCCGAGTCTTGCGCGACGCCTCGACACCCAGCAACTTCGCCGCGTCCCCGCGCATCTGCGTCTCGAGTTCCAGAGCCTCTGCATACAACTTCCGCAATTCGCGCTTCACGCGATCATCGTCTCGTTTCTGCGCGTCCTCATCGAGTTTCTTCGCCTCCTCCACCGCTTCCTTCAGCTTTTGCAAGCTGGCGCGTTCTTGCTGATCCGCACTTGGCAAGTCCGCGGGCTCTCCCCGCAGCGCGACTATCGCGCCAGCCTGCGACTCGCTCGCCGCCTCGACCAGCCCCGCCAGCTTGGTCGCTTCCTCGGCTTCCTTGCGAATCTTGTCCAGCACACCCAGCGTGTTCTGTTGGAGCGAAACCATCGCCTTATCAAGGTCTTTCGCCGGATTTCCGGCGATCGCTTCCGCGAGTTTGTCGATTTCGCCTTGCTGACGCGCGATCAATTGCTCCAGCGACTGCATGATGTCCGCCAGCACGCGGCGCAACTGCTCATCCTTGGCCTTCTGCACATCATCCAGCGCGTCGAGCGCCTCTTCCAGCGCCTTCTCCGCGTCCTGTTGACTCTGCTGTGCCCCGCCCGTCTGGTTTTGCTTGATTTGATTGCTCGCCTGCTGCTGACGCTGCGCGAGTTGCCGCGCCCGCGCCCGCTGCACGGCTTCGCGCATCGCCTGGCCCTGAGCACTCTTGTTCTCTTCGAGCTGCGCCGCCCGCTCCTGCGCCTGATCCAAGACCTGCGCCGCCCGCTGCGAAAGTTCCGCCTGTCGACGCGCGAGACGCTCCAGGTCTTCCTTCTGCTTCTGCGTCAACTCCTCCATGTCTTGCCCGGCGGTCTCACTGCCAGCCGCAGCCGTCTGGTTGCGAAGTTGGCGCTGGTCGCTGAGCAACTGCTCAAGTTGCCGGCGCACTGTCCACCCATCATCATTCTGCCCGAGCATGTCAGACAAGTTCGCCAGTTCCTGCTGCGCCTGTTCCTGCGATTGCTGTGTCGCCTGCGACGCCTGATCTCGCGCGCCCGCATCCCGCTCCGTCGAAAGTTGCTTCAGGGCTTCCGTCGCCTTGCTGGTTTCCTGCTGCGCCGCGTCCGCCGCTTCACTTGCATCGCTCAGCACGCCCCGCAGCGCGGTATCCGAAATTGAATTCCGCTCGGCTCGCTTCGCCAATCGCTCCAGCGAGTCCCGCAAGGGCTGCACCCGCTCGGAAATCGACTGCTGCTTCCCGGCCTGCGCCTGAGCCGCCTGCTGCGAGTTCTCGATATTCGCCTCTTCCGTCGCCGCGGGCCTCTGCTCACTCAGCGCCCGCTGGTCCTGCTCCAACCGCCGCGCCGCATCGCGCAGCCCAGCCAACTCCGCCCGGACCTGCTCGACAAGCTGGCTCTCTGAAATGATCTTGAGCCGGCGCGTCGGCGATGCCACCGTTGTCTCGTTGGGGTTATCGCCGACATCGGCCCCAAGCGCCCCGCGTGCATCCGCCACCCGGCCATTCAGCCACACCTCATCGCCAGGTGACAACGCCAGCGATGACAGGTCAACCGTCTGCGTCACACGCAGCGTGCGGATATCTGGCTTTGCATCCTTGGACTTGTCGTCGGCTTCATTCTCATCTGTGGGCACAGGCACTGCACCGTCATCCCGACTCACGATCTTGAGTTCGCTCGGCTCGCCCGCCGCCTCCGCCGGCGCACCAACCGACTCGGCGGGTACCTTCGCGACCTGCTGCCACAACCCCGTCCGCCACACCGCCACGTCATCGCGCCCTTCCGCGATCACCGGGATCTGCGCCGTCGCCAGCACGCTCTCGTCCTGGGGCGGCTCAACAATCGCCGCAGTCGGCGGGCGATCTTCAATCACTTCAAGCCGCAAGGACGCTTCCTCTCGCGCCCCGATCCCGAACTTGTCCTTGGGGACAATATTCGTGCGAATGCTCGACTGCGGCACCAGATCAAACGCCCACTGCTGCTCGCTCAGCGTCATGCTGAGAATCGGGAGTTCAGAAAATCCCGGCAGCGTTCGCGCAACCCATTCGCCGTCCGCCGCGTCTGGCTTGGGCAATGGCTTGTTCAAGTTCATCTCAATCCGCACGCGCGAGCCAGCGAGGATCGGCCCAACATCTGCACGCCCATCCAGTCCGTTCCCGGCATCAATCTCGCCCCGCACAACACCGGCAAGCGCATCACCAACCTGCTCCAGGTACGCCGGAGGTGTCACGATCACCTTCACACCCGCCACTGCGGGCGGTTCAACCACCGCAACCTTCCATCGCTCAGTCTCATCGTCGCGTGTCGTGAACCAATACTCCAGCGACACGTCCTTGCCCGCCCACGCCGCGCGATCGCTGGGCAGCAGCGCCTGCACGTCAATCAGCCGCTCGAACAAGTCGCCCTCGATGGGCTGCGCGCCAATCCCGACGTCGACCGTTCCCTTTTTCCCTTGTGGCGTCAGCAACGCCCGCTGCGTCGCGACTTCTTTCTTATCAATCATCAGCCGATAGGTCGCTTCGACCCGCGTCTTCTCAACGGAACGTGAACTCTTTGTCAGTACCGCCCGAAGCGGCAGTGCCGTCCCCAAGGGATGCGCGATCGGCTTACTTGCCATCATCACACCCGTGCGCTTGGGCCACTGCGTGTCCACCCATGGCAACAACACGCGGCGAGTGCCGATCCGCAGATACTCAGGCGCGGCGAACGAAAGCCCAAGGATGGTTGCCGCGGCGAGCGCTCCGAACATCAGACTGCGGCGCAAGTCGCTGGGATCCAGCAACCGCAGCACCTGCACGCGAGCACTCGCAAACCGATCACCCGCAAGTTCCGTCGCCGCGCGTGCCAGTCGTTCATCCCCCGGCAGCGAGTTGTTCTTCGACAACTCAAGGCCCGAGGCCAACAGCCCCTGCCACCCTCGCTCCTTGCCCACGGGAGTGTTTTCCAGCCGCAGCGCCAGGTCCGTGTCCGACGGATGAAACCGCAGGATCGGCAGCAGCACTTTCCAGATCAGATACGCCAGCAACCCCGCCGCGCTGATCCACGCCACAGATCGCAGCGCCGCCGGGAAGCGAAGCAGATAATCCACCACCCCACCCAGCACCATCGCTCCGATGTACGCCGCAGCGATCAGTCCGACGCGGGAAACCAGCAACTGCAGTTTGATCGCTGAGCGAAGGCGAGCGATCGTGTCGGACAGGGACGACATCCCGGAACCAGACTTCGAATCATCCACTGAATGTGCGCTCGATGCATCAGTCTCGACCGCCGATGACTGCAACGGTGTCGTTGTCGTTGGGTCGCGCGGGTTGGCGTCGTAGGGTTCAGACATCTCTTACCAATCGTTGCAGGGTCGGGGGGTCGGAGGGGGCGGGCCCGCCAGAAACTCAGATGCCGACAGACCCGGCAATACTGATCCCCTCTATTGATTCGTCCCTTTGATGCGCGTGATCGCCAAATCGGGCGAAAATACTGGTCACAACTTTGTCAAACCAAGGCATCTCGCGCCAGCAACGGATACGGATACTCACGGCCGCGCGTTCGGACGATCCCGGCGTTGGCTCGAAGCCTTGCTCAGGTCCGATGTATCGCATGCGGGATTCTCAATAAGGGCTGGGTCATTACCTATATATACACCCGTGCTGAGGCTAGCCGGAACTACAAATCACAAACCGCCAAACACAACCAGAACACAATGGTTGTGCGACTGTCATTCTGCACAAAAAGCGACGCGGGGCCGTTTCGGGCCCCGCGTCAGGTCATTCATCTCCGCGATTCGTGGGCTTCGTCGACTCGCACCATCCTCTGGCAACCATTCGCGAGGTTCACTTTCGCGAACACTCAGCGGTCAGGGCCGGCGTCAACATCACTCGAAAGCGTGTCGCGCCTGGACGGGCTTTGGTCCGACGAGCGAGCTTGAGGGGAAAAGCAAAAGCCTTTGCTCAGTCAAACTTGGTCAATCACGATGCGGCTGGGAGAAAAAAGTTCCGAATTAGCGCTTGGTCGCTTTTTTGGATGCCTTCTTCTTGCCCTTCTTTTTTGCCTTCTTGGCCATGATAAAAACTCCTTGGTACTGACGAGTCGCACACGAACCGCAACACTGCGAAACCGCGCACAACTCACGTGACCGTTACAGCATATCGGAAGTGAGGCACTTTGTGTTGCACAAATGTGAAAAAATGTGAACAACATGTGAAATTTTTTCTCTCCCGCGCTTGTTGAGTGCCACGCAAGCGCGCTTTCGAGTGTGTTGTTGCGCGGATCATCGATCATCAGCGACGATGAAGCGCGAGCATCGCTTCAACGTACTTGATCGCTTCGACATCGTTCTCAAGAGCGCGATTCGCGCTTCACGTGGCTCGCCCACACACCACTCGCGACGCGCGAGCAACGCACCGTCACCACAACACACGCACCCGGATCGTCTCCTTGATTGCGAGCAACTGCTTCCGCACCGCCCCGGCGTCGGATGGATCAACATCCAGGACGAGGTATCCGATCTGTTCGTTGGTTCGCAGTGACTGCGCCGACACGTTCACGCCGAGCTTCGCGATCGAACCGTTGACCTGGCTCAAGACCCCCGGCACATTGCGATGGAAGTGCAGTATTCTGTGGGACTTAGGCACCCTTGCGGTGTCGTCGTCCGTTGACCCGCCGCTGTCAAACGCGAACAGTCCTTGTGATGAGAGTTCAACCTCAGGCACGTTCACCGCGCCGGTTGTTGTTCCCACGTTGACGAACTTCAACAGCTTGTCAACAACGTCGATTGCGATGGTCTCTTGTGCTTCTTCCGTGCTTCCGCCGATGTGCGGCGTCAGGATGACGTTCGGCATGCTGCGCAGAGGACTCTCGAACACTTCGCCTTTGCTCGCAGGCTCATACGGAAACACGTCGAGCGCGGCGCCCGCGATGTGTTGATCCTTGAGCGCCTGCGCCAACGCACTGATCTGAACCACGCTCCCCCGCGCGTTGTTGATGAGCAGGGCACCCTTCTTCATCATCTTCAATTGCTTCGCCCCGATCATGTCCTTGGTGGAGTCGTTCGCAGGCACGTGCAGTGTGACGACATCGCTCTCTTTGAGCAGTTCAGCCAGCGTTCGCACGCTCTTGGCATTGCCGTGGGGCATTTTGGAGACGATGTCACAAAACAGCACGCGCATGCCCATCGCTTCGGCGAGCACGCTCACCTGGCTCCCGATGTGTCCGTACCCCACGATGCCCAGCGTTCTGCCTCGCACTTCATGCGAGCCCGCGGCGGACTTATCCCACTCGCCCTGATGCATCATCTGACTCTTCGTGAAAACCTGTCGCGTGAGCATGACAATCTCGGCGATGGTGAGTTCCGCGACCGAGCGCGTGTTGCTGAAAGGCGCGTTGAAAACAGGCACACCCCGCTCGCGGGCATATCCAAGGTCAACTTGGTCCGTTCCGATGCAAAAACAGCCTATTGCGAGCAGTCTGGGGGCATTGTCGAGGACGTGCTTGGGCACCAGAGTCTTGCTGCGAACCCCGAGCACGTGGCAGTCCTGAACGAGTTTCAGGAGTTTGCTTTCGTCGGGAGAGGCGGGCAACGACTCGACGCTGAAGCCTTCTGACTTCATCATCTGTACACCGCGCGGGTGGACGCCTTCGAGGAGGACGATCTTGATCTTCTCTTTGGGATAACTGGTCTTCACGCCAAACACTAGTGCGCCCAGGAGAGGCCGTGCGGCGAACACTCAAAACCACCAACCGATCCACCGCCTCACACCCTAACCCTACCATGACACATGCCAACGTATGTGTACGAAGTTCTCGGAAAAGACGGCAAGCCGACGGGCGAAACCTTTGAAGTCGTCCAATCCATGAAGGAAGACGCGCTCGCGAAGCAGCCACAGACCGGCAAGCCCTGCCGCCGCGCCATCGTCGCACCGAACATCGCCGGCAAGTGGAGCGACATCAAGGGCAAGGGCGCGCTCTCCAACAAGAACTTGGAACGCATGGGCTTCACCAAGTACGAACGCAAGGGCAAAGGCTATATGGAGCGTGTTGCGGGCAAGGAAGGTCCCAAGAGCATCAGCGCGGACTGATTCACTCGACATCGACTTGTGCGAAGACGAAATCACGCGTCGATTCGCGCACGGTCTCCGACAGTCTTTCCACAAATTCGCCCCGTTGCTCTGCCGCGAAATGCTCTGGCGTGTCCGCACCAGCTCGCGAACCTCACCCCACACGCATGGTTCTCTGACCTCGCGTCTCACAATTCCCCACCCTCTCTCTCCCAAAATGAGGAACCATTCACACGTTTCTAGCGCAAAGTTCTGTGGTTTCGCGCACCATTGGCCCGAGAATTGAGTATCGAGAGATGAATCTTGGCTTGATTTGCGCCGAAACACAGGATGTGCATCGTCGCCAGCCAACAGAACTGGGACACCCTTCCCAGAGTAGAAAGGACCGCATGGCCTCACACGTGCAGGCGGAGCCGGCACTTCAGCACCACACATCGCTCACGGAGGAGCAAAGAGCAGGTCGCCGAAACTCGCGCGCGACCATCGCACCAGCCAGCAAACAACCTATGCCAACCAAAATGAAACCCGGCGGCTCTTCCAAGGACCCGGGCAAGGGCAGCGTCGCGGGCAGTTCGCAAGAGCGTTCCAAGGCAAACAAGCCCCGTGCCGCCGCGCGCGAAAGCGAGCGCGCCGAGAGCGAGAATCTCGTCAAGTACTTCGTGCTCGACACCAACATCCTGCTGCACAATCCAGACGCGATGTTCGTCTTCAAGGAACACCACGTCGTCATCCCCTTCACCGTCATCGAAGAACTCGACAAGATGAAGCGGAAGGATGATGATCTGGGCCGCAACAGCCGCGGCGCGATCCGCAACCTTGATCGCCTGCGTGCCCTGGGCAAACTCAGCGATGGCGTCAACTGGGGCGACCTGCCCGCACCCTCGCGCGGCGCCTTCAGCGCTGGCCCGGACGGCAACACGGGCACCGTCAAGATCGATGTCGCTGATTACCCGCGCCCCGCCGGAATCCACGAAGACGCGCCGGACAACCGCATCATCGCTGTCGCGCTGCATCTCTTTCAGCAGGGCCTGCCCACCGTCTTCGTCACCAAAGACCTCTCCGCCCGCATCAAGAGCGACGCGCTGGGCATCAAGACCGAAGACTTCACCAACCAGAAAGTCGATGCCGACCGCCTCTACACCGGCTTCATCAACGCAAGCGTCGAAAGCTCGCTGATCGACGAACTCTACCGAGATCGCCTCATCGAACTCCCGCGACTCGAGCCCGCCCTCACTGAAGAACTTGAAGATGGATCGACCTACACCAACGAATTGCTCGCCAACCAATTCGTCGTCCTGAAAGACAAGTCCGACGAAACCCACACCGGCCTTGGTCGTCGCCTGGGCGATACTCAGCACGTCATCCCCGTCACCGGCCCGCGTAAACCCGTCTTCGGCATCATGGCCCGCAACGTGCAGCAGACGATGGCGATGGACGTCCTCCTCGACGAAGACATCAAGATGATCACGCTGCTGGGCAGCGCAGGCACGGGCAAGACCCTCCTCGCGCTCGCCGCGGGCATGTCCAAGGTCTTCGCCGAAGAACGCTACGACAAACTCCTCGTCGCCCGCCCCATCATGCCGCTGGGGCGCGACATTGGCTATCTCCCGGGCGACAAGGACGAAAAACTCACCGCCTGGATGCAGCCCATCTTCGACAACCTCACCTACCTCCTCAGCACCCGCGGCGCCGCAAGCGCAGGCGAACGAGGCAGCAATGGCAGCGGGGGGGGCCACGCCGATAGTCACTCAGCCGAACAACGCGTCCAAAAACTCATGGCCGACGGCAAACTGGTCCTCGAACCCCTCACCTACATCCGAGGCCGCAGCATCCCCCACCAGTTCATGATCGTCGACGAAGCCCAGAACCTGACACCCCACGAAGTGAAAACCATCGCCAGCCGTGTCGGCGAAGGGACCAAACTGATCCTGACAGGCGACATCGGCCAGATCGACAACCCATACCTGGATAGCAGCAGCAACGGCCTTGCCTACGCCATCGAAAAGATGAAAGGCCTGCACCTGTTCGCGCATGTGACGCTGGCGAAGAGCGAGCGCAGTGAATTGGCGAGTTTGGCGGCGAGTAGGTTGTAAACCACGATCCCAATTCACTCTGTGGAGTCGGGGTATGAGTGTTGAAAGAAAACGCAGGGATTCATTTCTCGTCGCGTATGAAGAGTGGACTCAATCCGCTCGCTTTCTCACGATTTGTCTTCTTGGAATCTTGGGCTGGTGGCTCTTGGGGGCCGCGATTTTGTGCGGCCCCCTCGCCGGCATCGACGAGCCATACTGGGGCTGGTCTGGCACCCTCCGCGGCATCGAAATCGGTCTGAAAGCCGGACCAAGTGTGTCCGCGATTGTGTTTGGCTCCGCTTCGCTCTTGCCATCGCTGATTGCGGCTGCGATTCGCTTCAGACAAACAACCAATGGGCTTCCAACATCTCGTTTCGCCGGCATGCGCGCCTGGCTCATGTCTAGTTGGCTCGTGTTCCCGGTCGCGGCTCTATTCGCCCCGATCATCATGCTCCGCGTGTCCGTGCACGAGACCGGCGCCGAGACCGCCGATCCCATTCCTGCCTGGGCAACTTCAACCTTTGTCGATATTGTCGGCCACCCCGCGATCTGCTTGGTTTTGCTCGTGCTCGCCTTGGCACTTTCGATTGCCAAGGCCGCTATCGCAACTGCCAAGTACCGCGCCCGCACAGGCGTGTGCGAAAAGTGCAGCTACGACTTGTCGGGCATACCTGTTGACGCACCGTGTCCCGAATGCGGATGGATGCAGAACGACTCGGGATTGCCACAGGCCTCGATGGTCGTTGTTCAGTCGCAACATCGAGAACGCCGCCCCTTCGCCCTGTTGTTTGTATGGATGGTCCTTGCGATCCTGATCCTTTCGCTGCATTTCATAAGCAACTACTCTCCGTTTCGACTTCAGTATGTGCTCGTGAGTATCCCGTCTATGACGGTCGCATGCATCTTTGTCGCTGTAGCGCTTGCAAATGTCGCTCGTTTCCGCCACGTCTCCGCGAAAATCAGTTTGGGGCGACTTTGCTGGTGCTTGCTCTGGCTGATGATTCCAATCGGACTGTGCATCGTTGCCCAACACGTCGCATACCAAATCGACAGCACTCGACATCCCAACAAACCTGCCTACTGGAAGATCTGGTGGCTCGTTTACGGTCTTATTCGCTGGTGGCTCATCCCGATCGCGTTTGCAACAACAACTGCTTGGTGGCTCGTCGCCAGCGGGTTACGTGACGAACGCAAGCAACCCGCGCGAGCGAACAATTCTCACCACACTTGATACCAAGCCTTCACAAAGTGCAACATCCCACACTCCGGACACCGCACGTCGCTGCTCTCTGGAATCTCCACCCCCCGCAGGTCATACCCGCACTTCGTGCAGATCGTCGTCGACGCCATGCTGTTGATCGCGCGGTTGTACGCTGCTCTGTCTGATTGAAAGATCAGAAACACGAGCGCGAGCACAACAATGCCCAGAATCCACAACACATGAACGCCGGGCAGCATTACGCCGCTCGCGATCAGTCCAATTCCAAGCGTCGGCAGCAACATGATCCACGATCGACGTGTCGCGGTAGTCCGTGTTGCAAAATGCAGAATCTCCGACGTGCGCCGCGGCGAATATGAGGCCAGCCGCGGATGCAGGTGAGGCCGCACGCGCACCAACTCGCGCCCACTCAATCGCGCACCATCAGATGGAGGCGGCTCAATCGTCTTCATAGCGATGCGAAGCATACGAGAGGTATGTGTGCGATTTGCCGCGCATGACGTCGCGCCGCGAAGGCATATGTTTTGTCATGCCAGGCAATTCATACGGTCTTCTGGGTCTTCTCCACCTCATCCTCTGGATCATCGCCGTCGTCGACATCGTCAAGAGCAGCAAGCCCCTCTCGATGAAAATCCTGTGGATACTCATCGTGCTGTTCCTGCCGCTTGTTGGCCTCATCCTTTACTTCCTCATTGGTCGCGGCAAGTGATCGCTCCGTTCCTACGCTCGCCCCATGTCGGCTGACCCACTAAACCAAGCCCCGGCTCAATCGGGCGACTCCATCTCCAAGACAGTGTCCGACCTCGGCCCTGCCGGCGTCGCAGCCGCCGTCGCTTCGTTTCTTCCCGCTCTGGGCGGCATCGCCCTCGCAACCTACGTCGACACCGTCGGCAAGTGGCTCAAGTCTCACGGTTCGCAAGGCCTCGCGATGTACGCGCTGGGCTTTGCAGTACTCGCGGGCCTCGCCATCGCCCCAACCCACGTCTGCGCGTTCCTGGGCGGCTGGGCCTTCGGCCTTACTAAAGGCGTCATCGCCGCGTTGCTTGGGTTTCTTGGCGGCGCACTACTCGCGTACGCCATCGCCAGGCCAACCGCAGCAACACGCGTGGAGCGCATCCTCGCTCAAAACCAAAAATGGAAAACCATCCGCGACGCGCTCGTTGGCGGCTCAAGCGCGAAAACTCTGGGCATCGTCACGCTCCTGCGCGTCCCGCTCACCCCCTTCGCCCTCACCAACCTCGTCCTCGCCAGTGTCCGCGTCCCTTTGTGGATCTACATGCTCGGCACGCTCATCGGCATGATCCCGCGCACGGCGATCGTCGTCTGGCTGGGCAGTCAACTCCAACACCAACTCGCCAGTGAAGCCTCAAAGCAAAAACCCTGGTGGCTCGTCGCGGGCGGCATCGTCCTCTCGCTCATTGTGCTCTGGGTGTGCGGAGCAATCGCCAACAAGGCGCTCGCAAAGATGACCGCACCGCAGCCCACGCAGTAGCCGACGCCTTTGAATACTCGCTTCTCGCACAGAGACACAGAGACACAGAGATCAAGAGGGGGATGAGATGAGGAGATGATGAGAAAACTCCGTTCGAAGCGGCCGCTCACACATTCTCTCATCACCTTCTCCTTGCCCCTCCCGATCTCTGTGTCTCTGTGCTGAAGTGGAGTTTCGCGTGAACCCGAATCCGCACAAAAACGAAACACCGGCGGTCCTCCTCCGACCGCCGGTGCTTGCAAAATTCTTGTTGTCCAATTGTGCAGGTGGTTATGCCAGCGTGTTCGCCAGTTCCTTCGCCTGATCCTTGATCGTCCTGCGAATCTCTTCCAGCTTCTCGTTGGACAGCTTCACAAAGTCCAGCACGTTCGCGTCCATCTTTGTGTCAAACACGTCGCCCCGGAAGCCCTGTCCGCTCTCGCACGCAAGCCGATCCGCGATGTAGATGATCGCCGGCAGCATGCGGTGTTCCGTGTCTGTCTCCAAGGGGCGATGGTGAAATCCGCACACGTACGCAAAGCTCTTTGGGAACTTCCACTTCTCGCACAGCCCTGCGCCAAAGTCCTGGTGATCAACATTGAAGATCGCCCGCTCAACCTCGAGCATGTCGCACGCGGGCGTGCCCGCGCTGTCCTGCCCGATCTGCCGCAACACTTCCTGCAACTTGTTGCGGTCGTACTGCATTTCGACCATCAAACCAAGATCGTGAATCAAGCCGCCCAGAAACGCCTCGTCCGTCAGGCCCAGCTTGATGTGCGTCGCGATCATCTTCGCGCCCGCGGCCGTGATGTTGCAATGGCTCCACAGTTCACGCCCCGAAAAGTTCGGGCCGATTTCCCCACCCCGGAACAACTTCGCCATGCTCGCCGCGATCGCGATGTTCTTCACCGCGTTCAGGCCAAGCATCACAATCGCCCGATTGATGTTGCCGATCTGGCCCGGCAATCCATAGAACGACGAGTTGACAACTTTCAAAATGCGCGAGCACAGCGCCGGGTCGGTGCTGATGACCTTGTTCAGGTCCTGTGCCGTGCTCTTGGGGTTCTCGACGAGCTCAACAACCTTCACCGTCACTTCAGGGAGCGTTGCGATGTGGCTGATCTCGCGGATCGCCGCGGTAACGACTTGTTCACGCTCTTGTGTGAGAACCGACATGCGATTGCTCCGGGAAAATCAAACGACCCACGCCCGCCATCACATCCATGCAACAGCGTCCCACCCTGCGCGATGCACGCAGGGCTTACGGAGAACATCGGCTGAAATCAAGTCCGACTTTTGAGCCACTCGGACCGAACCTCGATTCGTTCGCGGGTTATTCACCCTCATGCCACCGACTACGGCTGTGCGTAGTCGGTGGTCGAAGTCGGCGGTGTTCGGTTGTATCAAAAAATCACTTGTAGAACACACTGAAATTGAACGCTTAATTGCAATCGTCACGGTTTGTGCAAATCTCCACCGACGACGCGCAGCCGTAGTCGGTGGCACGGCTCGTTGGATCAATATGCACATCGCTTGCGCAACAACTGCCCA